>JAAYVQ010000483.1 GCA_012517095.1 Phycisphaerae bacterium | reverse complement strand
TCTGGATCGGTGGTCACGATGCCCGATTCAAAGTTGCGGCGGTGATCCGTTTTGGCACCCATGCCGGCGCCGGTAAGATTGGCCGAACCAGAGTATGCAAATCGGCCGTCCACGATCACGGACTTGAAATGGACGCGGGGGCAGAGGATCCGTTCCATGCCGTGGATCAGGGCGGGATAACGGTCAAAATCCTCGCGGAAGGCCGGGCCGGGCTCTTTGGCATGAAGCAGACGGATGGCAACCTTGCGTTCGATGAGGTCAGACAGGATTTCCAGAAATGGAACCATGCGACCGCGCTTTTCGACATGCAGGTCTTTGAGGTCACTGGTCCCCAGCCAGACAAATTCCTTTGCGTCCGGAATCGCTCCCTGGATCACACGAGTATAGATCTCGCGATCGGTAATAAAATCACATTGGGCCATCGGCTGGTCGTTTTATGTTTTTGGCCTCGCGGTATTCAGATACCGTTTGATCTCGGCTGGGAGATAACGAAGGATATCTGTCGCGACCAGAGCAACCTGCGAATAGACCTGGGCGGCCAAGTCACCGGCCAGACCGTGCAGATAAACTCCGAGTACTGAGGCGTCAAAAAGCGACAGGCCCTGTCCGTTCAGCGCGGCGATCAAACCCGTTAACACATCACCCGCCCCACCGGTGGCCATTCCGGGATTGCCGGTGGTGTTAACATACACCCGTGAGGAATCGGCGACGACGGTACCGGCGCCTTTAAGGACAACAACGCATCCGGATTTCGACGCGAATCGGATGGTCAGCTCTTTTCGATCAGCAGGCATCGGTTCGCGGAAGGAATTTTCCCACAGCCGTTTCATTTCGCCGGGGTGTGGGGTCAGGATTATCGAGGCCTTTCGCGAACCGACCCATTCGGAGGATTTGGCCAGAACATTGAGGCCGTCTGCATCGATGACAAGCTTGAGGTCCGGCCGGGAGATCAATACCGCAAGCAATTCTTTCGCCCCCCTGCCCTGTCCGAGGCCAGGACCAACGGCAACGATGTCATTGTCGGCCAGATGGGGCAACAACACAGTGATTGCTTTGGGAGTAATCTGTCCGTTTTCGTCCTCGGGCAGCGGAATCGTCGTGTAACAGGGCTCGATCGCAGCGACAATTGGCAGGATGGATCGCGGTACGGCCAGGCGGACCAGACCCGCCCCGCCGCGGAGTGCCGCCTGTCCCGACAGGGTCGCGGCGCCGCTAAAACCCATGCTTCCGGCAATGATGAGAACCTTACCGAAGGTACCCTTGTGGCCGTCATTCGGCCGCGGAGGCAAGATGGGAACGGTTGTAATCGTCTGCATGGTCAGGCCCTCCTGCGATTGAGTTTGTTGATGATGACGGCCGCACAGTATCCGGCGCCAAAACCGTTGTCGATGTTGACCACCGACACGCCCGAGGCGCAACTGTTGAGCATCGTCAGCAGGGCCGAAAGTCCTTCGAAACTGGCGCCATAACCGACGCTGGTGGGTACAGCGATCACGGGGCAATCGACCAGACCGCCGACGACCGAGGCCAGAGCCCCTTCCATGCCGGCGACAACAATGACGACGGCGGCTTTGCGAAGGGGATCGAGGTTATTGAGCAATCGATGCAACCCCGCCACACCGACATCGCAGACCAATTCCGTGCGGCAGCCCATGATTTCAGCGGTGACCTTGGCCTCCATCGCCACGGGCAGATCGGCCGTACCCGCAGTAACAATCGCAACCATATCCGACGAGGGCGCCAGGGGCTTTTGGATCAGCGTGATCGAACGGGCCGCCGCATCGTATTTTAATGCCGGATATTTGGCCGTGGCCATAAGGGCGTCGAAAACTTCCTGCGATGCGCGGCTGGCCAGCACATTATGGCCGGTGCGGGCCAAGCGGTCGAATATCTCGACGATCTGCGGTGTGGTCTTGCCGGGGCAATAGATCACCTCGGGGAAACCACAACGGATCGCACGGTGATGATCGACGCGGGCAAAACCAAGGTCTTCATACGGCAGATGGCGAAGCTTCTGTACGGCCTCATCAATGGAGCATTCGCCGTCTTTGACTTTCTGCAACAGATTTTTCAGGGATTCGCCGTCCACAGAGACTCCGTCATCCCATTCGCCAGGGACTTCGCAATGGCCGGGAGAGCATCGCATCGGCCTCAGCGTCGTTGACGAATTTTTCCTTGTCGGGATCCCACTTAAGATTGCGGCCGAGAATCATCGCGATGTTGCCCAGATGCGCCAAGGTAATCGAGCGGTGGGCCGTCTCGATCGGCGCAATCGGTTCCTTGCGGCTGATCACACAGTCGATGAAGTTTCGGAAGTGGTCGTTGCTCTCGTAAAGGTGCACATCGTTGGCCCCGAGCTGGGCGTTCTTGATCGCATCACTGCTGGCTTGGTGTTGACCGCGATTGGCCCAGACCCAGCCATCGGTCCCGATGAATTTAACGCCACCGCGGAGTTTGTTGGAGATGACCAGCTTGACGCCATTCTTATAAATGCATTCGAAGTAGTATTGGGTAGCGGTGTTGTAGAGATCATTCTTGTTGAACACGCCCTTGGCGTTAATGATCTCGACGGGTCCGGTGGATTCGGTATCCATTCCCCACTGTGCGATGTCGGGATGATGGCCACCCCAGTCAGTCACTTGTCCGCCGGAATAGTCGAGGACCCAACGCCAATTGACATGACAGCGGGCCGGGCAATAGGGTGCTTCGGGCGCCGGGCCCAGCCAGAAATCATAATTGAAACCTTCGGGTACCGGCCGGGTCTGCTTGCTCGGATTGGTACCGACATAGTCCGGCGTTCCCCCGGGCAGGCCGCACTCGACGGTCTGTAGTTTGCCGATCTTTCCATTACGGACCAGTTCACAGACGCGGCGAAAGTTGAAGTCCGAGCGCTGCTGGCTGCCGCACTGAAAAATCCGTCCATATCGCTTGACGGCATTGGCCATCGCCCGGCCATCAGAGATCGTAAGCGACAGGGGCTTTTGACCGTAGATATCCTTGCCGGCCTTGGCCGCGGCAATGACGGGGATCGCGTGCCAATGATCCGGGACGGCGGTTTCCACTGCGTCAATATCCTTGCGAGCCAGCAACTCGCGGAAATCCTCATATGCTTCGCAGCCCTTGAAGTCGGCCTGACCGGTCTTTCTGGCGTAGAATTCATTGACGATGCGTCTGGCCGGTTCGCGTCCGCCGAGGGCATTCGACCAGTAACCCGTGCTTTCACGGTTGACATCGCAGACGGCGACGACCTGTACCCGGCTGTCCTGCAGGAATCCCCGCATATCGTTGGTACCCTGATTGCCGACGCCGATAAAGGCCATCGTCACGCGCTGACTGGGCGCATCGGCGCCGAAGACTGAAGATGGAACCATCTGCGGCAACACAACCGCAGATGCGGCTATGGCCGCTGAGGTCTTGAGAAACTTACGACGAGTCATGTTGTTTTTCATATTCAGTTACTCCTGGTTCTTTGAGGACGAGCGGGAAGTTTGCTCCAAAGATCATTCCAGCCCTCGATGGATCGTTTGAGAATCTCGGGCGTATCGCCTTTGATTCCGTAGCCCTGAAGGGCAATGGGGCCAGCGTAGCGAATACGGCGAACGACGCGCAGAACCTGCGAGACATCGTAGCTGCCGACATCGAGCGGCTGGATAAGTTTGTCCCAACCCATCTGTTTGGTGTCGCCGGAATCGGCGCCATTGATCTGCACCTGTAGCAGGTATGGGGCCGCATTCATCAGGGCCTGCTCGACGCCCTCTTCACCGAGGATCTTGAGATGATGGCAGAGATTGAACGATGCGCCGAGATTGCGTCGATTGACTTTTTCCGACACACGAACCGCATCGAGTATGGTCTCGACCCAGTTGGAGATGTGCGGATACAACGCGATCTTCAGGCCGGCGTCATGGGCCCTGTCGGCCAGCTCGCGGAGTAACGGCACGGCAGCATCGTCGCCGCCCGCATCGGACGGTTTGAATTTCTTGCTGTTGGTATAGACCCACAGCACCGTCGGCCGGCCGCGAAGTTGCTCAACGGCCTGCAGGATCGTCGGATCGATCTTTCCGGAGTCGATATCTACTCCAACATAGATCGAATAAAGCTTCAGTCCCTCCTTGTCCAGAGCCGCAAGCCACTGGGGGATGTTGGCCATACCGACAAAACCATATCCCGAATACCCCAGCTCCTTGAGCAGCTTGGCGGTCTCCTCGGGACTGCGGGCCTTGCCGTCGTTGAAGTTGGTATCCATTGCATAGAACTCGTTTCGTTGCGGCTCTCCGGCCGGGGGTTGCGCACAAACAAGCGAGACGGTCGAAATCGCAATAAGCAAAATCGGAATAATCCTTTTCATGGTCATCCCTTTCACGCCAGTTTCCACGGACTCCGCATCGGCCGCGATAACATCGCGTCGGCTTCAGCATCGTTGACGAATTTTTCTTCCTTCGGGTCCCAATTGAGCTTGCGACCCAGCTTTAAAGCGATGTTACCCAAGTGGCAAATCGTCGAGACGCGATGGCCGATATCCACGGGAAAATACGGGTCTTTTCGGGTCTTGATACAGTCGAGGAAATCGCGATGCTCGCCTGCGGGGTTTGTGTAAAGACGGATTTCATTCGGCCCGATCTTCGATTCCAGGATCTTCGGATCGCTGGCTTGGATCTCGGCCAGCCAGCTTGG
>JAAYVQ010000482.1 GCA_012517095.1 Phycisphaerae bacterium | reverse complement strand
TGTGGCGGGGACCTGCTTAGTCGTGCAGATCTGGAGCGCGTTTTCGATGACGAATTCGGCTCGGATCAAGTTCGAACAGGTTCAAAACATCCAGGATCCGCTCAAGCGAGCGGCTGCGATGGCCGCGCAGGCGGTCAACCCATCCGATGCGAATCCGGCGGCCCAGGCCGGCCAGGCCTTTGCCGAGGCCTTTAATCAAGCCCAACCGCATGCTCAAACGCGGGAGCCCTCTTCGAACCCAATAGAAGGTCGGGCGAGAGTTCCGGGGTTCGTGCGGTTCCTCTGGTTGATCGTCTTTGTCCTGATGATTGCTATTGGAATCGGCGCCCTGGTAGCGGGCTCGAGTTCACACCGTGAGGAACCGCTTATCGGGGTCGGCGTAGGATGTATTTGGCTTGGATTACTGGCCTTTCTGAGGGTATTCGTAAGCCATTTTCCGGGTTGGTATGATTATTTGATCCGTCCGGTACTAATGAGTGCCTGTCTGATGGGTTGTATTGCGGGGGGGTTCCTGATGGGACAATCCCATCGAGGAGAAGAAATCTTCATGTCCATGATCCTCTTGGTCGGTGGTGGCTTGGGATTTCTGGTCTGTTTTATTCCATTGAGCGTGTTTGCCGGTCCGAAAAAACCGACCGCCGACATTCCTCAGTCGAAAGTTCAACCGGATTTGTATAGCAGTCCAGCGGTCTCGCCGTTCAAGCGAGTCTGGGCTTTAGTAATGGCGGGAGGGATGCTCTTTGGATTCTGCGGATTGCACCGATTTTATGTCGGAAAAATCGGGACCGGGATCCTGTGGCTGTTAACGATGGGATTGTTTGGTATCGGTCAATTGATTGATATCCTTCTCATCATCTTTGGCGGATTCCGCGACAAAGATGGACGCAAACTCCTGATGTGGGAAAGCGACGAAGAAATGCGAGACATTCTCCAGAGCCAGCCGGAGGTGGCCATCCCAATGCCCAAACCTGTTCCCGCTCCAGCCCCTGCCGTGTATGTTCAACCGGCCCCGATCGCAGCGGCTCAACCACAGGCGCCGGCAATGCGGCCGCAAGCGGGATTGTCCGGAACCCAAAAAGTGTCCATTGTCGAATTACCGTTCAGTATCGTTCGCGGGATCTTCGGATTGTTTGCCGCGCTGATCTGCCTCGTCGCGATTCTGGTGGGTCTGGCTACGGTGTTGCACCTGCCGCAGATCGTCGCCGGCGGCTTTCCGGATCCATCCCTGGCTCAGGAGATGGCGAATCATTTCGGCCGTCCGGACTGGGCGTTGACGCTGGAACAGGCGGGATTCGCTCTGTTTACAATCCTGCTGGTTGTCGCAACGACGGTCACACTGTTTGTCCGGCGACACGACGGCGCGATTCATATCCTGCGGGCCCTGGCCGGAAACTTCGGGCTTTGGATGGTGTTTTGGCTTCTGAAAGGTTGTCTTCCAGTCCTGGACGCTAACCTGTTAAACGGCGTGAAGAATGGCCAACCGTTCGGACCTATCTTTGAAAATCTTCTCAATCCAGCCAGGCCGGGAATCCTGATGGCGGCGGTGGCGGTCTTCCTGATCTCGATGGCGATTCTGGCCTGGCCGCCGAAGAAGAAAGTCGTCGCGGCCTTCCCTCAGGCCTACGGAGCATGAGGATCGGGAACTGAGTTTTGAGGAAAATGGAAATCATCCATCTGTATAAAGGTAGATAACAATGAACGCGCGACCTGCAATCGCTACGCTGGGTATCCTGGAAATCCTGATTCTGATCGGGGTTCTGTTGGCGATCGTTGCCCTGCTGCGAAATCCAAACGGCCGAAAGATTCTGCTGACGATCCTGACCGTGCTGCTCGTGGTTGGGGGTATCTTGTTTGCCGGATTTTTCACTCTTCGAGTTACCCATGTCCCCGGACCCGCTTCCATGCACGGCCCAAAAGCGTTTTCGGATATGCCACTGATGATGGTCAAGCCGGTATTGCTTTTATGCGTGATCATGGGGATCATCGGTGCGATCCGGGGATTCAAGAACAAAAAATTCGGAACCGGTACAATCCTGATCATCGCCGTATTGTTGGCTCCGGCTCTGCTGTTCCTGGTCATTATGCCGATCAGTCATGTCCGCGTGGAAAACACCCAGCCGTGGAATACCCCGGCCGAACCCAGTGTTGCACCGAGTACCACAGTTGAATCTGGGTCGCCCATAGCGATGACGGATTCTACCATCCCGCTTCCTCCCGGGTATTCGACGCCTTCGATCTGGCAAGACGCCATCGCGGGCCAGTTCACGGCCAATGTCTATCCCTCCAAGGCCGGAGCGTTGAAAGCTTTGCGTCCGAAAATCGATGAGACCCTCCGCACGCTCGCCGAAGGAAAGCCGGATCCGAAAGTCGTTCTCTTTGCCGCCGGCTTAACCGCAACGGAAGTGCACAGCTTAATGGATTCCAAAGACACCGATTCGATTGCCTGGTCCGCCGAGCCGCTGGTGCGAAACCTGCAGGAAAATGAAATTTCCATTTCTACGAATTTTGCAGCAACCGATTCACGAGTCGATACCATTGGGAATCAGGTGACGCTTAAAAAGGTCAAGGGGCTACTCGAGGTTTCCGTTTATCCCAACAACGGTAAACCGACGGTCCTCAAGGCGATGATTGACGAAAAGCCCTGGCTGGAAGATCTGGCCGGATTTCAGTCCGCCAATCCTAACAGTCGATTTGCGGTGAGCCGGTCGTACAGTTCGGCCACGGATGAAAAAACCGCCGAGCTGGAGGCCGTGGCCGATGCCTGCCGGCAGGTGGCGCGGGTTTTATGGGAGATGAATCCCAAGCGGGGGAATCTCATATCCGGCGAGCTAACCGTCAATTTGACGGATATCGAAAACCGGGGGATGATCCTGGATCGCTTCTCTCAGCAACTCTACGGCATGGCAGGCCCAATTTGTCGCCAGGCGCTATTGATCGATCTGTCGCCGAACAAGATCCAGCCGCTGGCCAATGCCAAATTCGCAATCATTGCCGAACAACAGGAAACCTGGGCAAGGATTCTCCTGTCGTTTGTCGGAATGGCGGTCGTGATCCTGCTGGTCTATGCTTTTCTGAACGCCGCGACCCGGGGATATTACGCCTGGTCCTTGCGCATCGCGGCCCTTGTGCTACTGGGGGTGGGAATCGCGATTGTGTTATCCCTGGCGTAAGGATCGTTTATCGCGAGGATTCGGCTGCCAGGCAAGATTCCATGGCCTGTTCCAAACTGCGGGGGGTGATAGGTTTGACCAGCCAGCCATCGTATCCGGCGGCCTGGCAATCGGAAGCCAGACCCGGATAATCCAGGGCCGTCAGAGCCAGCGTGGGAACCGTAATTCCCCCCTGGCGCAACTTCCGCGCGGTCTGAAAACCATCCATTTGAGGCATCCGCAGATCCAGCAAAATCAGGTCAAATGATTCCTGACCGGCCATTTCGACGGCTTCAAGGCCATTGGAGGCCATGCGATGCCGCCATCCCATTCGATCCAGAATAATCTGGACCAGCCGGCGATGACCTTCATTGTCGTCGGCACACAGGACTTTGGGGATTGGATCCACTTTCTTCATCTCTGAACCTGCTTTTCCTGATTCCCATCCAAAACGGACTGGGCTTTGTCCGGTCTCGTCCGCGATGTGGCAGACAGATGACCTCTACGGTATTCGATCGGTAATTCGAGAACAAATGTGGAACCAGCGCCGACCACACTGGTCACCGATACACGGCCGCCGAGCAGTTCGGCCAGTTGCCGGGTAATCGCCAGTCCAAGACCTGTACCGCCGAAACGACGAGTCGTACTGCCGTCCCCCTGCCGGAAGGGTTCGAACAGATGTTTCATCTGGTCGGCCGAAATCCCGATACCCGTATCCTGCACCTCGAACCGTAACTTTGCCGAAGACGCATCTTCCGTATCGATCCGGGTACGAATCACAACCTGTCCGGTTTCGGTAAACTTAATCGCATTACTGATCAGATTGATCAGACATTGACGGATCCGTGCTTCATCCGAAACAACTGTTATTGGAGAGTGGGAGGTCGGTTCCAGAACCAGTCGAATCGGTTTGGCCTCCGCCAGGGGACGCATTAGCCGCTGAATGCTCGCCAGCAATTCGTCCAGAGAAAACTCCCTCATTTCCGTTTGAAGCCGACCGGCCTCGATCTTGGAAAAGTCGAGAATATCATCAATAATCGAGAGCAGTTGTTTGCCCGAATCGGAGATCGTTTTCATGAACTCATACTGGCGATCGGTTAACGGCTCGGAGGACATCAACTCGGCAAAACCGAGAATGGCGTTCATCGGCGTTCGAATTTCATGACTCATATTGGCCAGAAATTCGCTCTTGGCCCGGCTGGCCGCCACCGCTTCCTGCGCCATGATTTTGGCCCGTTCCATCGCCTCGGCAAGCTGGCGATTCATTTGTTCGGCCGCCCGACAAGCGTCCTTTGCCTCTAATTGAGCCAGCATCAGCTCATCCTCGGCCCGTTTTCGCCAGGTGATATCCCGGAAATTCCACACCCGTCCCGCCTTTGGATTTTCGCGATACAGCGGACGGGTAAAACTCTCGAACACCTTGCCGTCCCGGAGTCGAAGCGTATCCAGACTCTCCTGTTTCCACCGTCCCAGTTGGCGGACGATATTCTGAAATTTTTTGGGTCGCTTGAGTCGGCCGGCCATACAGTCCAGCAGAGACACACCCTCCATTCGGGCGAAATCTTCCTCGGACAATCCCCACATTCGGGCAAACCGCCGGTTCCAGTGTCGGATTCGGCCGGTTTCGTCGATCACCAGAATCCCATCGGCCGTCGATTCAATCGTTCCGCGAAGCATCTGTTCGCTTTGGCGGAGATGATCCTGGAGTTCCCGCAGGACGACAAGCTCCTTTTTGTCGGTGATATCATCCAACAACCCCATGGTTCCGTTGATCTGACCGTTGATGTTTTTCGTGAAAGTGGTGAACAGCGTCACAAAGATTTTGCGGCCTCCGCAACTTCGAAGCGCCAATTCGCGAATATCCACCTGGCCGCGGCGAAGACCCGAAATAACGGAAGCCCGCTCCGATGGATCGCTCCAGAAGGAATCGGGCAAAAACGGCTGGCCCACAAATTCTTCCGAGGTCCGTCCTTCCATCAATCGAACAAAAGCCGGATTGGCATAGACCATCACGCCATCCAGATCCGTCGCAAAAATGCTGTTGTGGGATTCCTCGAGCATCCGGACATTCTTCTGCTCTTCCTCCTGGAGTTTGCCTTTGATGGCATAAAAAATGTCCGTCTGAGTTACGATTCCGAACAGCTTGTTATCTTCCAGAACCACCAGACGACGAATTTTGTATTTTTCCATCGTTTTAAAGGCACCCAGAACCGAGGTCGAGGAAATCACGCTGACCACGGGACTGGACAGAACCTTTTCCAGTGGAGTCTGATCGGGATCTCGCTTCAATGCGATCACTCGTTTCATCAGATCCCGTTCGGTGAACACGCCGACCACCTTTTGCTCTTCGACGGCTACTACGCAGGAGATATCCCGATCCGCCATGATTCGCGCCGCGTCCGTAACCATCGATGAAACGGGAACCGAGGCAACATCGCGACTCATGATGGCCGAGACATCCTTCCACATTCCATACGAAGTAAGCACGCGCACAAGGTCCGTTTGGGTCACAATACCGATCAGCCGCTCCTCGGACAGGATCACCAGCCGTTTGACATGGCTTTCTTCCATGATCCTGGCCGCGGCAAGAACCGAAAGACGCGGTCCAACCGACAATACCGGTCCGGTCATAATTTCCCGGACATGCAAGGATTGAAAATTCTTGCCGGAGGCGACCGCTCGTTTGAGAAGATCGGTTTCCGTGACAATTCCAACAACCTGGTCTTGTTCGACGACAACGACGCAGGAAATATTCATCTGAGACATCTGCTGTGCCGCCGAGATCACGGGTTGGTCCGGTGTCACCACCGCAACCTCGCCGGTCATGATCTCGCCGACTTCGAGCCAATATCGCGATCCAGCCATCGATATCGCGCAGGATAAATCGCCCAACACGGGTTCCACCAGCCCTTTCCGATTCCCTGATTTTGCTTCTACCATGATCCTACCCCTATTCCAATCCCCCGGGGCAACCACATCTCGTCCTTACCGGATCGTCTCCGGCCGGTATTTTATCGTCTGGATTGACCTGAGAAATTACAGGGATTCACGGTTCGAACGACCCTTTCGTCGTCCGATAAAATGGCGATCAGGAATTGAATCGAACTATTCCTTTCAGGGGACGATCGGACTCAGTCGAGCGACGAATCCTCCGAATGCCCCAAGGGTGATGGATGGCTTGTCGTCGGCTGAAACGGTCTGCGGATCGGGATGAGAAAAGGATTGGGGATTGTCGCCATCGGCGATCCAATCCAACTTCCAGGATCCCTTTCCGAAAACCGATAGATCCAGTGCAATGGAGCGGGCTTTGTCCAGTCCGTTGATGCCGCCGATGAACCAAACCTCCCCTTTGCGACGGGCCAGGACCGCATGGCTTCCGGGCAGGCCGTCCAGCAAGCGGGTATCATCCCAGCTCGTTGGAACAACCTTGAGAAATTCTATCACGAAATCCGGCTGTGAACGATACGACCGGACCGAGTCGGTGAAGTGCAGCCACCCGGACTCGAACACCACCGACAACGCCAGCTCGTGTGCGACACTGGTCTTGTGCGGATAGCGATTGTTCGAAAAACCCACGGGGGTGTAATCCATCGGTCCGATCACATTGCGCGTGAACACCAGTACCGTATTGTATGACGGGGACTTGTCGGGATACGCCGGATCGAAGATATAACATTCTTCGCCCCGAACCGCTTCCATGCTCATCAAATGCGGCCAGGTCCGTCCCCAGCCCCGGGGGCTCGTGCAGCCGTGAAAGTTCACCATGATCTGGAAGTCCGCCGCGTCAGCCAGAATATCCTGATACAGAGACAGAATGTTCTGTTTGTCGGACTGGAAGAAATCAACCTTCACGCCCTTGACACCCCAGCGTTTCAGCCGTTCCAGTTCGAACCGTCGAACGCTGGGCATGTCGAACATCCCGCGCGGCATTTCGGTCACCCGGTTGTGCGGGCCGCCGGAGTTGTACCACAACAAAACGCCCACTTTCTTCTCGGCTGCATACTGCATCAGATCATGGATGGTTCCGTTTTTCATGATCGTCCAGTTGGCGTCGACCAGCGTGTATTCCCATCCCATCTCCGCGGCCAGATCGACGAATGCTTTGAGGGAGGTACAGTTCTGCGGACTGTCCTGATCGCTCCACCAACTCCACGACACCCGGCCCGGCTTGACCCACGACAGATCCTTCATCTCGGTCGCCCGAGACAGATCCATAATCAGCGTGGACTCGACTACCGTTGACAGCGTTCCGGCGATCACGACCCTCCACGGCGTTTGCCATGGAAGCGCCGACGACGGCTGGATCGATCCGGTTCCCAGCCCTTCTTCTGCTTCGGGCATTCGGATTCGATAAACGCCCTTGGCCGCTTTGGTTTCAAGCCGGGCGCCGAAGTAATTTCGGTCCATGTCGGCCTCGGCCAGCAACGCCCAGCATTGCCCCCCTCCCACGGAAAATAACGCCGGAAGCGCCCAGCCGAATTCCTTCGGACACGGGGTGCCGACGGCGATATCGTTTTCGTAATAGACCTCGTACGCCGGAGAATACTGCGTCGGCGCATCATAGGGCATCATCCAACAGCGGGCATCCTTGGGAAGCGCATACCCTGTGGCCTCCTGCGTTACCTTATGAACGACCGAATCGGTCTCCGGGAAACGGTACCGGAACGCCGCACCGTTATCGAACACGCGAATAATTAATTCAACTTTTGCCGACCTCGCGTTTTGAAGAACAATCGTCTGTTCATTGCAGGCATTCGAATATCGGCTCCGTTTACCGTGCGGCAGGGTATAATTCTGCTCAATCTTCTGGATCTTGGAGGCCGAAACGAATGTCAATCCATCCAGGAAGGCCTGATCGTCGCGAACAATCCCCAGCGGCGAATCGTTGAGAACGGCTACCGGTTTATCTCCCACTTTACACTGCAGCGAATAATACAACCGCACGCCCGCCGGATAATCAGCCGTCCCGTCCCGATCCGCCAGATTTACCGCCATCGTCAGGTTACCCTGTGGCGAGGAAACCTCCCATGCATTTTGCGCGATTGCCATCGATACTGTTCCCAGCAGGATCCCAAAACTCATTCGCATCATCGACATGATTATCGTCTCCTCTATGGATTGACCTTTCATGGCTTGCGGCCCAAGCAAAACAGATGCGTGAAACCGCGAAGGAAGACCTGGCTGTCACTGATCGCCGGCGAGGCATAACACGGTTCGCCGAGTTGAAATTGGGCCAGGCGATCAAACTTCGGACCCGGCCGGATGACATTGATCTGGCCGTCGTCGTTGATCCAATAAACGCGGCCATCCAAAAGGACCGGCGAGGAATGGGTACGGCCGAGCTTCTCCTCCCAGAGCACCTTACCGGTCGCGGCCTCGTAACAGAAGGCCGTACCCCCGTTGTTGACCGTCAGCAGGTAATCGCCGGTCAGCATCATCGAAGGCACATAGGGCGCTCCGCGAGTGTCGCTCCAGACCACATGGGTATTGGTGACATCACCGGTCCCGTCGGGCCGGATCGCCACCAAGACCTGTTTAGGCCAACTGCTGCTGGCAAAGACAAGCCCTGCTTTCTCGCTGTAGGCCGGTGTGGCGGCAAATTCCTGAGAGGGTCCATCGACAAACCACAGTTCCTTGCCGCTCTTCAGATCAAAGCTCGCCACACGGCGGTCGCCGCACTGGATCATCTGCAGCCGGCCGCCCATCTGGCGGATCATCGGGGCGCTGTAACTGATCCCCTTGTTGGGACGGTCAACCCGCCAGACCCCTTTGCCGCTGGCCTTATCGAGGGCCACAAGGAAGGATTCCCCCTTGCTGTCGCCGTCCAGGATGACCTTATCCTCAAAGAGGATCGGCTCATTGCTGTAGCCCCATTCGCCCACATGCGTGCCGGGCCGGACCAGCCAGAGTTGCTTACCGGTGGCCAACTCGTGGGCGGCAACGACGATATCATCGCCCACGCGGAAACTGACAAAGACCGATTGGCCGTCGGTGGCCGGGGTGCTGGAGGCGTAGCTGTTTTCCTTGTGGATCTTTTCCAGCGGCCCGGTAACGACGGTTTGTTGCCA
>JAAYVQ010000079.1 GCA_012517095.1 Phycisphaerae bacterium | reverse complement strand
CGGGGCCAACACCCACTGGCCGCAGTTTCAGGAACTGCTCGGGGCTGCGTACTCAGGCCACCCTTGGAACGAAGAAGTCGGCGTCAAAATCGAGGATCCGACCCATCCGCTCTTGGCGGCCTTCGGCGGAAAAGACTTCCGGATTGCCGACGAGATTTTTCAATTCCGCCAGCCGTATGATCGCAAAAAACTGCATATTTTGCTGTCTCTGGATACCAAGACAACGAATATGACGGTCCCGTGGATCGAACGGAAAGACAACGATTTTGCACTGGCCTGGATCAAATCGTATGGTAAAGGCCGCATTTTCTATTCTGCGATCGGACACCGAACCGAAATCTGGTTCCATCCGCAGATCCTGAAATTCTATCTTGACGCCGTCCAATTCGCCGCAGGAGATCTATCCATAACTCCCGAACTTATCACCCGTCCGGACCCGGATTGATTCAGGTCTATCGATCCTCCATGATAGATGGAGGGACTAAATCAGGAAATATAGATATACTAAGTTTTTATATAATTTGCCGTACACTTGAAATGCGTTTTTTACTTTTAGGGCAGGAGAAGATAGATAGCGGCTATCAGGGCCAAGATAAAGACCAGCCGATCGAAGGCGTGTTGTGGGATGCGTTTTAAGGCCACCAGGCCCAGTATCCCGCCGATAAGGATCGCGGGAATCAGGCAGGCGTCGAGGAGGAAGGTTTCCATGGTCAAAGTGGCCAGTTGGGTGTGGAAGGGGACCTTCAACCAATTGACGATGAAGAAAAACCACGCGGAGGTACCGACGAAGTGGATTTTGGGGAGTCGGACGGCCAGGAGGTAGAGGATCATGACGGGGCCTGCGGCGTTGGCGAGCATGGTGGTCAGGCCGGCCAGGAAGCCCATGGCGAAGGCGAAGGGGAGGTTGTGGGGGATGCGGTCCTGCTTGTCGGGGGTGAGGAAGCGGGTTTGCCATCCACGGAGGGCGAGCATAAACAGGACGATACCGCCGATGATGCGGTTCATCGTGACATCGGAGCCGGGGCGGTCCACGCCGATGGATCGCATGAGCAGAAAGCCGGCGACGATGCCGGCAAGGGCAGGCCCGACGGTTCGTAAGATATGGCGCCACAGGCAGTTACGACGATGGACCCAGATAGCGAAAAGGTCGGCGAAGATCAACAGCGGCAGCAAGAGGCCCGCGGATTTCATGCCGGGCACGACCATGGCCATGAGGGGGACGATGAGGATGCCGAAGCCGGGCAGGCCGGTTTTGGAGACGCCGATGAGCAGGCCGGACAGGGCCAGCAGGATCCATTTGAAGGTGGTCAGGTCGTAGGATTCAAACATGGGTGGCAGGAGCGGGGGTTGCGGGAGCGGTGAAGGCGGCGTCCCAATCCTTCCAAACGGGGTCGCGGCCGGCGGAGCGGATCATCGCGGCGACTTCGGCGGGGGTGCGGGCGTCGTGGACGGCAAACTGCTCGGTGGAGTCGGGTCGGCCGGAGTAGCCGCCGGGGTTGGTGCGCGAGCCGGCGGACATGCTGGTCACGCAGATGCGGGCAAGGGCGTCGCGGAAGCCGGGGCTTTCGCGGGTAGAGAGGACAATGCCGGCATCCGCGAAGCACAGGCGCAGGGCGAGCATCATCTGGACGAGCTGACGGTCGGAGACGAGGTGGTCGTATTGCTCGGCGACTTCGGGTGCGGGGCGGATGCGCGGGAAGGAGAAGGAAACCTGGGCTTGCCAGTATCGTCTGGCGAGGTAGTTGGCATGTTCGGCCAGGGCAAGGGTCTCGATGCGCCAATCGCCCAGGCCCAGCAGGACGCCGAGGCCGAGACGACGCATACTGGCGGAGGCGAAGCGGTCGGGGGCGTCGAGGCGGGCGTCGTAGTCGGACTTGGGACCGGCGGGGTGCCAGCGGGCGTAGGTGGGGCGGTCGTACGATTCCTGGTAGAGCGTGACGCCGTCGATGCCGGCGCGGGCGATTGTTGCGTATTGTTTCTGCAATAACGGGTAGATTTCTGCGGTTATTGTGCTGAAGCGTGGGCGGAGCCGCGCGGCGAGGTCGCAGAGGTAATCGACGGTGACGAAGGACGGGTCTTCGCCGCTGACCAGCAGAATGTTGCGGAAGCCCTCGGCGGCGAGGATGTCGGCGTCGGCGATGGCCTGGTCGATCGAGAGTCGCGTGCGCGGGGAATGGTGCGTGCGGTTGAATCCGCAGTAGCGGCAGGAGTTGATGCAGGCATTGGAGATATACAATGGTGCGTATAGCTGGATCGTGCGGCCGAAGCGGCGGGCGGTGAGCTGTTCGGCGAGCCGGGCCATTTCTTCGAGCCAGGGCTCCGCGGCCGGGCTGACGAGGGCGGCGAGCTTGTCGAGAGTGTAACGGCCGGAGGCGTCGTCGAGGACTTGGCGGACTTGGTCAACGGTGAAGGAATCGAGGCGGCCGGACCATGCGGCATGGTCGTCAAGGCGAAGCTGGCTCAAGGTGGAGGCGACGGGGGTCATGGCTTGTCGTCCCGCAGAAAACCGGTTAGGGGGCTGGAGGCCGAGGCGGTGCGGCTGCGCTGGGCTGAGCCGGCCAGTCGCGCGATACGGCCGGCCTCGACGGCGAGTTTGAAGGCGGCGGCCATGGCGACGGGGTCGGCGGCGGCGGCGATGGCGGTGTTGACCAGGACGGCATCGGCGCCGATTTCCATGGCGTCGGCGGCGTGGGAGGGCAGGCCCAGGCCGGCATCGACGACGACAGGCACGGTGGCCTGCTCGATAATGATCTCCAATGCCGCGCGAGTCTGGAGGCCCTGATTGGAACCGATGGGGGCGGCGAGCGGCATGACCGTGGCCGTGCCGACATCCTGCAGACGCTTGGCGAGGATCGGATCGGCGTTGATGTAAGGCAGGACGACGAAGCCGTCCTTGACGAGGATCTCGGCGGCCTTGAGGGTTTCGGTGCCGTCCGGCAATAGATAATATGGATCCGGTGTTACCTCAAGCTTGATCCAGCGGATGCCGGAGGCGGCGCGGGCAAGACGCGCGAGGCGCACGGCCTCTGCGGCGTCGCGCGCACCGGAGGTGTTGGGCAGCAGGAGGTATTTGGAGCGGTCGATGGCGGCCAGCAGGTTGTCGTTTTCGTTTTCGATATCGACGCGGCGGAGCGCGACGGTGACCATCTGCGTGCCGGAAGTGGCGATGGCGCGGGCCATGATTTCATTGGAGGCGTATTTGCCAGTGCCGATGAAAAGACGCGAGGTGAATTCGCGATCGGCGATTTTGAGCGTATCCATATCAGCCGCCTCCGACGAAACGGACCAGTTCGATGGATTGGCCGGGCTGGAGTGCGGCGGAGGCGAAGTCTTTGCGTTCGACGATGCGGCCGTCGATCTCGGCGACGACGGTGGCCTGATCGATCTTCAATTCGGCCAGCAGTTCGGCCAGGGTTTTGGGAGCGCGGTCCTGGGGAAATTGTTTGTCGTTACCGTTGATTCGTAATGTCGTGTTCATCGTAAGCTCCGTCAGATTCCGGCGCCGGTATTGCGGCGGGCCCAAAGGGATCGCATTTCCGTATCGAGCAACAGTTCGAGGATGGCGTTGGCTTGGTGATGCGCGGCGATGCCGACGCGCGAGGCGGTCAGCGGGACACCGGGGCCGATGCCGCTGGTGCCGTCGCCGACGAGCACATGGCGGCGGTGAATGCGGCGGGTGACGATGTCGTTGCTGCGGCCGTATCCGGCCAGGCCGCTGACGGAAACGATGGCGGTGTCGGGCATGCGCGACAAAACGGTCTCGACGAGCATCTGTTTCTGGTCACTGCGGTCGAAGCACTCGGCGACGACATGACAACCGGCGAAGATCACGGGGATATTGTCTGGCGTCAGGCGGACCTTACGGCCGACGAGGTCGCTGTCGGGACGGATGCGAAGGAGGTTGGCGGTGAGGGCATCGACTTTGTGGCAGCCGACCTGGTCGAGAAAATATTGCTGGCGGTTGAGGTTGGGTTCTTCCACAACATCAAAATCCGCCAGGATCAGCCGTCCGGCTCCCGTCCGTACCAGCGCAACGGCGACATTGGAACCCAGGCCGCCAAGTCCGGCGATGCCGATCTGTGAATTCTTCAGCTCAAAAAAGACGGTTGTCATCATTCACCAACAAAAAAAGCGTCGGCATACAGGGCCGACGCTTCATGCTCGCCTTAGTATGCCTCCCTACGCCGGTATTACCCAGATCAGGTACAAAGGGTTGCCGCATCCTTCGCGACTCTCAGCTTTTGCCCGCAAGCAATCGCTCCCCTGGCACAGAACTCAGTACGAACAATCTACCGCAGAGTTTTGAGAAAAACAAGGAAAATCCGGAATCGATCGATTGAATGAAAGATCGCGACCGAACGATGGAAGAGGATTATCCATAGGAATCAGACAGAATTCCAATCTCCAAACCGTCTTAATTGATAGACAGATCAGAGTAAACCCAGCCGCTTGATCCTGAGAGGATTCGATATGGTACTGATCATTCGTCTGACGCCGGTTCGTTTGATTCTGGCGGGAATTGGGGGGATTACCCTCGCAGCGTTCCTTAGTTGGATCGTTTTTGTTCCCGAGCATATGGGGAATTCACGAATTTGAATTCGATCCGAGCGAGGTGTTCAGTTCCCTGGGAAATGCGACGATTTGTTTGCGGAATGCCGCTGAAATCCGATGACCTGTCAGATGCAGACCTATAGTAATGGCGCATGTGAATGGCGGATGCACATTCAATTTGCTGTGGAGGATTGGGAAGTGGGGAAGGAACGTTATCGTGGATGTCTTTCCACGGTGAAACGCTTTGAAGCGGAGAAATTTGGAGAAGATCACTATCGGGCCACCATTCGTCCGGATCCAGGTCAATCCTTCGAGTTTCATATCATGCTACGGCAAATCGACACAAAAACTTTTATCCTCTTCATGGGCTGGAGGAGGGAATCGGATCATCCAGGGTTACAGGAAAAAATTCGGATGTTCCTCAACCGTTTCTGAAACCGTCCCGAGTCCGTGTGCATTTTTGTGTCCATCGAGGGATTTCGCAGGGGGAAAAGAAATCCTTGAATATTGTGTTTTGTTTTGATATATTGATCCTCTCCATGTGTCAAACAGAATGAACTCATCGGAATTCGAATCGTGGTTAAACAGACATGGACTTTTGTTCGGGAATACCTTCGCGCCCCAAAGACGATCGGAGCGGTAGCCCCCAGTTCGCGCGGCCTCTCGGAATTGATTGTCGATCTGGCCGGCGTCTCGCAGGCAGACGTGATCGTGGAATTCGGCCCGGGAACCGGTTCGTTCACGCGGAGGATCCTGGAAGTCAAACGACCCAATGCAGCCCTGGTGGCTGTGGAGTTCCACCCAACCATGGCGGCCAAGTTGCGCCATCGATTTCCACAGGTCGATGTGGCGGAAGATTCCGTGGCCAATCTGGGACAGATTCTGGCAGAACGAGGGCTTAGCAAGGTTGATAGCATCGTTTCCGGCCTGCCTTGGGCCGCCTTCGACGAGGATCTGCGGGATCAGCTTCTGGATGCGACTTTGTCGGTCCTGAAGCCCGGCGGCCGATTTGCGACCTTTGCCTATCTCGAAGGGTCCGTTCTGGCCGGCGGACGCAGATTCCGACGGAAAATCCGCCGTCTTTTCACGGAAGTCCACCGTTCGCCGGTCGTCTGGGGCAACCTGCCTCCGGCATTTGTGTATCAGTGTATTCGGTAAAACGATTTATGGTTCGCACAAAGATTCAGGGAATACGGCAGGACAGATATTATTTCCGGTAAGTTTCGTAAGAAGGGAACGCGATTCAGTACTTTTTTCGGAAGCGGGCGATGGGAATGTGGAGGAGTTTTCGATACTTGGCCACGGTACGACGGGCGATGGTGTTGAAGCCGGATTGATGAAGGCGGATGAGAATTTCGTCATCGCTGAGGGGATTGGATTTGTCTTCGGTGTCTACGATATCCTGCAGTTTGGATTTAACCGCATCCCAGGACCGGGTTTGTCCGTCGGCAGTTTCGGTCCCGCTGGAGAAAAAGCCGCGTAGAGGGAGAATGCCCTGGGGGCATTGGACATATTTTCCCGCTACGGCACGGGAGATGGTGGAGATATGAACCCCGATCTGGTCGGCGATGGTCTGCATGGGCAGAGGTCGCAGGAAGAGCCGGCCCTTTTCCAGGAATTCCTTCTGGTGGAGGATCACGGCGGTGGCGACGCGGAGAATGGTTTGTTTTCGCTGTTCGATGGCATCCATAAACCATTGCGCGGATCGAATGTTCTGCTGGAGGAAATCGCGCGTACGAGCGTCGAGACCGCGGTCGTGAGCCATCTTCAGATAAAACCGATTGACTCGAAGACTTGGCAGACGCGTATCGGTGAGGGTGACCCGCCATGAACCGGCTCCGTCGGGTTCGACGAGGATATCGGCGGTAATCGGGTGATTTTCGGTTCGGCCGACCTGCAACCCCGGCGAGGTATCCAGACGGCTCAACCTCCCCAGGGCCTCATTGACCTGTTCGAGGGTACAGTTCATCTTCTGGGCAATCTGGGGAAGACGGTTTTCCAGCAAGTCTGTCCAATGTTCTTCAACCAGTTCCATCTCGAAGGACAAGTCCTCGGAGGATTGATTCATCTGGATCAGCAAACATTCCCGCAGATCGCGAGCGCCGACGCCCGGAGGATCGAGTCGCTGGACCAGGGTCAGGGCCCGGAGCAGATGATCCAGGGTGAACTCGTTTTTGTCTTTGTTGGTCAATTGCTCCAGATGAATGGTCAGGTACCCCTTATCATCGATAAAGTCGATGATCCTCTGGCCGGCCTTTTTGACTTCGGGTTCGGCCTCAATCAGCCGCCATTGTTCGGAGAGAAACTCGTGCAGAGAGACTTTGTCATCGGCCGTATTCTGGAGGGCTTCCTGTTTTTTATCCGGCTCGCCGTCGCGGTGAGGTCGATAAGGACCTGAATCGGAACCGAGGTATTCGGCGAATCCCTCGCCGAGATTGTCCAGACGCTGAAAGTCCTCGCGGTAATCCTGGTCCTCGCGAATGCGCAATTGTTGCTGCTCGATCGACTCATCGCGGGCGGATTCTTCCGCTGTCCGTTCTGGGGACGCGGCCCCTGAGTCGGCCTCCTCGGCCTGCTCAAGGACGGGGTTGCTGTTCAATTCCGCCTCGATCTTTTCCTGCAGGGCCAGCAGGGGAAGCTGAAGGACTTCCATCGACTGAATCATGCGGGGAGCCAGCTTCATCCGCTGTTCCATCCGCATCTGATTGGACATTTGCATTTTCATACGCCGTTTTCCGATTTTCTTTGCTCAACGGTATTATAACGGCGGCAATTGAAAATGGTACGGGAATTGCATCAGGATTCGGAATTTTGGATTTCCGTTTACGCGAAAACAGCGACGAGCCGGCTTGTGTGCGAAATTCTTATAACGGACTGCGACCGAGGATAGCGTCGGCGAGGATGTTACCGCCGGCATATTCGAGGGTCGAACCGGTGGGCAGTCCACGGGCCAGACGGGTGACCTGGACGGGCAGGCCGCGAAGCAATGAGGCGATATAGAGGGCGGTGCCGTCGCCTTCGACATTGGGATTGGTGGCCATGACGACCTCGCGGATCGAACCGGCACGGATCCGCTGGATCAGGGCGTCGATGGTCAGGTCCGACGGCTCGATCCCTTCCAGGGGCGCAATATGCCCATTTAAGACATGATATACCCACTTACAGAGACCGGTCTTTTCGAGCATGACGATATCCTTGGGTTGCTCGACGATACACAGGATGGAACTGTCGCGCTTGGGGTCGGAACAGATCGGGCACAGATCCGCTTCCGAGAGGTTAAAGCAGGTCTTACACTGGCGGATGTTCTTCTTGAGATCGGCGATGGCGCGGGCCAGGGCCAGGGCCTGTTCGGGGGACGACTTGAGGATATGGAAGGCCAACCGTTCGGCGGACTTGGGGCCGATGCCGGGAAGTTTGCCGAATTCATCGATGAGGGAATTTAAGCTTTGCGTATAAGCTGGATTCATTTTATTCGTCCGGGTCCACGGAATTCATTGATTCAGCGGTTTCAGGCATGGGCTGGCTGGGGGATGTCTCCTGCAGCTCATCGACGGTTTCGATATCCGTGATGCGGGCGTCCAGGCCGGCCAGGAGAGTTCGTACGGCCGGATCCTTCATGATCTCAGACATCCGGCCCGAGGGAAGAGTCTCGACGGGCGCAGGGCCGGGAGCCGAAGAGGATAGTCCATTGTCGGCGGTGGTGAACTTGAGCAACAGGGCCGTTCCGAGAATGGTTTGGATGACCTCCGCCAATTTGGCGCTGCGGCCTTCGCACATGGTTTTATGGAATCCGGCAGTGGGAGCAAACCCGAGGACCAGCGTACAATTGCGAAGTTCGAGGGGCTGAGCGTGGGCCAGATGGCTGGAAAAGAACGGCGCGGTTGCTCGAATCCGGTCGAGAAACGCGGGCCAACGAGTCAAAAGATCTTCGGGAGCAAAAGGAGCTGTTGGGGATACTGGTATTGTCTCCGTCGTCGGAGCGGAATCGACATCGGTTGAGGGCGCAGAAGAAAGATCCTGACAAACAACGGTCGTGGAACGGATTTTTGCCGGATCAGCAACGGTCAGGGATTTTTTTTTTACGGGAGTTGCCGCCGCAGCCGAAGATTCGCCGCTCTGGAGCTGCCCCAGGAGGGCGGGGACGCTGAGAAAATGTTCGCTGAGGGCCAGCCGAATCATCGCCGCTTCGAGCAAGGCACGAGGCGATTCGCTGTTCTTGATCGTCCACCGGAGTTTTTCGAGGGTGGTGATATTGTACACCAGAGCGGGCGCGTCGAATGGTTCGGCCAGGGTATTGAGAGTTTGTCGCTGCTGAGCGGTGACCAGGACCAGTTGCGAGCCGGAACCGGCGGCCTTGAGGACCATAATGTCCCGCATGATGTCGATCAGGGCGTCGAGCAGTTCGACGGCAGTCTGGCCCGCCGTAAGTAACTCGTCGAGGGAAGCCAGCACGCCGGCGGCATCGTGAGAGCCGATTTGTTTGACCAGGTCGAACACCTTTTCGGTACTCGGTCGGCCAAGGGTGCGGTCGAGCAATTCAACGGTAAGCTTGGATTCACCGGCACTGAGCAACTGATCCAGCAAACTCAGACCATCGCGCATGGAACCATTGGCGAGGCGCGACAAAACGACCAGAAGATCGTCTTCGAAATCGATCTTTTCCTTTTTGAGGATTCGCCCGAGCTGTTCGGCGATTTCCGTCGGCGATATCGCCCGGAAATCGAACCGCTGGCAGCGGGACTGGATCGTCGGCAGGACCTTGTGGGCCTCGGTGGTGGCGAAGATGAACTTGACATGGTCCGGCGGCTCTTCGAGGATCTTGAGCAGGGCATTGAAGGCACCGGAGCTGAGCATGTGGACTTCGTCGATGATGTAAATCTTAAAGCGAGCGCGGGCCGGGCGATAGAGAGCATTCTGGCGGAGGTCGCGGATATTGTCCACGCCGTTGTTGGAAGCCCCATCGATCTCGATGACATCGATATCGTCGCCGTTGTTGATGCAGACGCAACTGTCGCACTTGCAGCAAGGGGTAATAGTGGGACCGTCGGACTTGAGGCAGTTGAGGGCCTTGGCCAGGAGCCGCGCCATCGTGGTCTTGCCGACGCCCCGGGTCCCGGTAAACAGGTACGCGTGGGCGACGCGACCGGACTGGATGGCGTTGCGAAGGGTCTGCGCGACGGCCTGCTGACCCACGACATCGTCGAAGGTCTGCGAACGATAACGCCTTGCCAGAACCGTGTACGACATAGCTTTCGGGCCAAGAATAAAGAAAAGTGGTCGGGTTTACCACGGCACAGCAACGCAATCGCTTATGGCTGCACGGTTCCCCGCCTGACCAGGTTCACGCGCATCGCTTGCATGGGACCCGACCCCATGATCTTCCGGGCCATCCATATGCGACGATCCCGAAAGACGCCCATAGTATAAACGGTTTGGCGGAAAAATCCACAAAAAGTTTTCCCGTTCGGGGCCGGTCTGGTATAATGAATTCCGTTCGGAACACGAATCCAACAATCACGGAGCCGGGAAGGGGATTAACCGATGAAAGCACGAGTGGAAGACAATTGCACGGCCTGCGGGTTATGTGTGGATACCTGTCCGGATGTATTCCAGATGGGCGAGGAGATCGCACAGGTCATCGTTCAGGAGGTTCCGGCGGAGTTGGAAGACCTGGTCCAGCAGGCGGCCGATGAGTGTCCTGTCGAGGCGATTGTCGTCGAGTAAAGACGGATTTACCGCAGCGGGCCGAATCGTGACCACCCCTGGGCCGGCCAGTAGATCGCGGCGAATTTTCCCCTCAGACACACCAGGGGGAGGGTCCCGAAGTGGCGGCTGTCGCGGGAATCGAATCGGTTATCTCCCATCACGAAACAATGGTGCTCAGGAATCTGTACGGGTCCGAAGTTTTTTGCGGCATGATCAGCATCGGGCATGTCGGATAAGAAGATGGGGTATGTTTTTCCGCGGTTGGTTTCCAGGAAGGTTTGGCCTTTCATCGTTCGGTCCCCCTTGGCAACTCCTGTGACTGGAACGGATTGACTTTGCAGGGGTTGTTTGTTGATCCAGAGTTTTCCATCCCGGAGTTCGACGATATCGCCGGGCAAGGCGACGATCCGTTTGATATATGATTGATGACGATCTGCGGGATTGGTGAACAGGACGATATCGCCAATCGCGGGCGGGTCTTGTTGATAGGCCAGCTTGTTGGCGATCAGGCGATCGCCGCGATCGATCGAAGGATACATGGAAACGGAGGGGACGCGGAAGGCCTCCATAACCTTGTCGCGGAAGTAGATTGCGTACCAGAGAGTTCCGCCGACGGAGATCGCAATCAGGCAAAGGTACACATCCCAGCGATTGTAATCTTTCAGACGATAGTCCCATCTTGTTTGCCGGGCCAGGAACCACACATGAATCGACGCCAGAATCGTAGCCAGCAGAACGATTCCCCACATCATGAATGCGAGAGGTCCGATGATACGACCCTCCTTCAGGGTTCCCACCATCCATAGCAGCGGAAACATCATGATGATCAGAATAACGGGAAGTCCGGATTTGATGTCGCCACAATAGATATGCCCCAGGCCGGGTAACAGAAGAGAAAGGGCGACGGCCGTCCAGGGACGGCGGCGATATCGGAAATCGCTGTTTTGTGGAGAGGTCGTTTCCAATGCGGGGGCTCCTTAACAGATGAACAAGAGAACATAGAGAAAGACCGCGACTCGGAGAAAACCGCCGACGGTCCCACCAGCCAGCAGAACCGGTTGAGAACGGAAGATACGGAACCGGGATACCGGCGCGGCAATCGATACGGTCGAGATAAGCGGACGACGGGGATGGGCGTTGACGGCCGCCATGATCGAATCGGCAAGGTCCGAATCGAACGAGGTGTTCCTTTTCGTGTCAATCCACTGCGTAATCCAATTCCGCTGATTCATGGTTATTCGTTCCTGAATTTGGCCAGGGCCTGCTGAAGTTTTTCCTTTGCCCGGTGGATTCTCGATTTGACCGTGCCCAGTCCGATACACTCGATCTGGGCGATCTGATCGTACGGCAGTCCCTCGAACTCGGCCAGAATAAACGCCCGGCGATACCGGTCTGGAAGTTGTGCCAGGGCTTTGTCCAGCTCGCGAAATATCTCTCGGCGTTTCAATGACTCGACCGGTTCGTTGGATCGATTTTGGGCCCGGTCGTCTGTTAAAGGGACCATCCGATTGCGTCGAAGGTCATTCATACTTCTGTTTCGCGCGATGGTAAAGAGCCAGGTCGAAAACCGGCTGCGGTCCGGATCAAATGACCGAAGATGCCGAAAGGCGGACAGAAACACTTCCTGAGCGATGTCTTCGCATTCCGCCGATTGTCCAGTGAGATGGCAGATCATACGCATCACGGGTTGTTGATAGCGCTGCACCAGGATTCGAAATCCCGTGGTATCGCCATCCAATACCCGCCGTATCAGTTGCAGCTCATCGGTCATGAAAAACTCGTCCTGGGCCAGTTCTCCCTGTTGTACACGCCAGGGTCATAATAGTTCCCGTTTTTTGTATATTCTCATCATATTCGCCGGGCCTTGGGAGGTCAAAATCCCCTTGAACAATTCACCGGAAAATGAAATAATCATGCGGTGTTATGGTGATCGAAGCGGTGTGAATGCAAACTCTTTTTCCCGTGAGGACAGGATTGTGCAGAATTCAGTCAGTAATCTTCCGAAACCGATCAACGAGCCGGGATTGAATTATGCCCCGGGAACTCCGGGAAGGACAGCCCTTCAGGAGGCCCTGGCGCGCCTCGAAGCTCAGGAAATCGTAATTCCCCTGATCATCGGGGGCAAGGAGGTGTGGACGGGGGGCGTCGAGACCTGTATTCAGCCGCACGCGCACGCGAAGGTGTTGGCCCGGTATCACAAGGCGGGGGCCAAAGAGGTCCAGATGGCGATCGAAGCGGCCGCTCGCGCGAAAAGCGACTGGGAGAATCTTCCCTATCCAATGAGGGCGTCGGTGTTAATCAAGGCGGCCGAACTGCTTTCCGGGAAATACCGGTATATCCTCAACGCCGCCACGATGCTGGGTCAGAGCAAGAATCCCTTTCAGGCGGAGATCGACAGCGCCTGCGAGATGATCGATTTCTGGCGTTTCAATCCCTGGTATGGCCAGGAGTTGTTCAAGGAACAACCGCCGTATTCGCCGACCGGAACCTTGAATTATTGCGAGTACCGGGCGCTGGAGGGATTTGTGTTTGCGGTTACGCCGTTCAATTTCACTTCTATTGCCGGAAATCTTCCGACGGCGCCGGCCTTGATGGGCAATGTGGTGTTGTGGAAACCGGCCTCGACGGCGGTGTATTCCGGATATCACATTATGAAAATCCTTCAGGAAGCCGGCCTGCCGGACGGGGTGATCAATTTTCTGCCGGGTTCCGGATCCCAGGTTGGCGGACCGGCTTTGGATTCGCCGCACTTCGCGGGCCTGCATTTTACCGGCAGCAACGGGGTTTTCAACCAGATGTGGAGGACGATCGCGGGCAATCTCGGTCGGTACAAATCGTATCCGCGGATCGTCGGGGAGACGGGCGGCAAGGATTTCCTGGTGGCGCACGCATCCGCGGATTTGGAGGCCCTGGCCACGGCGATTACGCGGGGCGCGTTTGAATATCAGGGCCAGAAATGTTCGGCTCTGTCGCGGATGTATATCCCGAAGTGCCTGTGGCCGAAATTGAAAGAGAAACTGATCGAGAATCTCAAAACCATCAAGATCGGACCGGTTCAGGATTTCGGGAACTTCATGAATGCCGTGATTGATAAGTCCTCCTTCGACAAGACCCGCGGCTACATTGAAGCCGCGAAGTCTTCTCCCGAGGCCGAAATCGTTTTCGGCGGCGGATGCGACGATCGCGTGGGGTATTTTATCGAGCCGACGGTGATTGAGACGACGAATCCTTCGTATGTCACAATGGTCGAGGAATTGTTCGCGCCGGTGCTGACGGTCTTTGTTTATCCGGATGGCGAATATCTGGAAACTCTCCGGCTGTGCGACCAGACCAGCATCTATGGCCTGACCGGCTGTGTGTTTTCACAGGATCGGCACGCGATCTATCAGGCCTTTCGGGCTTTGCGGCATGCGGCGGGTAATTTTTACATCAATGACAAACCCACAGGGGCGGTCGTCGGTCAGCAACCATTCGGGGGGGCGCGAGGTTCCGGGACAAACGACAAGGCCGGGGCGATGATCAATCTTCAGCGGTGGGT
>JAAYVQ010000481.1 GCA_012517095.1 Phycisphaerae bacterium | reverse complement strand
TCTCGAATTTTTTCACGCGGGTGGCTCATAAAGGCCATTACATCAAATCATCCAAGAGCGCGCCAGCGGAAAATGGGGAATTTACAAAATTATTTTTCAGGATACCAAAACGATGCAAATCAAGTGCCGAACAGGATTGTGACTGTCCATAGTTTCCCATAGTTTCCCCAAATGATCCAGCGAAAACCAGAACTCCGGGACTTTCCCGTATTCCTCGTCAAAGGTGACCCACTCCAACCGCAGACCCTGTGCCATCACCCGTTCGATCTGCTCGATCCCAATCTTCCATCGGGGACGATACACCAGAGAATCCGGAATAATACTCTTGAACAGCATATGCCTTGTTCCGTGTCAGGATTGGTGCGCAAAACCTTATCCGTACACGACTTGGCATATGCTTGTCTATATCCTGCTTGCACAGTTTCTTGCGAGGAACCATTTTTATTTCGGTGAGGTTTGTGCGGGAAAGTCTGTATAATCAGTTGACCCCGGATTTCATGCGGGGTATGAATTCGGAAATTCAGAATCGTTGTCTATGATTGGTGATGTAGAGTTCATAAAGGGATCGTCGTATGAAGATCGGGATATGGACCGGATTGATCGCAGGGGTTTTGGGTTCGGTGGCGTTTGGTGCGGGACAAGAGGCCGGATGGAAGCAGAAACAGTTTTTGATCACCTTCTGGTGTCCGCCGCCGGCGACGGACGCGGCGCTGTCGGCCGTGGCGGCTGAGCATTACAACCTGACCTGGGTTCCGGCGGAGGGGTTGGACCTGGCGGCCAAGTACAAGCTGCGGGCGATGCTGACCAGCGAGTTGCTCCATCCGGCCGTGCTGGAGGATGCGGGCAAGCGGGCCCAACTTGACGCGCTGATCGATCGTGTGAAAGGGCATTCGGCAATGGAGGCCTATTTCATCGTGGATGAACCGGGAGCGGGGGCGTTTGCGGGATTGGGTCGGTTAGTGGCGTATCTGCGGCAGCGCGATCCGGAGCATCTGGCGTATATCAATCTGTTTCCGACCTATGCCAACGAACAACAACTGGGGATCACCGCGGCCAGCGTGAAAAATCCGGAGGTCGGGTATCCGGCGGGCTGGCAGGGAATCGAGCCGGGAAACAAAGTCGTCATCGCGTATCGCGAACATCTACGACAGTTTGTCGAGAAGGTGAAGCCGGGTCTGATCAGCTATGACCATTACCATTTCTTCAAGGACACAGACACGCCGCAGTATTTTTTGAATCTGGGGCTGATCCGGCAGGCGGCTATGGAGGCCCAGCGGCCGTTTTTGAATATCATCCAGGCCAGTATCGTCGAGAAGGTCTGGCGGCTGCCGAAGATCGACGAGCTCCGCTGGCTGGTGTTTACGACGATGGCGTACGGCGGGCGGGGGATCAGCTATTTCACTTACTGGGGTCCGGAATCGTACGGCGGGTTGTATCAGGATGGTAAAAAATCGCCACTGGCGGGACAAGTGGCCGAGCTCAATACCGAGATCGAGAAGTTCGGGCCGGCTCTGATGGAGCTGGATTCGATCGGGGTCTATCACACCGATCCCCTGCCGCTGGGGACGCTGGGCATACCGGGCGATTGTCCGGTGAAGGTATCGGCGACGGGGCCGCTGGTACTGGGGATGTTCGCGCAAAAGGGAAAGCCGTCGGCGTTTATGGTGGTCAATCGCGATTACAATCAGCCGACGACGGCAATGGTGCGGGTAGAGCTGACCGGCGAGCGTGTGCAGGAACTGGATCGCAAGACGGGAAAGTGGATCGATGGGCCGGCGCTGACGGACCGGAGGATGAAGATCAACCTACAACCGGGAGACGGGCGGTTATTTCGAGTCAATTGATCAGCAGCAGAACATAAGAAATCCTCCGCAGTCGGTGAACAACTGCGGAGGATATGGTTACTTCTCTTCGAGATTATTTATTTGCCGCCGATGAACCGGGGTTAACTAAAATCGCAATTTCGTCGGGGTTGAGGGAATAGTTGTAGATGCGGATTTCGTCAATGAGGCCGTTGAAGCAGCGGCCGGGTTTTTCGGCGTTGGCGCCGATGAAGACCGGTGATTCGTTGGCCAGAATCGGGCCCGAGGCGGGCTTTGCGGCGTCGAGTTTACCATCGACATAGAGGCGCATATCCGCGCCATCGTAGGTCCCGGCGACATGATGCCATTTGCCGTCGTTGACATTCGTAACTCCGTACAAACTGTAGATGTTGTTTACGGGAACATAGACGCCGTTGCAGGCGAATTCCAGGGTATTGTTGCCCCAATTACGCTGTAATCGCCAGGCCGTATCGCCTTTGGCGACAATGGCCTGCCAATCGGAGTCGAATTTGTTGACCTTGATCCACGCCGAGACGGTGATCTGGGCACAAATATTGAAGTCTTTATGTTGACCAGCGTCGAGCCAACTGTCATTTTCGCCGCACAGGGCCGCCCCGCCGACGACTCCGGGGACCCAGGCCAGATCGCCGGCAATCCGAGCACCATGATCGTTACCGGAACTATCGACGGCCGTATCTCCGATGTCATCCAGTTTCCACCAGGCCACAAGCTTGCCGGTGTGGAAAGTCCAGACAGTTCCGGTGACCGTCGAACCGTCGGCCTGGATTTCATCGACGCGCCATGCATATCGGGCATTGCGGATAAGTACGGGAACGGTAATCAATAAATCGGTTGTTTCACCGAGCAGGACAAGTGAATCCGGGTCGGTCCCGAAGAAGACGCGATGGGTGACGGCGCCATTGCCCGGCATCCACTGGAGCTTGAGTCCTTCCAGTGATGTTCCTTCGAGACCGTCAGCCGGGATTGGATGTATGGCAGTGGGTTTAAGATTCAGAGGTTGGGCCTCAAGCCGCTTAAGTTCATCAGGCGGGACATCGCGGACGCTGAGGTCGGCGAAGATGACGCGATACGAATCGTCCGAAATCTTCCAACGCAAAAGGACGGCGTGGGGAAATTCGGTCGTCACGCGAGAGCCATAATACGCGGGATCTTTTCCATCGTTTTGCCATGCGGCAAAGGACATGCCAATGGACTGGAGGCGGGCAATGGTCTCGGCGGGAGGTTGCGGGGCCACGGCTCCGTATCGGCTTCGCAGGGATGTGGCCAGTTCTCGGCCGAGTGTCAGGGCGTTGAGGGCGCTGGGGTACCGACCGTTGAGGGCCTGGGAGAGGTATTTCAATGCGGCGATTGTGTCCTCGCCCTGCGAATCCAGGTTCAGGGTCTGCTCGCCCAGCAGGATGAAATCGGAGGGAATCTGCGGATCGAATATCGTCGGATCGATCGGGACATCCCACTGGTAATTTTCCAGGAAAATGTCCATTGACACAGATCCGTCTTTCGCCGTGCCGTGGGTTTCACAACGGATCGGCAGTTTGGTGTCGGGATTGACCCAAACCCGGATTCGCGTTTGGTCCACAGTTCCAGCCCACATCCATTGGCCGGCGGATTTGGGATTGACCACTTCGATCCCTTCGACCTCGACGCCATCGATGGTTTTACGGCCGAGGGAGGTGTATTCGGATTCCATCAGATGCCCAAGCAGAGTCCGAGGGTCGCCGTTTTCGGTTTCCATTTTTCTCCGCAGTTCCTCGGTCAATGTCAAACGCAGGTATCGCTTTTGATTGGGTAAAATGGTGGTGATTAGTCCTTTGTCGAATTGAACACATCCAATGGTCTTTTCGATTTTGCCCGCTTTGTTCACCTGTGAATCCATCCGGAGACCCCGGTTGTAGTCCAGCTGGATTTGCGAAATGGCGGTCAGGGTCTGATCGGGGGGAAGTCCGCCGACGCCCTTGAAGGCCATCCTGGCTTTGTAGGTGACGGTCTGAATCTGTTCAAGCTGTTTGATAATATCCTCGGCTCGGAGCGTCGAACCACGGAACGGATTGAACAGAACAAAGGCGGCCGCAAGAATTCCCGCAGCGACCGCAAAGGGGGTAACCTTTTTCATGATTTGTCTCCACAGAACAGTTGATGACGGTTTGGTTTGGGGTTGCTCTGTGGACAGAAAACGACGCACGCGGTCCAAGGCCTGCTGAGCGGCTTGTGCTTCGGGGCCCGTCTCGGCCAGCATGTTCAAGCGCCGGCGAATCTCGGACTCATTGTTGGGCGGCATGGTCTGGATCCTTTCGCGGACAAGGGGCATCGCTTTCGCCCATCTGGTTACGCAACCACTGCATGACTTTGGCACACAAGGCGCGAACCTGATGGGGGGTTTTGTTCATGGAAGCGGCGATGGATTCGTAGGATTCCTGCTCGATGTATCGCAGGACGAAGGCCTGACGGGCCGACCCGTTCAACTGTCCGATCCGGGCCAGGATTTCCTGGATCTGCTCATCCCGCACCAATCGGCCCAGAGGTGAGAGTTCGTCGCAGGCAGGCGTCGGCACGGCGTCCAGCGAGGGGCCGGCCCGTTTTTGGCGGCGCCACCAATCGAAGGCCAGGTGTATCGCGGCTTGGCGGGCGTAGGATTCCCAATCGTGAACTGTTTCGGTTCGCGCAGCACGGTCCAGCTTGATAAAGAGCTCCTGCAGCAGGTCATCGGCGACATCCTGACACAGTGTCAGTCGCGTCAGCATGGCGTACAGCTTGGCGCCCGAGCGATCCAAGAGATCGAGAAGTTGTTGCCGTATAAGATCCAACGAATGGGTACCTCCCGCGAACTCACTTCCAGGCCTTTATCATTATAGACGAACCGGCGGGGTTTGCGCAACCGGGAGGGAAATAATTTGATCCGTCGAATTCCTGAAAATGGCTTAGGAAGTCGGTTTGACAGCCCAGCGGAATTTGGCGGAGGCGCTGCGGGGATTGTGGAGTTTTTCCTGGGCTCGGGGGACCAGGGCATCTTG
>JAAYVQ010000078.1 GCA_012517095.1 Phycisphaerae bacterium | reverse complement strand
GGATGATCAAAGATCATCTTCTGGACCTCGACGCCCTCGATGACGGCGAGCTTGTCGGCCAATTCCATGCAGGTCTTCTCGTCGCCGACCATTTCCAGAAGCAACAAGCCGTTGGGTGAACAGAAATTTTCGCCCGCTTCGTGAAGTCCCAGCCGCGTCTTGATATTGCAGCCGTACTGGCTGAGCAGGCGCTGAACGGAATCGACGTGCTTAAGTCGCTCGGTGATGTGAACGCCGAAGACGATGTGTTTCTTGATGGGCATGGTCGTCATCTCCGAAAATGGTTACTCCTGTGATAACAGTTCTTCGAGGATCTCGGCGGCGTCATTAACAAAATCGGCACACTTGTCGAACGCGCCGGGTTCCTGGGCCCGCAGGGCTCCCTCCGGCTTGGACAGATCGAATCCGAGCAGATCGCAACATTCCAGCGAACCGCAGCGGAGTTTGAACCGTTCCGCCGCCAGGGCGACCTTTTGATAGGTCTTCATTTTGGTGGTCTTGTCTTTGGCGTCGGTGGCGCCGAATTTCATGCCCAGAACGAGTATCACACCCGACAGAGCGCCACAGATTTTCCCCATTCTCCCGATGCCGCCGCCGAATCCCGCGGCGACTTTGGCGCATTGCTCGGCGGTCAGGCCGAATTGAGGACCGTAAATCAGTACGATCGACTGACAACAATTGAATCCCTGCTTATGCAGGTCCGCGGCCTGTTGGGCCTTCGAAGGATTGGACATGATTGTTTTCTCCTAAAGAAGTAGCGCCGGACCGAATCGCTGGTTTTTTCCACGCTACCCAGACGGCTCGAATGATACCCCATCCGACCAACGCGGGAATGATTCCCAGAATCGGCGGGAGAGTAAAATTTGCATGGCAGCCCTTGAACAACCCCAGGACCCCCAAAAACAAAAATATGATTCCCAGGATAAACGCCGGGACCGAACAGATCTTGTCAAACAGATTCATACGGTGTTCTCGCTCCATCGGTTTCCGTGTTCAAGTCAGCGTACTGTAACGCGCCATCCGATAGGAAGCAAGCGGGCAGGCAGCGCAATAAAAAAGGCCTCGCATTTCCGAGGCCTTTGGGGGGTCTTCGAGTGAACTCTTAGACGGCCTTAACCTTGGTTGCCTCCTTACCTTTCTTACCTTGAGCGGACTCGTAGGAAACCCGCTGTCCATCCTGCAGCGACTTGAAGCCGTAGCCAGCAATATTGGAATAATGGACAAACAGATCCTCGCCGCCCGAATCCGGGGTGATGAAACCAAAACCTTTTTTCGCGTTAAACCACTTTACAACACCAGTTTCCACTGAAAAACTCCCCAGGTCCTGCGACCTGTCATGCGTGATCCCTCGTTTTTTGACCAGATGTCGCCTTGAGGGATCCAAAGGCGGCCTCCTGTAACACGATACCACTACACCATAGATCGGATAAAATGTCAAAAAAAATCCGGAAAATTCATGGACTGATCCTGCTGGTCTGGGGTTCCATCATCCTCAAGAGGGCCTTGCCGAGACGGCCGGAAAACGATACCATCAGGTTTCTCTCGAATTTGTTGATTTTCAGTACTGAAAAGGGCGAAAACATGAAGAGAATTGTTCTGATATGGATGGCCTGTGGATTATGCGGGTCAGCATTTGGTGAGACAGACGCCACTGAGTCCAAACTGCCCCCGGAAATTCAAAAGCCGATGGCGGCGGTCAAGGCGGCGGTGGCCAAGGCCGAGGCGGATCCAGCTCGGCCGGTGTTTCATTTTCATCCCCCAGCCCAGTGGATGAACGACCTCAACGGCCCGATCTGGTACAAAGATTACTACCATATCTTCTATCAGCATAACCCTTACGGTGACCAGTGGGGAAACATGCATTGGGGTCATGCCCGAAGCCGAGACCTGGTCCAATGGGAACACCTGCCGATTGCGCTGTGGCCGTCGAAGGAAAAAGGCGAGGATCACTGCTTCAGCGGCTGTGCGGCGATCGACGGGTCCGGCCGGCCAATCCTGATCTATACTTCGATCGGCGACAAGCGGGCGCCGGAGATTTGGGCCGCGGTCCCCGAAGACGACGAACTGTTCGTCTGGAAGAAACATCCGGCCAATCCGATCCTGACCTTGGCCGATCACGGCGGACAACAAATCGACGATTGGCGAGACCCGTTTGTTTTTAAGGCCGAGGGGAAAAATTTCATGGTGGTCGGCGGACATCCCAAGGGCGGCAAAGGCGCGATCTTCGTGTATGAAGCCCGGAACGCCGAGTTGACGCAGTGGACCTATCGCGGGATCGGCTTTGAAGGAACCGAGGGTAACTGGGAATGCCCGAACCTGTTCCCCTTGCAGGGTAAATGGGTGCTGGTTTATTCGCCCCATGGCACAGTGCGGTACTATGTCGGCCAGTTCGACGCCAAAACCTGCAAATTTACCCCGCAGTCGCAGGGGACGATGGATTACGGCGACTACTACGCCCCCAATTGTCTGGAAGATCCGCAGGGGCGGCGGATCATGTGGGGTTGGGTCCGCGGTTTTCCGGTAGGAAAGGGCTGGAATGGATGTTTGACTCTCCCACGGATGTTGTCCCTGGATCCGCAAGGGCAACTGGTACAGACTCCGGTTGACGGATTGAAGCAACTGCGGGGTCGAGGCATTCGAATCGAAGAGCGTCAGATCTCGGACAGTCGATGGATTGTTCCGGATTTCGCCGGTGATTGCTTAGAGGCGGTTCTGCGGTTTCGTCCGGGACAAAAAGGACAATTCGGCCTGGCCGTTCGATGTGCCGCCGACGGTTCCAAGGGCATACCGATTGTGATCGATGCCGAATCAGGAAAATTATCCGTGGGCAACAAGATCGCGGAGAAGGGGATCGAACCTGACTCCGTCCAGACGCTACATGTCTTCCTCGACAATTCCGTTCTGGAGGTTTATGCCGTGAATGGCCGGGTCTGTATCACCGCCGTCATTCAGGCCGATCCGGCTGACCAGAATATCTCACTGGTTGCCGAAGAAGGGACGATGTCCCTCGAGGCCCTTCAGGTCTGGCCGATCCGCTGACTTTGGGTTGAGGTCGAATTCCGATCGGTGAAGTCCGACAAAGCGTTATTTTTTTTCCGCTGGCAGAATATGAAATTCCCAGATCGTCGGGCCTTCGGTGGCTTCGAGGATGTTGAACCGAACCTGTTGGGCAGTGACGGGCTCGAACTTGAACTCACCCTTTTCGCCGACGGTCGTACCCTCGAAGAAGGTTTTCCAGGTTTCACCTTCCAGCCGCTGGAGTTGGAATTTCTGAATCCGGCCGGCATAGGCCTCGTTGATGATGACACGATTGAAGCCAACGGGCCTGCCAAGATCGACCTGAAGCCAGGCCTGATGAGTCCCGGCATCGGTGGCCCAACGAGTGGCGTCGTCATCGTCGAAGGCCTTGTCGGGACTATGAACCGAGCTGTTTTGAAAGATATTCGACGCTGTCGCTTGTTTTCCTGAAGCCAACGAGGCCGAACGGATTCCGATCGGGGTAATGATATTGGCGGGCTTGTCCAGGTCGAGTACGACGATTGTATCGATGTCCTGCCGATCCCGGGGATCGACTTCGATTTCAATCGCTTCGTCCGTCTGTTTGAAGGTATGTTTTCCCCCGGTCATCAGGGACGAGCCGGTGACCTTACATGGCAGGGGGGGCAGGGTCAGCTTGTCTTCCTTCCACTGGAGGATGTGAACGAAGACGCGGTTTTCTCGGAATGTTGCTGCGCCCCACGGTCCGGGTTTATAGGGGCCGCCGCGAGTCGAATAGATACTCTTGCCATACTGCCGCAGCCAGGCGCCCATCTCACGGAGGCGGTCGGCCTGGCGGGGCTCGATCCGGCCGTCAGGCATCGGGCCGACATTGAACAACAGATTTCCGTCGCCGCCGGCGCAGCGGACCAGAGTTTCGAGGCATTGCTTGAGCGACTTCATTGTGTCGTCCGGCTTCCAGGCCCACTGGTTACAGATGGTGATACAGCTTTCCCACGGGCGGGTATTCTGGAATTTGCCGATCTCCTGTTCGGGCGTGTCATGGTCGGCGGGCAAACCAGCGCGGTTGTTAATGATAATCTGCGGCTGAAGCGAACGAATCATCGGAAAAAGCTTTTCGCTGTCCCAATCCTTGGCCGTGCCGCCCAGGCCGTCGAACCAGAGGATATCCAGCCGACCGTAGTTAGAACATAGTTCTTTGATCTGACCGTGAAAATATTCAAGGAAGCGGGCGTGGTTGGCCGTTCGGTAGTCCGGGTGATGCCAATCGGGCGGGGAATAGTAGAAACCCAACCGCAAATTGGCCTGATGGCAGGCATTGGCCAGCTCGCGAACGACATCTCGATGAAACGGGGAACGGGTAATCTTGTAGTCGGTCAGAGCGCTGTCGAACATCGAAAAACCGTCGTGATGCCGTGTCGTGAAGACCAGATACTTCATCCCCGCATCCTGTGCCAGCGCCACCCATTCCTGTGCGTTGAACCGGACGGGATTAAACTGCTTATAGAGATTGTCGTATTCCTCTACGGGGATCTCGCCTTTGCCTCCGGTACCGCGGCGCTCGCCCCCGCGCGACCAGCCGATCTCCGTCCCCTTCAAGCTGACCGGACCCCAATGGATGAACATCCCGAAACGGGCCTGTTGCCACCAGGCCATCCGCTGCTGGTACTGTTCGGGTGTTTCCTGCGGAAGAGTCTGGGCGAGAAGAGAAGCGGTTGTGAACAATCCAATCGCGACTACGAACAAACGGGTCATTTGAACGGATTTCCATTGTCTGATCATAATGTCTTCTCCTCATTCGTGTGAGTGGATGTTTCTCGCTTGACCACGATCCCAATATTACGCCAGCGTTTCTGAAAGTCTTCATAGGGTAGATATTGTAACCCAACAGCGGGATCGCCGGCAACAATAACATCGTCACGAAATTCCATAAGCGTGATGTAATGATCCACCAGAGGAGCATACCCCACAACAGCGATGACGGGACATAGATCTCGAAGGGGGTCGATCGAATCAAAAGACCGGGTCTGACACCGAACTCCCTGTTCTCCGTACAGGGATTCGATCGCTCGGCAGAGCCAATCCTCCGGAGTGCCCGATACGGGACTGCTATAGGCCTGAATGGCCAGAAGGCCCTCCTGCGCCTCGACCCCCAGGCATTTCAGGGCCGTTACGGCGGCTGCCGGTCCGCAGGTGTAATGCGTTTGCTGAATGCAGACCCCCGCGTGATCGATTACCGTCTGAAGCCGCTGATGCGATCGATACAAAATCATGGGCAGAACAAAAGGGCTGACGCAATAATAGAGCCCTGCGATGATCATGAAGATCGCGACCAGAATCTTCAAACGCAATTGCGGAATTCGCGGGATCAGATTTCCAAACAGGACCGAAACGATCACGGCCAGGATAAAATACTCATTTCGTCCGCTCAGTATCCACCCAAAAACGGGCAACAGAGAAAGGGTTGGAAAATGGCGAAGGAGCCCGATCAGAAACAACAAACCGACTGGAAACGCATATCCAAGAATCCACCATCGCCCACTTCGAGAGCTGCGATACCCGAGGATCCATCCAACCGACAGTACAAGGAGGACGCCGACAAGATCCTGCCCCATTCTCCACATGGCGTTACGGCTTGGGCGTCAGAATCGCCACAAAACCGCCTCCGGCTTCCAGGTTGATCGCGCGAGGTGCGCCTTTGTCAAGGACGATCCGATCGACAGCCATCTCGGCGGATTTGCCCGCGACATCCGAGACCAGAATCGCGTCATACTGCGGTTTGGGAAGAAAAGCCAGGATCAGGTTATACTGCGTCTTACCCCCGCCGTTGAGGATGCCGATGAACCACTTGTCGCCGCTCCGCCGGGCAAATGCGGCCAGCTCGCCAAGCTTGCTGCCGGGCAGGACCAGGGTTTCGTCCCAGACCGTCGGAATCTGTTTTATGACCTCCACGACCGGGCTGCCGACATAAAACCTCCAATGATCGGCCCAGTGCATCAGGGGCGAGGTGAACACGATTGTGCTGGCCAGTTGCAGGGCGGCGGTCGTCCCCTTGAGTTTTTCCGGAGTAAAGGTGCACGGCGTGAAATCCCCGTGTCCGGCCAGATAACGCGTGAACGGAACAGTTGCATAATGGCTGGGTGGGATATCCGACCACTTGTTGTATTCCAGACCCAGGATTCCTTCACGGGTCATCTCGTTGGGATAGGTCCGCGGTTCGCCGGTGGGCTTGTTGGCGCCGTGAAAGTTGATCATCAGCTTGTACTCGGCCGCATCGATCAGGGTTTGGGTATAGAATCGGATGCGCTGGCGGGATTCACTATCCATAAAGTCGATCTTGATCCCGACGGCCCCTGCCTCGGCACAAAGGCGGAAAAACTCCTCCCGTTGTTCCTGTTTTTCGATCCCGCTCCAATGCTTCCACACATGAATGCCGACATTTTTGCCTTTGGCATACTCGCACAGTTCTTTGAGGGCTGCCCATTTGTTCTTTTCGGGAAGTTCCCAGGCCTTCTCCCATCCGGCATCGACCAGATAGAACTCGAAACCCAGTTCCGCGGTCTTATCGACCCATTCCTTTTGTTGGGCCTGATCCAGCGAGCTGTCGGACCACCAGTTCCACAAGGCCCGACCCGACCGAATCCACGGCGTGCTAAAACCCTGCGGGAACATCGTTGCGTCCGGAGGAGGACAGAGGTTGTGGACGATGTCGCTGTTGACTAACGAGTTGAGGTCCGGACCGGTCATGGTTACGCGCCAGGGCGTACGGAACTCGCCGGTTTCCTTCCACCCTTCGGCGTCGTCCTCAAACACGGCCGACAGGAGTGTCGTGCCGGATGCCTTCAGCGTCATGCCGCTATAAGCCAGCAATCCCGCCTCGGTAAACGCTGCCAGCGTTCCGTCGGCCAGTTCGACGACGATCGGAAAGGCCATCACGGTTCCGGCGGGAATCTGTTCGGGTTTCTGTCGGGTATAATATCCCTCATAGTTGCCGGTCTTGCTATGAAACCAGACCTGGCTGCCGGCGACGACATTCCACGAACTGCTTTCGCCCTGTACGGTACGTTCCTCGGTTCCGGGAATCACATGCCGATAGCCGATCCCGTCATTGAACACGCGGAGCTCGACGGTGTACTGCAATTTACTGGCCGAATGACTCACCGAGGCGACGGCGCTATTGCAGTTATTCACGGCCACCGCATGAACGCCCCTCCACGGATATGTCTCCTGGATGGCTTCGTGTTCGATGGAGGTGATTTGAACCCCGTTGCCGAAGTCGGTGCCATTGACGGTAATTCCCAGCGGTGACTCGTCGAGGATAGGTGTACTGCCGCGAACCAACCGCAAACATAATCGTCCAGCGTCATTGGTGTAGAGGTCCGCCTGAACCTTCCCGTCGGGACTGGAAACGACGCGGGCGATGCCAATCGAGGCGTTCAATCCGATCAGGGACAGAATTACGATCAATCGCAGCGTACGCATTTCGTGAAACCATTCCTTTCTCGTTTATTGTGGGTTCGATTCGGGCAAATCCTGCCGGGTCCGAATCTGTTCCAGTTGCTGTTGGAACTTGACGAGTCGCCCATTGGCCTCGTTGAATTTTCCCATCGCTTTTTGCAGATGACCACCGAGGGTGCTCCACTCGTCGAAGAACGCCTGGAAGCCGACCCAAACGGATTGCAGGTTCTTGCGAATCTGGTCGGCCTGCTGCTCGATCTGCAGTCCGTGCAACCCCATCGCCACCGTCATCAGGTAAGCATATAACAAATTGGGCGATACCGGAATTACCTTCTTTTGCAGGGCATACTCCCGAAGATCGGTCTTGTCATCATCATATCGGATGATCGTTTCATAATACACATTCTCCGCCGGGATATACATCAGGGCGAAATCCAGCGTTTTTTCGGCGGGCTGAATGTAGTCGGCGGCGATCTTGTCGATGTGTTTGACGCAGTCGCCATAGAACTTGCGGCGAAGACGGGACCGGTCTTCGTCGGTGGTTGCTTTGATCGTCTCCTCGAATGCCGGCAGGGGGAACTTGGCGTCGATACCGACAGAATAACCGGCCATCCGGATCAGGGCGTCAATCCGCTTGCCGTTGGAGAAGGTGTGCTGTAACGAAAAACTGTCCGAGGGCAGAACCTCGCCCAGCAGTCGTTCCAGCGAATATTCTCCCAGTTGGCCACGGAGCTTGGGACTCTTGAGGATATCCTGCAGGCCGCGGACATCCTGGCCGAGACGAAGGATTTGCTCGCTTCCGGCGCGGAGTTGCCCGAGCTGGTCGTTGAGTTTGGCCAGGGTTTCCTGGGTGGTCTTGAGGTACTGGCCCATGTGCTCTTGTCCGAAACGAAGGTTCTGCTCCAGCGACTGGCCGGTCTTCTCCTGCGAGCCGCGGATGGATTCGAGTTGTTGCTGGAGAGAGCCGACAGAGGTACTCTGGCGGACCATTTCTTCGCGCAGACCAACTCCGCTTTTCATCTGACGCAGCATGACGATCAGGATCGCCGCCATCAGAAGAATCAGAACTGTCAACAGTACCGCCAGTAGTTCCTGCATGAGAATGTTCCGTAAAACGATATTATACCGATGAAGGTGCAGCGGGTCAAAGCGGGATTCGATGATTACGCGGGGTGACCGGGAACCAACCGAACCGAAATTTCGACGATCCGCCGTGTCTGCGGCCGGATCCGGGCGACCTCACTGATCCGCAGAGGGGCGACCCAGAGGATTTGACGAGTATCCTCGACGATCAGAATGCGACGGCGCAGACCATCGGAGGTTTTTTGGGCGGTGAGAAACTTGCCGATCTTTTTTTCCTCCGTCTGGCCCAGCGGGACAAATCGGTCGCCCGGCCGGCGGCGCCGAATCCGTAATGGAGGAACGATCCGATCCAGGTCAAACCATTCGATTGTGGGCGGCTTGGTCTCGAAGAAAGTTGCACAATCGCATTCATCGCGATTCAGGGTTTGCGATTCGATCTCAAAGCGGCCGAATGCAATCTTGCCGGGGATCGGAATTGCCACGCCATCCTCTTTCACCGCCGAAAGGAAAGACCCGAAGGGCCCGCGGCACAGAATCAGGGTTGATGAATCCGTCCGGGCACAGAAACCCCCGGGCAGATTCAGACTTCGCCCCGGAGGTCCCTGCATCAGCCGGTGTAACGAGCGGAATTGTTGAATCCCCAGATTCTGCTCGCCACAGCCCAGTTCTGCCAGCGATTGTCGAAGCAACTCCACGCGGACGGGTTCCGGAAGAATGACCAGGGTATCTCGATGGAGAATCGTTTGCTCGGAATGTCGAGATTGAATAACCCGAGAGCGCACTTGCTCGCATTCGTCTTCCACCTTTTGCTGAAACCGCCGACAATGTCCGGCTAATTCCCGAAACTGATCGGGGAGTCGCGGATTCATTCGAACCAGTTCCGGCAACAGGAGATGACGAATTCGATTGCGAGTATAGTCAATCGATACATTGGACGAATCCTTGCGCCAGGACAGGCCGTACTTGCCGGCAAAATCGAGAATCTCGGCGCGAGAAACATTCAACATCGGGCGAATGAACAACAATCCGGTGTCCAGAGATCGAATCGGGGCAATTCCGCACAGGCCCCGAAACCCTGTCCCTCGCTGGAGACGATGAATCATCGTTTCGACCTGGTCATCGGCGTGATGGGCCGTGGCAATTCGATGGCATCCGGTTTCGATGGCGATTTCCGCCAGAGCATTGAGCCGGAGTTCCCGTGCGGCCGTCTCCATCGATTGTTTATGCGATCGTCGTCTTTCGGCGACATCGACGGAGCGAACCTGTACGGGCAGATTCCATTGTTTGGCGAGTTGGCGGACGAATTGTTCATCTTCATCCGATTCATCACCCCGCAGATGATGATTCACATGACCGATTACGAAATCCCGACAGACCGGATGGAGGGACTGAATCTGCTGGAATACCGCCGCCATTACAACGGAATCAACGCCGCCGGATACCGCCAGTAACACGCGGTCGCCCCTGGAAACCAGAGCCAGTGATTCAATCGTTTCCCGAATGGAGGATTCCAAATCCATTGTCCTATGACCATGCAAAAGGGATCCGCCCCCGACCGGGAGCGGATCCCTGTACAATCAAATACAAATCGTCCGCACTATTTCGTTGAGGCCGGAGGTACCGTACCGACAGCTCGGGTCAATTCTGCAATCCGTTCCTCGACCTGCTCTCGTTCCTCTTTCGTCAGAGACTCTTTTTCCAGGGCCAACTGATACAAGGTTGTCGCTTCCGCTCGCATGTGCAGTTTATCATCCAGCAGGAGTGCCGCCCGATACCGCGCCGGATAGGGCGTATATTCGTTCCACTGATACGCCCGCTGATAACAGGGCGCGGCGATTTCGTAATCGCCGAAGTATTCGTAGATCGTCCCGCAGCGATACGCGGCGTCGTCGGCCTTGTCGCTGGTGGGATACTGGCTCAGCAGCAGGTTGAACCGGTTCAGCGCCAGCCGATACTTGGACGCATCGACAAACAGAAACAGGAATCGCGAGTTGTACGCCTTCATCGCGCTAGCGTACAGTTCGTCGGCTCCCTCGATCGAGTCGGTGGCCTTGAGCTTGGTCATCACCGACTCCGGTGCCGACAGATACCGATACTGTGGCATCTCGCCGAGCATCTTGAGTTCCTTTTCCGTCCACTGCCGCTTGATGACATTGCCCTTGGACAAATAATATTTCTGAAGGGCTTCAAGATTGGCCCGATACTGCGTACGGCTGGCCGCAAGAGTCTCGACCATATCCACTTCTGCCGCTTCCGGCGTGGCGAATCCTTCGCCGGTTGCCTTGGCCGTCATCTCCGGATCCAAATGAAACCGGGCATCGTCCTTAATGGGCTCCTCGCATCCCGCAAGAGTCCACACGATCATGGAAACCACCGCAAGACATCCTATTCTCGCCATTGTCAAATCCTTTCCATAGCCATAGCGGAATTCTCCAATCCAGTTCACCACGATATCATCTTCCCAAACCCTGTCAAGGGTTCAGGCACACTTTTCCGGCCTACCATTGGGCCTCGACATACGGCCCGATCGGACCATCAGGTTTGGGTTTGGGCCGGGAATGAAGAATGGCCTCGGCAATCGGAATATCGTTCTTCGTCGTGATCTTGATATTCGAATGATCTGTCGTTACGACGGAGACCTTTTGCCCCAGCGCCTCGACCAGAAGACTATCGTCACTGACCTTTGCCGGCGGGTACTGATCCAGGTTTTTATAGGCCCTTCGCAGCAGATTGGCGTCGAAGACCTGCGGAGTCTGGGCTTCGTAGAGGTCACTGCGGTCGATCGTCTCGACAATCTGGCCATTGACCACCCGCTTGAGGGTTGCCACCACCGGGCAGGCCAGCATGGCCGCTCCGGTCTTACCGGCCAGCTCGATCACAGCGTCCAGCCAGTCGGCCGTCAGGCAGCACCGGGCGGCGTCGTGCACGGCGATCAGGTCGATCTCGGGCTTGACCCATTCCATCGCCCTGGCGATGGTTTGGCAGCGTTCCGTTCCGCCGTGGCAGATCTTGACGCCGCCGAAGGTCAGATGCGCGCCCCAGACCACCTTGACCGTTTCCTCATCGTCCGGCGAAATCGCCAGCAGGATCTGTTTGACATCCTTGCGGTCGGCGAACAAATCCACGCTCCGCAAAAACGCCGCACGCCCATCCACATTCACAAAGGGCTTTTTTCGGTTGCCTCCGAATCGTTTACTGGCTCCCGCCGCACAGAGAATAGCCGCCACCGTTTTCATACCGTGTGTTTCCTTCTGAAACTCAATATTCGATTCCCCTTCGCGCCGGCGTTCCGGAATCGAAAGGGTGTTTGGCGGCTTTCATCTCCGTCACCAGATCGGCCATCGCGATCAGTTCTTCCGTGGCTCCACGGCCGGTCAGAACGATTTCGGTATTCGGCCCGCGTTGCATGAACAAGCGTCGGAGATCTTCGATGTCGGCCAGTCGTTGACTGAAGCAAAAGACGATCTCATCGAGAATGATCAGGTCGTACCGTTTGATTTCGGCTGCGATTGTTGCAAAAGCTTTGTGGATAATATTCCGCGTCTGCTCGACGATGATCGGATCTTTCAAAGACGATCGCATGTCCCAGGGGTGATCGATGATTCGCAGGGTGATGTTCGGGATTGTCTCCAGGATATTTCGTTCGCCCAAATCCAGATTCTCGGGTTTGAGAAATTGGCAGAACAAGACCCGCAGGTCCTGCCCGGCCGCGCGCACCGCCAGTCCGATGGCGGCCGTGGTCTTACCCTTACCGTCCCCGGTGTAGATCTGGACTAATCCCTTTGTCAGCATGATGGGGTATCATACGATAGATTGTACCGGTTGAAAAGGGCGCAAAAAAACCAGACACGCCCTCCCCGACTGTGTCTGTGGGAATATTCAAAACCAATTGGAATCAGTTGACGGCGACCGAATGGGCCGATTCGTCGATTTTGAAGGTGTCTTCGGTCATCACCGCTTCGTCGTCGGCGTTCTCGCCCGGCCTGAACGGCAATGGCTCGCCGAACTGTACCGCCACGCGACGAACGAAAGGCGTGATCTCGTCGATTCGGCAGATCCGGCCGTCACGAATGAAATTCTCCATGTCGAAAGAATCATTCTCACCGTATCGCGGAACGCTGAATCGGGCAGTGATCTTCTCGCCGGCATCGGGACAACGGTCGGAGTAGCAAGTAAACGCGGCGCCAGAACTGGACAGGTCCACCATCTGCCCCTGCGTCAACAGCGAACTGAAATTTTCGGAAAACCAAATCGGCCAGTTGTACCGGAGCCGTCTTTCCCGCCTGCGTTCACTTTCCGCCTTCATGATTTTCGTTCTCCCAAAAGATTGTCTTTCCGCCCACCGTATCGGAAGAACTGAAGGGTCACTTAATCGAACGCAGCGCAAATCTCCCATAAATGTGAAGTGCCAGAACTGATACTGGAATTTTCGAATCGACTTGGGGGTGGCTCGACAAACCCGAACACGATCGAACAGGCCGGTGAAAAAAAGTTTCCGGCGCGTCCCATAATCAGGCGTCGAGGGCCTCGATCGACTCGCGGAAGACCGCCGCCCGATGCTCGTAATGACGGAACATGTCATAACTGGCGCAGGCGGTACTGAGCAGGACGACATCGCCTGGACGACTGAGCCGATCGGCCAACTGGACCGCTTCCTGGAGAGTTCTGGTTCGGTGGACCTCGACTCGACTATCGACTGTTCGTCCGGCCGCGATGGCGGCGTCGATCTTGTCGGCCGTCTGGCCGATCAGGATGGCCGCCTTGACTTTACGGGCGATGACCTTGCCGAATTCGTCGAAAGGGATGTGTTTGTCGTACCCGCCGGCGATGAGGATCTCCGGACAGTCGAATGCCTCAAGAGCCGCAATGGAACTGATTGGCGTGGTTGCTTTGGAGTCGTCGTACCAACCAACGCCCTTTCGCCGGGCCACCAATTCCAGCCGATGCGGCAGTCCGCGGTAACTTGCGACGGCTTTGTGGATACGATCCTTCGCCACGCCGAAATATTCCGCCACCGCCAGCGCCGCCGCCAGATTCGCACGGTTGGCGGGTCCGGCCAGCACGAAGACCTCGGCCAGATCGGCCGGAACATCCGCCGGACAGAAGGTCCTGCACAGACGGCCTGTTTGGACCTGGTATTTTTCGAACCAGCCCTGCGTAACCGGATCTTCGGCATTGAACACACTCAAGGCCGGATGGGAAGCATTGAGCGATTGATGAATGAAAATGTTTTCCTTTGCCCGGCAGTAGGCCTCGAAGGTTCCATGCCGGTCCAGATGATTGGGCGTCAGGTTGGTGATGATCGCCGCTTGCGGAGCGCGACGAATCCGCGCCAGTTGTTCCAACTGAAAGCTGCTCAGCTCCAGAACCACCACATCCGCTGGCTCGATCTGATCCAGAATTTCCAGAAGGGGCTTGTTGCCGATATTACCGCCCAGCCAGACGCGCTGGTATCCAACCCCCGATTGGCCGACACCCGCTTCCAACAGGTGCGAGGTCAGTGTGGTCGTGGTGCTTTTGCCGTTGGAGCCGGTGATGCCGACGATTCGGGCCGGACACAACTCAAAGAAAATTTCCAACTGCGAGGTAATCTGCTTGCCGGCCTTTTCCGCGATCCGAACAAATGGATTCTCCGGGGTCACGGCCGGATTGACGACGACGATGTCGGCACCCTCGGGTCCGAAGTCTTCTTCCCGGTGGCCGCCGAGATGATAGCGAATGTTGTCAAATCCCTGCAGGGCCTTCATCGGAGCGGCCAAGTCGGTTTCGTTAGCCAAATCCGTGACGATGACCTGGCGACCCAACCGGGCCGCAAAGATCACCGAATCCAGCCCGCCCCCGAATCGCCCCAGGCCCATGACCAGAATTCGTTTACCCGCAAAGAATCCGCGATCCATATCATCTCTGATCCATCGATGGATCAATTCTCAACCGTGCAAGGCCTTCGCGAATTCCATCTTGGCGTCGATGGCGGCTTGCTCGATGCATTTTTCCCAGTTATTGCCGAACTTGCCGGCGTACTTGGCGTCCTCAAAGGCGTACAAGATCGATCGCGAGGCGTTAATCAACGCGCCGGTTCCATCCGGCTTGCAGAATCGCACGCAATCGGCGGCTGTGGCGCCCTGTGAGCCGTATCCCGGAACCAGGATCCACAGATTCGGATATTTCTGGCGAAGAGCTGTCGTGGTTTCGGGACTGGTTCCGCCGATAACCATACCGATATTGCTGTACCCTGTCGTTCCGATCCGTCCGTTTTCGCCGGCGACTTGTGAAACAATCTGGGCCAGTTTCTCATACATCCTGGTCCCGTTGGCATCGGCGAAATCCTGCAAGACCGCTGCCGAGGGATTGCTGGCCCGAACCCACACAAACACGCCCTTGCCTTCCTTGTCGGCCAGTTCCGCAAACGGCAGGATTCCGTCAGCTCCGGCGAACCCATTGATCGTGATCGCATCCGGCGTCAGGACATCCTCCAGTTCCGCAAACTCCGGATTCTTGAGATGTCCCTGCGCATAACATTCGGCCGTGTGACCGATATCGCCTCGCTTGACGTCTCCAATCACTTCCAGACCGAGTTCGTCAGCCTCCGCGATCAAGGAGTAATAGGTCTCCAGTCCTTCCCACAGATACCTCTCGAAGTATGCGATATTGATCTTGACTGCCGGAACCAGCGGCGCCACGATCCGCAGAACCTTGGTGCTGAAACTGAAGATCGCATCCACGGACGCGTCGAGATCGTTTTCGTCGTTCATGTCGCGATGTTCCCGAATGGCCGCCGGAAGCCGGCCATAAACCGGATCAAGTCCGACGATCAACGGCGTATTCTTGCTTTTCACCGCTTCACAAAGGCGGTCGCCAAAATGCATAGTCACATGTATCCCTTTCTGAATGATCCGATCATTCTCCCTGGACTTCCGCCGGAAAAGAGGGACTCCCGCGGAAAAAACTTTCCTCACGCCAACAAACCACTATAATCTCAAACCCGGTTAAATCAAGATGCATTTTGACGGATCGACGAAATTGAAACCAAAACGAACACGATCGCGAAGGATATGGATCATCGTGTCCCTCATCGGAATTCCGGTGGTGGCCGTCCTGATCCTGTTGAAGCTGTTTACGGCCCGACCCCCGGAATATCATCCCATTCCCCAGCAATCCAACCAGGAAGTCAGTTCCTACCTGACCCATGAACTCGCCCCCAGCTTCAACAATCAGATTCAACTCGATAAACCATTCCGGATTATTGTGGATCAGACGGGTCTTAACGAAATCATCGTCCAGGAACAAAACCTCGGTTGGTCCTGGCCGATCAACCTCAATGGGGTGACCTTTTCAGCTCCCTCCATCGTCTTTGCCCAGGACACCATCTATCTGATGGGGGCCGTTGATGTCGGTTTTCCGGTCATCGTCAGCATGATTGCGCAGCCGAAAATAGATGAACAGGGAAATTTGTGGCTGAATTTGCTCAAAATCAAAGCCGGAGCCATCAATATTACCGGACCTGCCAGGGCTATTGGAGGCAAGATTTTTGACCACCAGATGCAATTCTACAAGGACCCGTGGGTTCGGGATACCGCTGCGGCCTTCCTGAAAAATACCCCTTTTGACCCTGTTTTTCCCGTTCCGCCGTATAAGCGGTTTATCCGACTGACGGGAGTCCAGGTCCAAAACCACAAACTGATTCTCGATTTTGCACCTGCCGGGGCGTTTCCATAGAGGGTGGATAATTTACGGCTTTTTGTAACATTTTTACCCTAACTGGTTGACAGGAAGAAATTTCCGTCTATAATGGCTATGTTCGGAAACGGGAAATGAGTTCGTGGAAGGTGCAAGATGATGATAGGATTGTTGTACAGTGCATTCGTTGGGTAGGCCCAAGTTGTTGCGGCACTGTCTTTTTGCGCCTATGTCGATGAAACGGCGTTTTTTAGATACTTCAGGGATGCTGCATCCGTTGAATGGGCGGCTGGAGGATCCGATCATGGTTTGATCGGCGATTCCGGGCTTGTTCGACCGCCGAGATGGGTGCGGATGAAAGTGGTATCCTGAAGGGTTCCACTTTTTTTATTGTTAAAGGGAACAAGGGATCATGAATCAGGAATTGATACGGATCGTGGACAATATCGCTCGGGATAAAAATATCGACAAAGAGTCGATATTTCTGGATTTGGAATCGGCGATGGTGTCGGCCGCCCGAAAGCATTTCGGCATCCAGAATCCCGAAAGCGATATCACGGTTACGATCGATCGGGCGACCGGCGATATCCGGGCGTTCAAGGATGGCGCGGAACTGGACATTCGCCGTCTGGGTCGTATCCCCGCCCAAACCGCAAAGCAGGTCATGATCCAGAAGATCAAGGCCGACGAACGGGACAGTATCTTTTCCGAATATGTCAAGCGCAAGGGAGAAATCGTCAACGGGATCGTCGGCCGATACGAAGGCGGCGCGCTGATCGTCAATCTCAACAACCGTGTCGAAGGCATGATGCCCAAGGTCGAGCAGATCGCCGGCTCTTCCCATCATCCCGGAGAGCGGATCCGAGCTTTGATTCTCGATGTTCGCGATGCCTCCAGCCAGGTAAAAATCGTTCTGTCCCGAACCCATCCGGACTTCATTCGGCGACTGTTCGAGCTGGAAGTGCCCGAAGTCGCCGAAGGAGTGATCGAAATCAAGGCCCTGGCCCGTGAAGCCGGCTACCGTACCAAGATCGCCGTCCACAGCGTGGATGACAAAGTGGACGCCGTCGGCGCCTGCGTGGGGGTTCGCGGCAGCCGTATTCGGAATATTGTCGATGAACTCGGCGGTGAAAAGATCGACATCGTCCGCTGGAGCGATTCCTCGCAGAGCTTGATTCGTAACGCGCTCAAGCCCGCCGAAGCCAGTGAAATCGCCTTGTGTTTTGAACTGGGTCGGGCCACCGTCGTTGTCACCGACGACCAGCTCAGCTTGGCTATCGGAAAACACGGGCAGAATGTCCGTCTGGCCGCGCGGTTAACCGGCTGGGATATCGACATTCTGACTCCGCCGGAATACAATAAGGAAGTCGAACGGATGAGCGCATGTCTGGCTCGCGTGCCCGGTGCCGAAGATGCCCTGGTTGACAAGTTGCTGGCTCTGGGAATCATTTCCGTGTTGGACCTGGAAGAAGTCGGAGCCGGACCGTTGGTAGAAGAACTGCATCTGGATGAGACCCTGGCCAACGGGATCGTCACGATGGCGGCGGAGGAAGCCAAAAAGGTCTCCTCTGAGCCGGAGAAAAAACAGGCCGAAAACTTCCTGGCGAGGGAACAGAATTCGTCCGACTGAACCGGAAAGGATCCGGCGATGTGCTATAGGATTGTTCGGGAGATTAGCGTTTGGCAAAAGCCATAACACGAGTGTTCATTCTGGCCAATGAGCTGGGTGTTTCCAGCAAGGCCATCGTCGAAAAATGCCAGGCCGAGAATCTGGATGTGAAGAATCACATGTCCACGATCTCCGCCGGTCTGGCCGCGACCATCCGTGAATGGTTCAGCGAAGGGAGCCACACCACGACTTTAGAGACGGCCGACCGGGTGGACCTGGAAAAGGTTCGCGTTCGCCGCCGACCCCGGCGCAAAGAGGAAGCAGGGGCCCCAACCGCCGAAGCAACGGCGGCCGTCACCGAACTGCCCGTCGCCGAAACGCCGGTCGAGCCAAAGGTATCCGAGACGATCCCGGATCAGACGACGGCCGCTGTTACGGTTGTCGAAGCCCCGGCCGTCCCGCCGGTAGCGGAAACGCCGGTTGTCGAAGCGGCGATATCCGGCCCGACGATGGAATCTCCTGCCCCCGAAGTGGTTGTGCCCGCCGAGCCGACGGTGGAAACGGTTCCCTTTGTCGAGCCCGTTGCGACCCCCGAACCCACAAAACCTCCGGTCATTGTCCCGGCAGGTCCTATGCTTGAAAAACCCCGCCCCGCCAAATTGACCGGTCCGACCGTCATCCGTGTTGAAGCCGTCGAACCGGACGAAAAATTTCACCGAAAACCGCGGCAGGCCCCGGGTCCTCGGACTCCCCGTCCCAAGTACGACAAGCCCATCTCTGAACCGTTGTTGCCGGAGGGAATGGGTTCTACCATTCTTGGAAAAGGCCGAAAGGACAGAGGAGCCGCAAAAGGACCAATCCCCAAAAGTGCGGCCCCGATCCGGGATCGAACTCAGGGCCGGCGCAAGCGGGAGTCGGAATCCGTCTCCGAAGAGATTCGCGCTAAGGATTTCAAAAAGCTTCGCGAACGGGACATGGAAGACCGTCGGGCGCGTCTGGCCGCGGCAGGAGGCGAATCGCTTCGGGCCCGGCCTTCGCGGCGGATTGAAGCCAAACGGACTCTCGAAACCCATCCGGTCATCCGTCCCGAAAAAGCCGTTGTCCGAGAACCGATCACCGTCAAGGATTTGTCGGCCGCATTATTTGCCAAAGCCGGCGAGATTATCGAAAAGCTCCTGGCCCAGGGGATCATGGCCACCGCCAACCAGACTCTGTCAACCGAAGTGGCTGAGTTGGTCGCCATGGAGATGGGTACCGAATTGATTGTCGAGAAAAAACAAAGCGGCGAGCAACTGATCGACGCCGAATTTACCGCCCGTGCCCGTACCGAATTGAGCAAACGACCGCCGATCGTTGCGATTCTGGGTCATGTGGACCACGGCAAAACCAGTCTGCTTGACAAGATCCGATCGACCAGCGTCGCCGCCGGCGAGGCGGGCGGAATCACGCAGCACATCGGCGCCTTTAATGTCGAGAAGAACGGCCGTAAGGTCACCTTCCTTGATACCCCCGGTCATGAGGCCTTTACGGCCATGCGAGCCCGCGGCGCGAACATGACCGACATCGTCATCCTTGTCGTTGCCGCCGATGACGGCGTGATGCCCCAGACCGTTGAGGCCATTCACCATGCCAAGGCCGCTGGCGTCAGTATTGTCGTGGCCATCAACAAGATCGACCTTCCAGGCGTGGATTTGCATCGCGTCTATGGCCAATTGGCCGAGCATGGTCTGGTGCCGACCGAGTGGGGCGGCGACACCGAAATTGTCAAGACCAGCGCTGTCACCGGCGAGGGTATCGACGAGCTGATTGAGTATCTCGATTACATCGCCGAGCTAAAAGATTATAAAGCCGATTCAACCATTCCGGCCATGGGTTGGGTCGTCGAGGCCAAAATGACCAGTACACAGGGTGTTATGGCTACCCTTCTGGTCAAGGAAGGCGTCCTGCACAAAGGCGATATCGTTTTGGCCGGCTCTGCCTACGGGCGAGTGCGTACGCTGTTCGACGACTGGGGAAAAAAGCTCAAACAAGCAACCAGTTCGATGGCCGTTGGAATTACGGGTCTGGACGATGTCCCGCAGGCCGGAGACAAGTTCTTCTGTCTGGACGACATTAACCGGGCCAAATCCATTTCGGACGAAAACAAGATTCTCTCCCGCGAACGCTCTCTGGCCCAGCGCTCGCAGGTCACCCTGGATAATTTGTTCTCCCAGATTGAAGCCGGAAAGATCAAGGAACTCAACCTCATCGTCAAAGCCGATGTCCAGGGTTCCATCGATATGCTGCCCAAGTTCCTCACCGACCTCAGCGCCAAGGAAGTCCAGATCAAGATCCTGCATGCCGCCGTCGGCGGCGTCAACGAGGGAGATGTCGTTCTGGCCGAGGCGTCCGGGGCGATTATCATCGGATTCAATGTCGTCGCCGACGAAAAGGTCCGCGAGATCGCCGAAACCAAAGGTGTCGATATACGGTTCTACAATGTCATCTACAAAATCGCCGACGACCTTCGGGACGCCATGACGGGCATGCTGGAACCGGAAAAACAGGAAAAAACCCTGGGCCGCCTGGTCGTCCGCAATACCTTCAAGATCTCCTCGGTTGGTACCATTGCCGGCTGCTATGTGACCAGCGGCCTGGTGACCAAGAAGGCCCGTCTGCGGCTGATCCGCAACAACATTGTCCTTCGCGACAATTGCCAGATCGACTCGCTCAAGCACTTCAAGGACGATGTTCGCGAGGTCAAGACGGGTTTTGAGTGCGGAATCAAGATCGCCGGATTCGATGACATCAAGGTGGACGATGTCTTCGAGGCCTTTGAAATCGTGGAAGTGGCTCGGACTCTCTAAGGGATTGCACAAGGGAAATGGTCGAAAGACAAGGTCGCGTTCGAACTCAAATGTCCATGCATCGTCCCCCATCCCGTCGTCAGGAAAAAATGGCTCGCGTCATCCGCGACTCGGTCAGCGATACCATCCAGAACCATCTCAACGATCCCCGGATCGAGGGCCTGGTCAGCGTCACGCATGTCGAAGTGGCCCCGGACCTGCGGACGGCTCAGGTGTTTCTGAGCATATTCGCCGCCGATGAAACGTCGCAGCAACGAACATTCGAGGTCATTCAACACGCCTCCCGACCCATTCAGCTTCGCCTCGGCGATGTCCTGACCAGTCGCTTCTGCCCCCATCTGTTGCTGCTTCGCGATACCCAATTCAAAAAGACCCTCGAAACGCTGCATTTGATCGACGAGGTCTCGAAGGAGTTTCAGGATCGACCCCACCCGTCGGATGAAGTCGGAGCCGGGGACGATCCTTCCGAGGACAGGTCATGAAAAACAGCAAAGATTACGCCAAACAGATCGACAAGCTCTTCCGTCGCATGCGTCAGGACCGGGGCAAGATCGCGTTGCCGAACTATGCCGATCCGTTGCCCGCCCTGATCGACGGGATCTTCCTGGAACACTGGACCGCCGCTCAGACCCATGCCGCTCTCAAGAGGATCCATGAGCACTTCGTTGACGATAACGATCTCCGCGTGGCGCGTCAGGATGAAGTTCTCGACGCGATGGGCGTTCGGGACGCCTCCGCGCGGTCGATCACGACTTCGTTGCTGATGAGTCTGATGGCTATCTTCAACCGCCATGACCAGCTCCGTCTGCAATTCCTCTGCGAACAAGGCAAGCGTCAGGCCCGCAAGGAACTCGACCTGATCGCCGGTCTGACCCCTTTCGCGATTGATTACTGTTTCCTGCACGCTCTCGATGGCCATACGATCCCCCTCAATCGCGTGATGATCGACTATCTCAAAGCCGAGGGGCTGGTGCACCCCGAATCGACCGATGAGGAGATTCAGGGCTTTCTGGTCCGGCAGATTAGCGCCGCCCAGGCCCGTGAGTTTGCGACCCTCCTCCATGCCGAAGCGATGTCTGCCGCGGCGGAAGCCGCCCGCAAGGCCGCCAAACCGGCCCCCAAACGAAAGAAAAGCTGATGTCTTGCTGAAAGGACCCCTTTTGTCCGAACGCATTCTGAAACTCGGTATCCCCAAAGGCAGTCTGGAACAGGCCACTTTTGCCTTGTTTGAAAAGGCCGGATTTACCGTGTCCGGTTTTGAGCGGAGCTACTTTCCGCGGATCGACGATGACGAAATCTCGCTGATCCTGCTGCGGGCTCAGGAAATGAGCCGCTATGTGGCCGACGGGGTGCTTGACGCCGGTTTTACCGGTTTCGACTGGATCGTCGAAAACGGCTCGGATGTTCACGAGGTATGCGAGTTGCGTTACAGCAAAGCGACCAACCTGCCGACGCGGTGGGTATTGGCCGTACCGAACGAATCGACCGTACAAAAACCCGAAGACCTGGCCGGCGGGATTATCGCCACCGAACTGGTCAACGCCACCCGACACTACTTTGAATCCAAAAATATCCCCGTCAAGGTCGAGTTCAGTTGGGGCGCTACCGAGGTCAAAGCGCGCCTGGTCAACGCGATCGTTGAGCTGACCGAGACGGGTTCTTCGATCAAGGCCAACAACCTGCGGATCGTCGATACCATCATGACCAGTACCACCCGATTGATTGCCAATCGCCAGGCCTGGCGGGATGATTTCAAGCGAACCAAGATCGAGAATATTTCCATCCTGCTCAACGCCGCCATTGACGCCAAAAGCCGGGTGGGGATGAAGCTCAACGCCCGCAAGGACGACCTGCAATCGGTTCTGTCGCTGCTGCCGTCGGAGAAAAGCCCCACCATTTCCGAACTGGCCGACTCGTCGTTCGTAGCCGTGGAAATCATCGTCGAAGATCGCGTCGCTCGCACGCTGGTCCCGCAACTGAAACGCGCGGGCGCGTCGGGTATTATTACCTATCCGTTAAATCGGGTTATCCATTGAAACCCTCTGCAAAACGCAAATCGGATTAAGGACCGAACCATGTCAGGACATTCCCATTGGGCTGGAATCAAACATAAAAAGGCCATCGTGGACGCCAAACGCGGCAAGATCTGGAGCAAGATCGCCCGCATGATTATCGTCGCCGCGCGGGCGGGGGGGGGAGACCCATCGGCCAACTTGACGCTGCGGTATGCCATCGACAAGGGCAAGGCCGCCAACATGCCGAAGGACACCATCGAGAAGGCCATTAAGAAGGCTACCGGCGAGGCGGGCGGAGCCGGCTACGAGGAAGTACACTACGAAGGGTATGCCCCCGGCGGCATCGCGGTCTTGGTCGAGGCCCTCACCGATAACCGTAACCGAACCGCCCCCGAAGTCAAAAAGATTTTCGAACGCCGCGGCGGAACGCTGGGCGCGGCCGGTTCCGTGAAATGGATGTTCCACAAGAAGGGGCTGATCACCGTCAAAAGCAGCGCCATCGGCGAAGACGCCCTGATGGAAATCGCTCTGTCGGCCGGCGCTGACGATCTCAAAAATACCGGCGAGACCTACGAACTGACCTGTACCCCGACGGCATTCGAGCCGCTCAAGGCCGAACTGAAGAAACACAACATCGCCTTTGAGGTCGCCGAGTTGTCGATGATCCCCCAAACGACCATTCCCGTTAACAACGCCGATTCCGCCCGTAAGCTCATGGGATTGATGGACGAACTGGAAGATCATGACGATGTCCAGAGTGTGTATGCCAACTTCGATATCCCCGACGATATTCTTAAACAACTGGGCTAAACGACATCCCGATCTTGATGGGATCCAAAGATCGGTTTCCGGTGTTCTCGGAAATCCCGGAGACCGGAGGGATGCGGGGGGAATCGTGTGTCGGGTTCAGCGTCTCCTTACGGAGCCCCCATGCGAATAGCGTTCGTGACCAACGCGATGATCGCGCCCAGCGAAGTCTTTATCCTCAACCAGATCACCGGCCTGATCGACCGCGGCCACTCAATTGATATCTTTGCCTATCCAAAGGTCGATAAGGGCCAACCCGTGCATGAGGATGTCCTGAAATATCGTCTCGATCGTTATTTTTCTCCTCATCCCGCAATCCCGTCCAACAAATGGCTTTGCCGGTTTCAGACCGGATGGGTGACGCTGTTACGACTGATCCGCCGGCCGTGGGTAACCATCCGGACCCTTCGTCATTTCCTGAACCGCCCGGAAGGATTTCTGTATTTCGAGTATCGGGTCGCCTTGTCTCTGATCCGACGATCGTACGATGTCGTCTATTGTCATTACGGCCCCAACGGAAATCTCGCCGCCTTTCTCAAAGGGGTCGATCCCCGTTCGCGATTGGTCGCCGTGTTTCATGGCTATGATTATCAAATGGCGGTCGGAGAATCTCGCGATATGTATCGTGATCTGTTCCAAACGGCCGATCTGCTGATGGCCAATTCTCCCTCGACGCGAGAGAAGGTGATCAACTTGGGCGCCGATCCCGATTCCATCCGCATTCATCCGATGGGTATCGATCCAAACCGTTTTCCCCTCCGGTCTCGTCCCCCAAAATCGGCCCCAGACCCTTTACGCATTCTGACCGTTGCCCGGTATGTCCCGAAAAAAGGACTGGACTACGGCATCCGGGCGTTCCGGAAAATCAAAGACCGGTTTCCGAATCGCGACATCTCCTACGATATCATCGGTTTCGGTCCGGAACAGGATGCTCTCCAGCGGCTGATTAACGAGCTGAACCTGACGCAAAGCGTCTCGCTTCTCGGCCCTCGGTCCAACGAACAAGTGATCCAGCGGATGATGGAATCGGACTTGTTTGTGTTGCCCAGTATTCTGGAGCCGTTGGGTGTGGTTCTCCTCGAAGCGCAGGCCGCGGGGTTGCCGATTGTCGCCACAGAAACCGACGGTATCCCCTTCGCCGTCGTCCCCGGCCGATCCGCCCTTCTGGTCCCCCCGGCCGACGCCGACGCCCTTGCCGACAAGATCTGCTGGCTCATCGATAATCCCCGGGTCTGGCCGGATATGGGTGCGGCCGGCCGAGCCCATATCCAGGCCCATTTCGACATTCGCCGCCTGAACGACGCCCTCGTTACCGTCTTTGAAGACCTCCGTAAACCAAACACTCGGAATTCGGCCTGCGGGATCAATCCCGCCGCCGAAAGTGCCGATAATACAAAAAGTAGTCCGGATAAATCGAAGGATTGATCCCATGAAGGCATTAATCACAGGCGGCGCGGGGTTCATCGGGTCCCATCTGGCCGAGCATCTGCTCGCCGCCGGCCACGAAGTCGTCGCCGTTGACGACCTCAGCACCGGTTCGCTCGACAACATCCTTCCCCTGCAGGATAATCCTCGTTTCCGTTTTGTGTTCGACAATGTCCGCAACACCGAGATCATGCACCTGCTGATCGAGCAGTGCGATGTCGTCTATCATCTCGCCGCGGCCGTGGGCGTGCAGCTCATCGTCGATCGGCCCGTTCACACCATCGAGACCAACATCCATGGCAGCGAGGTCGTCCTGTCCGTCGCCAACAAATTCCGCAAGAAAGTTCTGATCACCTCCACCAGCGAGGTGTACGGCAAAAGCGAAAAGGTTCCCTTCGACGAGGATGATGACACCGTCCTGGGCAGCACCCGTTTTTCCCGCTGGTCCTATGCATGCAGCAAGGCCATCGACGAATTTCTCGGTCTGGCCTACTTCGACCAGTACCGCTTGCCGGTCATTATCGCCCGGCTCTTTAATACCGTCGGACCGCGACAAACCGGCCAATACGGCATGGTCGTTCCGCGATTCGTGCGTGCCGCCCTGCGAAACGAGCCGATCCTCATCCACGGTTCCGGCAAGCAAAGCCGCTGTTTTGCCTTTGTGGGCGATGTCGTGCGGGCTTTGTCGGCTTTGATGGATTGTCCCTCCGCTCCGGGTCGCGTCTATAACATCGGCTCCACCGAAGAGGTCACCATTGAAAACCTGGCCCGCCAAATCGTCGAAATGACCGACAGCAAAAGCCCCATTCAATATGTCTCCTATGAGAAGGCCTACGGAAAACCCTTCGACGACATGATGCGTCGTCTGCCGGGATTGGACCGGATCCGTCAGACCATCGGCTATAAACCCACCGCCGACCTTCGAACGATCCTGACAGCCGTCATCGACGATCTTCGCCGCCGCGAAAAATTCTAAGGTCCGGTCGAGCATGACACCCCTATCTACGCCATCCGATCCTGTCAGCGTCGTCATTCCGGCGTGGAATGTGGAATTGTTTATCGCCCGCGCCATCGACAGCGCCCTGGCCCAGACTCGGCCCCCCGACGAAATCATCGTCGTCGATGACGGCTCGACCGATGGCACCGCCGATATCGCCCGGGGCTACGGCGACCGCGTTCGTTATCTCCATCAGCCCCAGACCGGTGCCGCCGAGGCCCGCAATCGCGGAATCGCCGAAGCGTCCGGACGATGGGTTGCCTTTCTGGATGCCGATGACGAGTGGTTGCCCGACAAACTCAACCGACAAATGCAACTGCTCGCCCGCAATCCCGACATTGTCTGGGCGTACTCCAACTATTTTCTCCGACATACCGATACCGACCGGCAGACACTTTCCCACACCTCACAGCAGGCCATCCATCTGCTGGCCGGAAAAGACTTCTTCGACGATTATCTGCTCGCCTATGCCGCTGGCGCACCGAATTCCATGACGACCATGATCATTCGCCGGGATATCCTCCTTGCCGTGGGGTCGTTCCAGCCCGGCCGAAAATGGGCCCAGGATGCCGATTTGGCTTTACGGATCGCCTATCAGAATCCGAAAGTCGCGTACTGGCCCCACCCCCTGTCGATCTATCAGGCCGGCCGTGCCGAAAGTATTACCCTCCGCAATCGTACCGATGTCCCCCTTCGTTGCGAATTCCTCCTTCGCCACCTCGAACTCTCCCGCCAGGCCGGTCGCGGAGATCGTTTCATTCCTTGTGCCAAACACCTTGCCTCCCGCTGGATCAACGAAATCGGCAAAGATCCCGCCGCGAATTTATCCCCGTTTTTGAACCAGGTACCTGAACTGTTAACTCCCGCTCAGAGAATACAACTCCGCCTGAGAAAATGGTTTCCCCGATTTGGACCGTGGTTCCTTTCGGCATATTTCAAGGTCAAGAATCAAATCCTTTCTCGGCGGGTTGGACCATGAAGATCGCGTTTATCGTCCAATGGTTTCCGGCCCTGTCGGAAAGTTTTATTCTCAGCCAGATTGCCCACATGATCGACCGGGGCCATACCGTCGAGATCATCTCCCAATATCGAACCCATGAAACTCTTCTTCACCCGTCGATTACCCAATACGACCTTCTGTCCAAAACCGCGTTTGCTTTTTCCATTCCTCGAAACAAGATCCTTCGCCGTCTCAAAGCCGTCGCCTTGTCCGCCGCTTGTTTTTTCGCTTCGCCCCGCCGAACGGTTCGACTCCTCAGGGCCTGTTGGCACGGCGGCAATCGGTTCGATTTTCCCTCGTTGTTTCTCGGCCTCAAGTGCATCGGGAAATCCTTTGATGTACTATGTGCCCACTTTGGTCCCTCCGGCAATTCCGGCCTTGCCCTCAAACGGATCGGCATCGCGCCAAAGCTGATCGCCGCTTTTCACGGCTACGATATTCGCATGGCGCTGGCGGGGGATCGAAACCTGTACCGGGAATTGTTCGGCGGCGCCGATCGGCTCCTGGCCAACTCCCAATATACGCAGGACCGTTTACTGGAATTGGGGGCCGATCCGTCAATCGTTCAGGTCCATCCGATGGGAATCGATCTGGCCCAATTTCCGCTCCGAGATCGGTCCATCCGACCGCAGGACCGGGAGCTGCTGATTCTGACCGTCGGGCGATATGTCCCCGAAAAAGGACTGGAATTCGGAATTCGGGCCTTTGCCCGCCTGGCGAGTCGATTCTCACATCAAAAAGCGCGTTACGAAATCATCGGTTTCGGACCGGAAGAAGATAAGCTTGGCCGGTTGATTCGGGAATTGCGGCTGCAAGAGGTTGTGTTTCTTGCCGGTCCGAAAAATCATACCGAAGTGATCGAGCGATTGTACCAGGCGGATCTGTTCCTGTTGCCCAGCGTCTCCGAGGCGCTGGGCGTGGTCCTGCTCGAGGCCCAGGCCGCGGGCCTGCCGATTGTCGCCACCGAGACCGATGGCATTCCCTTTGCCGTTATCCCGGGAAAGTCGGCTTTGCTGGTTCCCCCGGCCGACGCCGATGCCCTCGCCGACAAACTTTGTTGGCTGATCGACAACCCCCGGACCTGGCCCGATATGATCAAAGCCGGCCGCGAACATGTCGAGGCCTATTTTAATATCCGAAAACTGAACGAGGCCCTCGAATCCCTCTGTTTTCAGCTATGCCAGGGTGCCAAAATTGAAAATCGAAAATCGGCGATCGAAACGGATTAATACGCCGTCATCATCCATTGTTCGGCCAGAATTCCCAGATCCAGAAAATCGACCCTGCAATCACTATTGATGTCCGCGCTGAGGCCCGACCCTCCAATACAACTCATCCAGATATCCCAATTTGCATCCCCCAACCGGTTATCCTGCCAGACAACCCTCTTTCCATCGACATTGTGACCGATCTGATCTCCTATGCCTTGAAATACAACGATCTCGTCTCCTCGGCCCAGGTCTTTTCCATATATGTCGAAATTCCCATTTCGATTGTCGATCCAGACAACAAAGGATCCGCTGATACGAGGGTGATTTTGTTCTCCAGCACTATTACAGATGATGATTTCCTTTGCCAGATTCATATCGTACCCATAGATATCATAAGTTGAATTTCGAGAGTCTGTCCAGAGAATGTATCGTTCATTTATGGCAGGGTAATATTGGTTGTTGGTGTTGGTACAAATCGGAAAAATAAAACCGGAAATTAAATCACGAGTATATATATCTGAATTTCCATTCCGATTATCTTCCCAAACGACAAGATTTCCGTAAACTGTTGGGGCAAGCTGGTCATGCGATTCCACGCATATCGGCGTTTCCACCATGGTGGAAAGATCCAGCATATAGATATCCCCGTTTCCGTTCCGAGAGTCATCCCAGACGATCCGGTTTCCATGAATTTTTGGGTTCCGCTGATTCCCGGGCTGATTGCAGATTACCAATTCCTGTTGCGTGCTGAGGTTGTACCCGTAGATATCCTTGTTTTGTTCTCCGTTTCGCCAGTCCACCCAGACGACGATATCGCCGTCAATGGCGGGATTCAACTGTTTGTGTTCCTCCGTGCAAATTGGCCAGGTTTGGCTGGTTTCCAAGTCATAGATCCAGATGTCCAAATTTCCGGCACGACCGTCTGAGTACACGACATATTTCCCGCTGATCGCTGGTGTGGCCTGAGAATCTTCCTGCGTGGTGAGCTGGACGGCGGCCGTGGAGAAAGAAACAATGGCTAAACCGGCCGCGATGCACAAAAACCCTTTCTTCGTACCCATGATCTTCCCTCCGTTCATGATCGCTTTTTCAGTATGTTGATTGACCCCGGTAACCGCAACACTCATCATCCTGTCACGGCCCCGACACGACCGAAATATCTCCAATCAAAACCCCATTTTACCAAAACCCCGCCGACCAGTCAACAGAAAATCAGCCCAAAACAGACTTTTCCCCCTACATGCAATCCCCCACGGACCCTCCGCCGGTCCGTTTTTTATTTCATATCGGTATCTTTTTTTGTTTTTTCTTACGCCGTTTCTTTCTTGGCGTTGAGCCGAGTGGAAAATAGTTCGACCTTGCGCTCCACCACATCCCGCGTAACCGCGTATTTTCCGCCCTTGGTTTCTTCCGGCAACCGGTACATCAGGTCCAGCATCAGGTCTTCGGTGATCGCCCGCAGGGCCCGTGCGCCGGTATCCCGTTCCATCGCTTTGCGTGCCAGCATCCGCAGCGCCTCGTCGGTGAACGAAAGCTCCGAACCTTCCATCTCGAACAGTTTCTGATACTGCCGGATCAGGGCGTTCTTGGGTTTGGTCAGGATTTGCACCAGCGCCTCTTCGTCCAGCGCCGACAGCGTCGTGATGATCGGCAGCCGCCCGACGAATTCCGGGATCATCCCGAACTCAATGATGTCTTCCGGCGTGACTTGCCGCAGGATTTCCGATAGCTCCTGCTTATCGTCGGTCCGATCGGCCTGCTCGCTGCCGAAGCCGATCATCTTTCGCCCCAGCCGCTTCTTGATGATGTTCTCCAGGCCCACGAAGGTCCCGCCGCAGATGAACAGGATGTGCGTGGTGTCCATCTGGATATACGATTGTTCCGGATGCTTGCGTCCGCCCTGCGGCGGCACATTGGCCGTGGTTCCCTCCAGCATCTTCAGTAGCGCCTGTTGCACGCCCTCGCCGGATACGTCGCGCGTGATCGAAACATTTTGATAGGTCTTGCCGATTTTATCGACTTCGTCGATATAGACGATTCCCCGCTGGGCGCTGGGCAGATCAAAATCCGCCGATTGCAGCAGCCGCAGCAGAAAATTTTCCACATCCTCGCCGACATAGCCGGCCTCGGTCACCGTTGTCGCGTCGCAGATGGCGAAGGGTACATTCAACACCCGCGCCAGGGATCGCGCCAACAGCGTCTTGCCCGATCCCGTCGGCCCGATCAGAAGGATGTTGGATTTTTCGATCTCGACATCGCTGGTATCGGTGTCGGTATGAATCAATCGTTTGTAATGGTTATACACCGCAACCGACAGTGATTTTTTGGCGAACTCCTGTCCGATGACATATTGATCGAGAAACTCGCGGATCTCCCGCGGTTTGGGAATCTCTCCCAGGTCGGCGCTGATGCCCCGAATGCGCTTGCGTTCCTGTCGGACGATGTTATAACACAGCTCGATACATTCCGGGCAGATAAACACTCCTCCCGGCCCTTCGACAAACGCATCCATGGGTTTTTTTGTCCGGCCGCAGAAGCTGCACAACTCGCGGCGTCCGGAATCACTGGCTCTTCGTGCCATAACGAATACTCCTGTCCGTGGAATCGATTAACACCATTGGCTCATTATACCACAATAATCCCGCCCAAATCAAGCCATTCACCAATTTCAATTCCCGGCGTTTTCGGATATTAAAAAGTGAAAAACCATCAAATTTGGTCTCGTGGCCGATTGCAAGGTATTGTAAATCATGGAGTTATGGTGGTTGTTATCCCCTGGGATGGTATTTTTTGTGGATCGCCCGCAAACGATCCTGATCCACATGCGTATAAATCTGCGTCGTGCGGATATCCACATGCCCGAGCATCTCCTGCACGCTCCGCAAATCGGCCCCTCCGCTCAACAGGTGCGTCGCAAAACAATGCCGCAGCGTGTGGACCGTCAGGTTGGCCGGCATTCCCGCCCGCCGCGCGTATTTCTTGACGATCCGCCAGATTGCCGTCCGATCAATCCGCTTGCCCGTTCGGGTCAGAAACACCCAGTTACCGGAAGCGGGCTTGGCCAGTTTTGGCCGTAAGTGTTCCAGATAATCCTTCACCGCCCCCGTTGCCACTCGCCCCAAGGGTACCACCCTCTCCTTACTGCCCTTGCCGAAACACCGCACATACCCCACCTCCAGGTTCAGGTCCCCCACTCGCAATCCCGCTTCTTCGCTCACTCGGCAACCCGTCGCATAAAGCAATTCCAGAATCGCCTTGTCCCGATAATAATACGGTTCTTGTGACTGCGGAGCGGAAAGCAGGGCTAAAACCTTCTCTTTATGACAGACAATCGGCAGCTTTTGCCATTGCTTCGGCGATTCCAGTAATCCGGTCAGATCCTCCTCCATCGTCCCCATCATCATCGCATACCGGCATAACATCTTGATCGCCACGATCGCCCGGTGTATGCTTGATTCGGCCTTACGGGCCTTGCCCATCGACGCGATATACGCATACAACATTTCCGCCGTCAGTCCCTGTGGCCGATCCACCTGACGACTCCGGCAATATCCGCAGAATTCCAGCAGATCCCGCCCATACCCCAGAAGGGTATTCTCCGCCAGTCCCGCCTCCACCCGCAGGTAGTCCAGAAATCCGTTGACAACCTCCCCCATCGGGATTTCCCCCAATCGTTTGCGAATCTGGTTGAGTTGATATCCGGACATCCGCTTTCGCCGTGCCGCCCGTTCAGGATCCATCCGGGGGACGCTCCCCCGCTCATACTGTAGTTATCGGAATCCATACCGATCCGCCTTGAAAGCCCGCGTTATGGCATTTGTCCGAAAAAAACGCATTGCCCCTTGAGATCGGCCGTGCTTGCGGTACAATCCTCTCGTGAGAAAAGGTGCCAAAACTATGAAGAATCGATTCCAGATGATCGCGATCCTGTTTTCGGGACTGCTGGCCGCCGGTTGTTCCGATCCGTCGAAACTGGTCCCCAGCCAGCCGGTTTCCCTGCGCAATGCCCGCATGCAGCAGGCCATGGAGGCCTCGCAGGAAGTTCTCCGGGATATGGGCTTTGCCATTGAGAAGTTCGATGTTGAAAAGGGTCTGGTCAAGACCCGGCCGTTGTCCGGCAGCCAGTTCTTCGAGGTCTGGCGATCCGACAATGTCGGCGGCTATAACTTCGCCGAGGCCAACCTCCATTCTCTCCGCCGAACCGTCTTCGTCAATATATACTCCGAGGGTCCTCAATTGATGGCCAGGTGCGATGCGCAGGTCCAGCGGCTATTCATGCCTCAAAAACAGATCGCCAGCGCATCGCAGGCGGCCGGTCTCTATACGCAGGGGAATATCAATCAGCAACGGCTTCAGACCCAATCCGAACAGGAAGAAACGATGACCTGGATGGATCTGGGGGCCGACTCCGCCCTCGAAACCGAAATTCTTCGGCGGCTCCAGAAGAAAATCGCTCGCCTCGAAGGAATATAACCCATGCGAGTTCTGGTCTGCGGCGGGGCGGGATACATCGGCAGTAATATGACAGCCATGCTGCTCAAGCAGGGGTACGAGCCCGTCGTCTTTGACAACCTCTCCAAGGGTCATCGTGCCGCGATCCGCAACGCTCGTTTTGTCTATGGCGATCTGTCCGACGGCCGAGCCCTTCTGGATACCCTCAAACGATACCGCATCGAAGCTGTCATGCATTTCGCCGCTTTCATTGAAGTCGGCGAATCGGTTGCCGATCCCCTCAAGTACTACCAGAACAATTTCTGCAATACCCGCACGCTGTTGTCGGCCATGGAAGAGGCCGGCGTCTCGAAGTTTGTCTTCAGCAGTACCGCCGCCGTTTACGGTGCCCCGCAACAGGTTCCCATCCGGGAAGACCTCCCGAAAGATCCCATCAATCCCTACGGCCACAGCAAATGGGCGGTCGAGCGAATGTGCTCGTTTCTCTCGCAGACCGGCCGGCTTCGTTACGCCGCGCTCCGCTACTTCAACGCTTGCGGCGCCGGTGACAATGCCTCGCTCGGGGAAGACCATCGCCCCGAATCGCACCTGATCCCGCTGGTCATTCAGGCCGCGATGGGAAAACGCCCCGAAATCAAAATCTACGGCAATCAGTATCCAACCCCGGACGGCACCTGCGTCCGCGACTACATCCACATCGAAGACCTCTGCAAGGCCCATTTGCTGGCCCTTCGCAAACTCGACTCCGCCGCAGAACTCGTGTATAATCTCGGCAACGGAAAGGGGTATTCCGTCCGCGAAGTCATCGAGACGGTCCGCCGCGTTAGCCGAAAAAGTTTCCGTGTCGCCGAAGTCGATCCGCGCCCCGGCGATCCGCCGGTCCTCACGGCCGATGCCGCCCGTGCCCGAACCGAACTCGGATGGAAAACCGATTTTCCGGAGTTGGACAAGATTGTCGAAAGCGCCTGGATCTGGCACAATCAAAACCCCAACGGGTATCCCGATTGACAAGAGGATTTCACGATGTCCAAGGTAAAAACCAAAGCCAAGCGAGGAGTCAAAACCGCGCGATCCACAAAAATCGCCAAAGCGAGAAAGCCCGCCAAAAAATCGGCCGCCAAAGCGAAGGTCAAATCCGCCCCGAAGAAAAAAGGCGGTTACTACCTCGGGATCGACCTGGGCGGGACCAACATCAAGATCGGTTGCTTCGATTCCGACATGAATCTTCTCGGCAAGACCTCCGTCCCGACCAATGTCGATATGGGTCCGCAATATGTCGTGGACCAGATGGCCCTGGCCGGCAGGAACCTGCTGTCTTCGGCGGGTCTGGAACTCAAGGACCTGGCCGCCATCGGCATCGGCACGCCCGGCCCCGCTGACTACAAAAAGGGCGTGATCTTCAAAAGCTGCAATATGCCCAAATTTGTCGATACCCCCTTGCGCGACATGGTCTCCGGGGCCCTCGGCCATAAGCCCGCCATTCTCGAAAACGACGCCAATGTCGCATGTTGGGGCGAGTTCACGATGGGAGCGGGCAAAAATGTCAACGATATGATCTTTATGACTCTTGGCACCGGCATTGGCGGGGGAGTCGTCTGTAACGGCCGCCTCGTCCAGGGTGTCAGCGGAAACGCCGCCGAGCTTGGACATGTCATCATCTATCCCGGCGGACGCCAGTGCAATTGTGGCCAGCGCGGTTGCGTCGAGGCCTACGCTTCCGCCTCCGCTACGGCCGCGCGTGCCCTCGAAGCCGTCCGAACGGCCGGCCAGACGGATTCGTCGCTCAAGCCCATCCTCGAAAAGAAGGGAACCATCACCTGCAAGGATGTCTTTCAGCAGGCCGCCGCCGGCGATACCCTGGCTCTCCAGATCACCGAAGGCACCGCCGAAGCCCTTGCCATCATGTGTGTCAACATGCTCCACACGACCGAACCGGCGCAAATCGTCTTTACCGGCGGGATGATCGCCGCAGGCGAAGTCCTCCTGCAGCGGATTCGCCATCATTTTCAGAGACATATCTGGAAACTCAAACCCGAAAATCCCGAAATCTGTTTTGCCACCCTCGGTGAGGATACCGGTATTATCGGCGCCGCCTCTCTGGCCCATTACTCGTTGCTGAACAACCTGATTTGATTCTCCGAAGAATATAAACCGACGGGATGGGCTCACAAACAGATGGTACATCCATCCCGCTTTCAACAATTCTGAAATCATGAAAAGACTCGAATATGCCCGCTAATCTTGAACAGACAGAACTGGTCCGTCTGGTCCACGGCGAACGCCGGGTCGGACCCACGCTGGCCAGCGTCTCGCGCCATTGGCAAAACGAGAAGGAATGTTTTCTGATGGTCAGCCCCCATGACGACGATGTCGCCCTCGGGGCGGGCCTGTTCATCCAGCTCTGTTGCCGCGACAAAATCCCTGTCCACATCCTGATCGTCACCGACGGAAGCATGGGCTATTGCGATCCCAACGAACGCGAAAATATCGCCGAGATCCGCCAGGCCGAAACCCTCGAATGTTACCAGAAACTCGGCGTTCCCCTCGAAAACATCCACTTTCTGGGATTCCCCAGCGGTGTCCTCCACGACTTTGTCGGACGCTTCCCGGCCCCGTCATACAGCAAACTCAACATCAAGGGTTACACCGGCATGCAAAATGCCTTCACCTGGCACCTTCGCCGCATCCAACCGACCCAGTGCTTCCTTCCGACCAACAACGACTTCCATCCGGCCCACCGGCTGGTCTATGACGAGTTCCTCATCAGCTTGTTCCACGCCAGCGGCCGCATCTGGCCGGAACTGGGCCAGCCCCTGCCGAAGATTTCCTGGCTGTTGGAAATGGCCGTCTATTGCGAGTTCTCCGCCCCGCCCACCCTCCGTGTCCAGACACCGATGGATATGCTCGAAACCAAGCTCCAGGCCATCGCCTGTTTCCGTTCCCAAAAGCAAATCGTCTTGCTGGTCGAGAATATCCGCAACGGCGGGCCCTTGGAATTCTTCCGCGGCATCGAATACAAATTCTACAGCCCCAAGCGATACTACGACCTCTTCGAACCGAAAATGTAATC
>JAAYVQ010000077.1 GCA_012517095.1 Phycisphaerae bacterium | reverse complement strand
TTTTTGCATCGCTTCGGAAGATTGCAAACGATGTGCCAATGGACTGAGAACGCCAAAAGCATCCGTAAATCCTTTTGTTGAAATTACTTACGGGCTTTAGCCTGCTTGGCCAATTCTGGCAGATTTCCCCCTCAACGACGACTTTCCCCTGCCACCCTGACAGGGCGACACCTGTGAATTTGGGCAAATTCGATTCAACCCACGCCCGCCTCCCTACAAATACGGAATTCAGAAAATGTGCCGCACAACCGTATTCCTTGAAATTAATCCGTGAAATCCGCATAATCCGTGGTTAAATTTCTTTGCGACTTTTCCACTTTGCGTGAGGAATAATTCCTATGGATGACTTACGAAACCAGTTTGAAAACGACCCGTTCACCCGGCACATCGGCGTCGAGCTGATCGACTTTGGCGACGGCCAGGCCCGCTCGCGGCTGACGATCCGGCCGTGTCATCTCAACGGCCACGCCGTCGTACACGGTGGCGTGCTCTACAGCATGGCCGTCTGGACGATGGCGGTCGCGGCCAATTCGCGGCAGCCGCTGTCGGTCGGTATCCAGGGCAACATCAGCTTCTTCAAGGCAGCCAAAGAAGGAACGCTTTTCGCTCACGCCGCCGAGCAATCGCTGGGTCGAAAAATCTCCGGCTACCGCGTGCTGATCCGCGATTCGGCCGATCAGACCATCGCGGAGTTTCAGGGACTGGTGTACCGTAAGAGCGACAAAGCAGAATAAGACGAAAGGATTGGAGCGATGAAACGGATATTCATGGATGGGTGGCAGCTACCGAGCGCAGCGAGGAGAATGATCTTGTGCCTTGGATGCATGGGGATGATGATGGCCGGTTGTGCAAGTCAATCCGCGCCGCGGATCGGAGTATTGTTGCCCGACGACTACAACACACCCGATGGCATGATCCTGTCGACCGATGGTAGTATCTATCTGAATTGTCCCAATTACAACCAGCCCGAATATCCCGGCAAATTGTTGCGGATTGGCACCGACAATGTCGCCAGCGAAATCTACACGTATCCGGCACATCCGGTTACCGGCAAGTCCGCCCCGCTGGGGATCGACATCGGTTCGGACGGAAATTTCTATGTGACCGACAATCAATCTTTCTACGACAAAAACAATCAGTCGCGGCTGTTGCGACTGATCGTGCAAAACGGCAAGGTGGATCGCTGCGAGGTGCTGGTGACGGGATTTGTCGAATCCAACGCTGTATCGGCTCGGCCGGACGGTGTGTATGTCACCGAGACGCAGATGGACCCGACGGCATGGCCTTTGCCCAGCGGTGTGTATCGTTTCCGCTATGATGAATTCACGGGAACTCCGATCGAGCTCAAACCCCGAGGCAATGACCCGCACCTGATCGTGCGGCTTTCGACCGGCAATCCCGACTGGCGCGTCGGCGCCAACGGCATGGGCTTTGACTCCAAAGGTAATCTGTATGTCTGCAACTTCGGCGAAGCGACGATTATGCGCTATACTTTCGATGCCTCCGGGGCGATCGCCGGCTCGGAAATTTTCGCCTCCGGCCAGGGAATGGAAAGCTGCGACGGCATCAAGTTCGATCCGCGAAACGATGACTGTTATGTCGCGGATTTTGCGGCCAACGCCGCACATCGCATCGACAAAAACGGGAAAGTGACGACGATCTGGAAAAACGCCAATGACTCTGACGGTATCGGGGGATTACTCGATCGGCCGTCCGAAGTCTGCCTCCGGGGAAATCAACTGTACATCTCCAACATCGACCTTCCCGTCAAAGGCAACCGTTACGATCAACTTCATACGATTTCCGTCATTGATGTGAAATAATCTTTTGGATGGAAGAACTACATGTCCTCTTCAATTTCAACTCCGGCCAAACGAAAGACCCCCACCAAGTTATCGCACTTGCGAAAACCAGAAGAGATGACTCTGGAACAATGGCAGACCGCCCTCCGGCGGGAGTTTGGCCGCCAGCAATCGTTCGGCGTGAAAAACCTCGGGACCGATCCTGTCTTTTCCGAATTTCGGATCACCAACCCAGCAACCAAGGGCGAATATCGCGTGGCCATTCGCGGCCTGCGACCCGGAGACAATTTCTGCTCATGTCCGGACTACGCCGTCAATACTCTGGGGACCTGCAAGCACATCGAGTTCGTTTTAGACAAGCTCCAACAGAAGCGCGGCGGATCGGTCGCTCTGGCGAAGGGTTTTTGCCCGCCATACTCCGAAATCTTTGTCCGTTACGGAGCCAAAAGGGAAATCGTTTTTCGCCCAGGGTCGAACTGTCCGGCGGAATTAAAAATAATGGCGAAGGAGTATTATGATCGCGACGGCCTCTTGCGATCCAACGCCCCGATGAAATTTGAACGCTTTCTGACTGCGGCCCGCCAACTCGAGCCGGAACTCCGTTGTTACCCCGACGCTCTGGCCCTGATCGCGGAACTCCGGGATCGCGAAATCCTGATGCGACGGGTGGATAAACTGTTCCCCGACGGCATCCGCAGCAAGGCCTTCACGAACCTGCTCAATGTCTCTCTGTACCCTTATCAGAAAAAAGGCGCGTTGTTCGCCGCGCGGGTGGGCCGTTGCCTGCTGGCCGACGATATGGGACTGGGTAAAACCATTCAGGCCATCGCCGCGATTGAGATATTGACTCGAGCTGTGGGGATCGAACGGGTGTTGATTGTTTGCCCGACCTCCCTGAAACACCAGTGGAAACAGGAGATCGAGAAATTCTCTGGCCGCGACGCCGCAGTGTGCGAAGGACTGTTACATCAGCGAGCTCGATTTTACGCAGGCAACTCGTTCTACATCATCACCAATTACGATGTTGTGTTCCGGGACCTTGACGCGATCCGGAAATGGAATCCGGATGTCATTATTCTCGACGAGGCCCAGCGGATCAAAAACTGGAAAACCCGAACGGCCAAAACCATCAAAAAGCTGGAGTCCAAATATGCCATCGTCTTGACCGGAACGCCACTGGAAAATCGGCTCGAGGAGCTGCACTCGATCGTGGAATTCGTCGATCGATTCCGGTTGGGTCCGTCGTTCGCTTTCTTGGCAGCTCATCAGCAACTTGATGAGGATGGGAAGGTCGTTGGATACCGGAACCTCAACGCCATCACCGAAACCCTTAAGCCGATCCTGCTCCGCCGAAGTAAATCGGAGGTTCTGAAGGAATTGCCCGAACGGTTAGACAAGAATTATTTCGTTCCAATGACGGCCGAACAAACAGCCTACCATGAGGAAAACCGTCAAATCGCAGCACGGATCATCGCCAAGTGGCGGAAATTCGGCTTCCTGAGTGAATCCGACCAGCGACGACTACAGATCGCCCTTCAGTTCATGAGAATGAGTTGCAATAGTACTTATCTTCTGGATCAGAAGACCGACTTCGGCGTCAAGGCCGACGAATTCATGACGGTACTCCATGAGATGTTCGAGACGCCGGACACCAAGGTGGTGGTTTTTAGCCAGTGGCTGCGGACCCATGAACTGCTCGAATGGCGGTTGGAAAAGGCCCGGCACAAATTCGCCCTGTTCCACGGAGGGATACCCGGACGGCAGCGTAAGGATCTGATCCGGCAGTTCAAGGAAGACGAGCGTTGCCGGGTCTTTCTGTCCACGGATGCCGGCGGAGTGGGACTGAATCTGCAGAATGCATCGGCGGTTGTGAACATGGACCTGCCGTGGAATCCGGCGGTACTGGAACAGCGGATCGGCCGCGTACATCGGCTCGGCCAGCATCGACCGGTACGGGTGGTCAATTTTGTTGCACAGGGAACCATCGAGCAGGGAATGCTGGGTTTGTTGTCGTTCAAGAAATCCCTGTTCGCGGGAATTCTCGAAAACGGACAGGATGAAGTCTTCCTTGGCGGCTCGCGGCTGAAACGCTTTATGGAATCTGTTGAAACCGCCACTGCTGCAGCCGCCCAGATCGCTCCGATGCCCACAGCGGAAATAACGACGGAACCCGCCGAATCCGGGGAATCGGCACATCAAGAGAAAGCTGAGGTTGCGGCCGCGACCCTCGCACCGGCCGGACCCGCGCAACCGGCCTGGCAGGAATTGCTTTCGGCGGGGGCCTCGTGGCTGACGCAAATCGCCCAATCGCTGCAACCTGCCGCAAAAACGCCGGCCGAATCTGCTCGACCGGCCGGACCCGTCACGCTGGATACCGATCCGGCTACGGGCCAATCTTCCCTGCGAATCCCCCT
>JAAYVQ010000480.1 GCA_012517095.1 Phycisphaerae bacterium | reverse complement strand
GAAATGGTCGGCGCTCCGGCCTCCAGGGCGTTTGCACTCGGCAGGCAGGCACTGGTGATCTTGTTGCGAGCCATCGGCGTGCGAAAAGGGGATCGGGTCGGCGTCTGCGGGTTTACCTGTCTGAGCGTTGTGGAGGCCGTCAAGGATTGCGGGGCCGTCCCGGTGTATCTGGATATCGACGAGACCCTCTGCATCTCGCCGGAGGCGATCGGTCGATGTCGTCCCGGTTCGCTTCGAGCGGTCTTGTTGCAGCACACCCTCGGATTCCCGGGAAAACTCGACGAGTTGCTTTCCGCGTGCGCCGCCATCGGGGCCGATGTGATTGAAGATTGTGCGCACGCGATGGGGTGTTTCTGGAAGAGAAAGCGGCTGGGGCAATTTGGCCTGGGCGCCATCTACAGTTTTCAATGGGAAAAGCCGTACACCACCGGACAGGGCGGCATGCTGACGGTCAATTCCGCTTCCCTGCTGGCCCGAGTCGAGGAGGAGATCACCCGATGGGCTGTGCCCTTATCCCGGGCCGACGACTGGAAGCTGGAGTGTCAACGGCGGATTCATTCGTTGCTAAAGGCCTTCGGACTGGAAACCCGCGCGCGGAATCACTGGCATTGGTTTGGCAGCGGGGATGTCCCCGAAGAGTTACAGGACTTAACCGATGCGTTTCTGCTGTATCCGGGATGCATCCAACCGGCGGGAGAACGGATGTCGGCTGCGGGTTTGTCACGGCTGAAGGATTGGCCGCGGATACAACAGATTCGACGGGACAATGTCGCCTTGATCTGCGAGGCGTTTGCCCGGGCCGGATTGCCGTTGTGGCCCGTCCCGCCCGAGGCCGACTGTACGCTTCTGCGGTATCCATTGTTAATGGCGCGCAAGGCGGAAATCCTGGCCGAGGCGCGTCGGAACAATCTGGATATTGCCGGTTGGTATCATTCGCCGGTCCACCCGTTACCGCCTCAGATCCTGGCGCAGGTGGATTATCGGGCGGGCGACTGCCCCCAAAGCGAATCCCTCATCGCACGGCTGGTTCACATCCCGACCGGGACGGGTCTGCGTCGGAAAACTCTGGACCGAATCGTTGGCCTTCTGGCCGCAAAGGAACGGTTATAATCTCCGGTGCCCGACAATGGCAAATCGGTGGTTGTGGGACTTTTTCAGCCGCCTTTCTATCCCCTTGATCTGATTCCAGCCGCTCTCCTGGGCATTGTAACAGCAAAACGGAAAATTCGCGGAAAAAGGAACTTGTCAGCGATCTCTCAATATCATATTCAGGCCGTATCTTGACGATAGAAATCCGTAACGGATTATGACCCTTACGACTCTGGTACTGTGAGCTGATTTCAGGGCCCAAACGGCGTTTTTTAATACTGAAAACGAAGCATCCGGAGGGTTACGAGATTGATTCAAAGCAAAGTACAAGAAGAACCGATATCTGTGGAATTGTCCGGTCTTTATCTTGTATAATTCAATTGTAATCTCGGCAGACATTGAGCACGCTCGAAAGGTTAGGTTGTTGAAAACCGGAATCCTGACATTCGTTTTGACGATGTTGATCATGACTCTTGCGGGAAGGGCCTGGTCTGAGCCGCTCCATATTATCATCGTGACCGAACACAAGAACCGGTCCGAAAAACTGTATGGCCAGTTCCTGCAGGAAATCTACCGGGGCAACGCCATCGTCAGTATCGAACCGGACCGGTATGATGAGGATCTGAGCGAAGCGAAAAAGCAGGAACTGGAGGCGGCCGATCTGATCATCGTCTCCAGGGACACCGAAAGTACGCAATACAATAACGACGCCGAATTCTGGAATCAGATTCAGGTCCCCATCCTGAATCATAATGCCAAGCTCGTCCGAAGCGATACTCATCGTTTTTGGGACTGGCTGCCGGGGGATACAACAACCTGCGACCCGTGCAGCTCTTTAATCGCCGTCGACAAAGACGATCCGATATTCGAAGGGATCGCCACCTCGACCGGCATCGAGATGTTTACTTCTGATATTGAAATCGATCTGTCCGATCAGGTTTCGGCCGGCAACGGAACAGTCGTTGCGACGGCCGGCGGAAATGTTCTGCTGGCCCGATGGACCGGCACGGAACCGTATTATGATGGGTCCCTCTATGCACCGGGGGCGCCGCGAATATTTTTTGCGATGCCGAATCCGCCTTCCGATTTTTTCGATCATGCCACGGATGAAGCCCTTCGGATGCTGACCAATGCCACCCTCTCGCTGCGTAAACCGATTGCTCTCGACGGAGACCTCGACGACGACGGAGATGTGGACCTGGTGGACTTTTCGATTCTGGCGGCCTGCTGGACCAACGGAGAATTTCCTTCCGCTCCATTATGCGGTGATGCCGATCCGTCGGGTAACGACACGGTTGACGCACAAGACCTGCGGATGCTGGCGGACACATGGCTGACCGGCGTGGATATTACCCCTCCGGAGCCCGAGGTGATGACCTGGAGCCAGAAACCCAAAACGGTTTCGACGCGATCGATCACGATGCAGGCCGACACCGCGCTGGATTCGCAGAATGGGGTCCGGTACGATTTCCAGTGTGTATCCGGCCAGGGCCCGGACAGTTTCGGGCAATACCGCAGCACCTTTGAGCCCGACGCGCTGACGCCGGGTCGGCTCTATACCTACCGGGTCAGGGCGCGCGACACATCAGCCAATCTCAATGAAAACCAGTGGTCCTCTTCCGCCAGCGCCCGGACCTTTGGCCTGCACCGCTACATGGCCGACGCATCGGGAGCCGTGGCCTTGAATGACAAGCTCGTGATCGTTGCCGGAGACGAATTGAACTTTCTGAGGATTTATGAGTGGGCAAAACCCGAGTCGGCTCCGATTCAAAGCATCGACCTGACCAGCGGCCTGAATATCGACCCTGATCATCCTGAAAGCGATATCGAAGGGGCCACCTGGTTGGGAGACCGGATTTTCTGGATTACCTCCCACGGCCGGAATACCGACGGCCAGTACCGTTATAGCCGTTGCCAGTTTTTCGCTACTTCCGTAACCTTCGATGGAAATGTCGTTCATGTGACGGTTGACGGTAACTATGCCAACCTCCTGGATGACCTGATCGCATACGATTCGGTTTATAATCTGGGACTGGCTGACGCCATCGGAGTCGTTGACGGCCATGTGGATCCTTCCACGATTCCGCATCTGGCTCCCAAGATCGACGGCCTGAACATCGAAGGACTCTGCGCCGACAGTGACGGAGATTCGCTCCTGATCGCCTTTCGAAATCCAAGACCGGATATCGACGGGGACATCCATGCCCTGATCATCCCGCTGATGAATCCCGTGCAGGTGGTTCTCTCTGGGGCGACGCCTCAATTCGGCCCTCCGATCCTGCTCGATCTGGGCATCCTCGGCATCCGAAGCATCGAATACTCTTCGAACCTCGACCGGTATCTGGTGATCGCAGGTTCACACCTGTCTTCCTCGGACAGTCCGCTGGAGATCCTCTACAGTTACGACGGGATCTGGGACGACCGGGACAAGTTGGCTGAGTTTACGGACCTGACTCCCGAAGCCCTGTTCCAGTTTCCGTCAAGCAACGATATCCATCTGCTCAGCGACGACGGGATCTTGATTTTCCAAACACCGCAGGGACCCGTCGAGAACAAGTACCTGCCGGTGGAGCAGCGAACTTTTCGGACCCACACAATTACTCCATAAAATACCGTTTATTCTTTCTATTGAAATGGAACGGACAATTCAGAGATTGTTCCTCGGCCGGAATATAGTGGATATTCTATTTTCTTCCCCGGTTTCCGAATATAATCCGCAGATGGCTTTGGAAGTGGATCCGCCCAAATATTGTAAGAGAGATCAAGCATGAACCGATTGTCGAGTCGTCTCTGGATCTTCGTGGCCGCCGTATGCTGTGGAGCGGGAATTTGCACTTCGCAACCTGAAAACCCAAAAGCACCGTTGATGGCCTATGTCGGCACCTTCAGTTCGCCCTTGCGCGATGTGTTGCCGACGCAGGTGGACCTGCCGCCGGGCAACGGCCGAGGCATCCACCTCTTTGGGGTGGATCGCAACACCGGCGCACTGTCTCCTCGCGGCGTGTTTGAACTCGGCACCAGCCCCAGTTGCCTGGTTGTGAATGCGGCGGGTACGCATCTGTATTCGTCCAACGAGACCGACCGCGTCGGCCCAGACAAGCAAGGCACCATCAGCGCCTTTGCCGTCAATGCTTCGGATGGGCAACTAACCCCGCTCAACACAGTCCCTTCCGGTGGTGCGGGGCCCACCTTTGTAAGTATTCATCCCTCCGGCAAGTTCCTGCTGGTAGCCAACTACTTCGGCGGTTCGGTGGCCGTACTGCCGATCCTGCCGGACGGCCGCCTCGGCGCCGCCACGGATGTCAAACAGGATAGCGGTACGATCGGCCCACTAAAGGCCGCTAACGCCCCGCCGGGAAGCTTCGCCTTCAGCGGCCACGACCGGACCCACGCCCACATGATCCAGACCGATCCATCCGGGCGGTTCGTGCTGCACGCCGATCTGGGATTGGATCGGATCTTCATCTGGACCCTGGACCCACAGAGCGGCGTCCTGAAACCGAATGATCCTGCCTCCGTCGCGCTGCCGCCCGGAGACGGACCCCGGCATTTTCACTTCCACCCCAACGGCCGCTGGTTCTTCTCGCTCCAGGAGGAAGGTTCCAACATCGTCCTGTTCGACTTTAATCCCGTAACGGGACGCCTTACCTCACGCCAGACGATCTCCAGCTTGCCGCCCGGGTTTGCCGGCAGCAACTTCTGCTCCGAGATCCTGGTCTCCGCCGATGGCCGGTTTGTCTATGCGGGAAATCGTCTGCACGACAGCATCGGAATCTTTTCTGTCGGCAACAACGGAGAACTGACCTTTATCGACGAGGAATGGACGCGCGGCAACTATCCCCGCAGCTTCAGCTTCGACCCCTCCGGCCGGTTCCTGTATTCCTGTAACCAGCGTGCCGACAATATCGCCGTCTTTCGCGTGGATCGCGACTCCGGCCGACTGTCCTTCACCGGGCATTACACCCCCGTCGGAAATCCGTCGATCATCGTATTCCTCGACCTGACCAAAGGAATGATGGATTGAACCGGGGCGGATGAGCTGCAACCGGATTTCGGCTTGGGTTGGAATGCGTTTGACTGGCACACTCTGGCGTTCGCTCGTTCGTCGGCAAGCGACGCCATCGTGCGAGGGTCAATCGCAGCAACGGCGTTCGATGAGGTCGCAGAGGATATGGTAGGCGAGTTGATGGATTTCCTGCGCGGCGGCGGAGGTGGGGGCATCGGCAACGATGGTCACATCCGATAGGTTTTCCAGGGCACTGTCTTTTCGGCCGGTGAAGGCGAGAATTTTGGCCCCCTGCTGGCGGGCGAGTCGCGCGGCAGCGAGGATGTTTTTAGAGGTTCCGCTGGTGGAAAAGGCCCAGAGACAATCACCGGGCTTGACGAGGGCCTGGACCTGGCGTTCAAAGATGGCGTCATAGCTGAAGTCGTTGCCAATCGCGGTCAGGACCGAGGTATCGGTGGTCAGGGCGACCGCGGGCAGGGCTTTGCGATTGCGGAGGAAGCGGCCAACCAGTTCGCCGGCGATGTGCTGGGCATCGGCGGCGGAACCCCCGTTGCCGCACAGGAAGATGCAGCCGCCGCGGACAAGGCACTCGGTCAACAGACCGGCGGCGGCGGAGAGACGATCCAGTTGTTCGGCCTCGAATTGTTTGAGCTGTTTGCGATGTTGCTGAATTGCCTGATGGATGAGTTCCATCATATTGGATCACCCTTTCGTTTTGGATCCGTGATGCGGACCGGATTTTCCGTGGCCGCGGCTGTGACCTCGACCGGGACGGCGGCGGCCGGATTTGCCGCGGCCTTTGGGGATCGCGGTCAGGTCGGGGGTGTCGCCGATCCAGACGGGTTCGATTCGGTTGATTTCGATGAGGCGACGCAGGTCCCTCAGGTGCGGCCGCGAAACCAGCGTTAAGGCGACACCTTCGCGGCCCATGCGGGCGGTACGGCCGGTTCGATGGGTG
>JAAYVQ010000076.1 GCA_012517095.1 Phycisphaerae bacterium | reverse complement strand
GATCATCGGCACGACCAATCCTGATGTGATGGAGATCATGAAACAGCTATACGCTCCCTTCATGAGAAAAAGCAGCCGCATTCTGTATATGGATCCGGCCAGTGCGGAGCTGACCAAATATGCCGCCAATGTCATGCTGGCCACGAGGATCTCGTTTATGAATGAGCTGAGCGGCCTGTGCGAGAAGTTCGGAGCCGATATCGAAAAGGTTCGCGGCGGCATCGGCAGCGACGGCCGAATCGGCAATTCATTTCTCTTTGCCGGAGTCGGTTACGGCGGAAGTTGCTTTCCTAAAGATGTCAGTGCCCTGATCCATATTGGCCAGTCGAATGATTACCCTATGACGATTGCACAATCAGTTCAACGGATCAACTATGGCCAGCAAGACCGTTTTTCCGACAAAATTATCCAGTATTTCCACGGCCGAGAAAAGCAAACGCAATTGGGGGTCTGGGGTTTGGCCTTCAAAGCCCGTACCGACGATATTCGCGAATCACCGGCGATCCGGTGTGTCCGGAGATTTGTCGAGGCGGGGATCAAGGTGGTCGCCTATGATCCACAAGCGGCGGGGGGGGACCTGCAGGGGACAATACGGCGTGTGGCCAACGGTTACGATGTGCTGGCCGGATCGGATGCTTTGGTGATCTTTACCGACTGGCAGGAATTCCGTACGCCGGATTTTGAAGAGATCGCGGCCAAACTGAGTAAGCCCGTGATTTTCGACGGCCGTAACCTCTACGATCCCAAATTCGTCCGCCGATTCGGCATCGAATACCACAGTATCGGCCGGCCGGTAAGTTGATCGTATGCCAACTATCAAGATTCATAACCGTAAGCAGTTCTTCGGGATTGTTTGTGTCCTGATATCGGTATCCTTGTTATGCAATATTCTTCTCGGTATAACCAGTTGGTCCTTGTATCAAAAATGGATGATCAGTCGGATTGCACCCCTTGGTGTTTCTTCTGGCCAGGATTCGATCGCTCGACCTGTTCAAGCGGATCGGTCTTCGAAATGGATCTTGTTCCTGGGCGATTCACGAATATCCCAATGGGATTCAATGCCATGTCCGGAGAATGCCGTTGTATCACGATTTGGAGTTCCCGGTTGGACGACTGCGCAGGCATTGTATTATCTTCAGTCCATCCCCCTGATTGACACACCGGATTTGGTGATTATTCAATTGGGAATCAACGACCTGAAGACAATCGGTGTTTTGCCGGAACAGAGGAAGGATATCCAAGGAAAATGTGAACAGAATTTGCGTTCGATTGCGGATCGATTCAATCACAGGGGCAGCAAGGTTATTCTGTTAACGGTTTTTCCTCCGGGTTCAGTTCCATTGATTCGCCGGCCGGTTTGGAGGGAGGACATTCGTCTGGGTGTACGGGAAGTCAACGATCATCTGGGAAAATTGAATTCAAAGGATCTTGTCGTGTTCGATTGCGATGAGGTATTCCTCCGGAATGGAAAGATGAACCGAGAGTACCTACGAGATACTTTGCACATCAATTCCAGGGGGTATGAAGTTCTCAATTCGGTTCTGGAACCGGTCATTCATCACATATTCACAGAAGGATTGTAAAGGGCTTCCATGCTATTTAATAGTTTTGCTTTTGCGATTTTCTTCGTTATTATCTATGGATTGTATTGGGTCCTCCGAGGTTCCTATCGTCGCCAGAATCTATTGTTATTGGGGGCCAGTTATCTTTTCTACGGTTGGTGGGATATTCGATTTCTCTATCTGATCGTTCTATCCACTTTGGTGGATTTCTGGTCGTCGCAATGTATCGGTAATCTTCGAATACCCGTACGCGAACGTGTCAAAATATCGTTATTGGCGCTATTGTCCGCTTTTCTATTTGTTACGGTTCAGTGGAATGCCATTTCCGTCACCGGTTCCTGGATTCATCCTCAAGTATCGGTTCAATGGGATCAGTTACTCCCCTCGAATATGAGGGGATGGTGGGTGATTTGGGTTTCGCTGGCAGGAGTCGGGGTTTACAATCTGCTAACGATTATCACCCTTCGTCTTCGCCCCGAACGCGTACGCAAGTTTTTTCTATTCTTCAGCGTTGTGGTCAATCTAACCATTCTGGGCGTCTTCAAGTACTTCAATTTCTTTGTCGATAGTTTTTTGGATCTTTTGAACGGTTTGGGTTTTCACACGTCATTTGATGTCATCCGGATCATTTTACCGGTGGGCATTTCCTTTTTCACCTTTCAGACGATGAGCCGCACCATCGATGTCTATCGCGGAAAGCTGACTGCCCAAGCATCCCTTATTGAAGTCGCGACCTATATTTCATTTTTTCCGCAATTGGTGGCCGGTCCGATCGAACGCGGGGCACATTTGTTACCGCAATTCCAACGGCCAAGAACCTTATCTTGGGTTGAGTTCAAGGAAGGTTGCTGGCTAACGCTTTGGGGACTTTATAAGAAAATGGTCGTCGCCGATAATGTTTCGGCGATTGTCAACCAGACATTTGGACCGTTCGATTCTCTTGCTTCATTGTCGGTTCCCGAAGACGGCCTTCGACTACTGGTAGCGATTTACGCATTTGCGATCCAGATCTATTGCGATTTTTCGGGGTACTCCGATATCGCCCGAGGTACAGCCAAGATGATGGGTTTTGACATTATGGTGAATTTCAATAATCCGTATTTTGCCGTCGATCCATCGGATTTCTGGAAGCGCTGGCATATCAGCTTATCTTCATGGCTGCGTGATTATCTGTATATCCCCTTGGGTGGAAACCGTAATGGGGTGGTGCAGACCTATCGGAATTTGTTTTTAACGATGGTTCTCGGCGGGCTGTGGCATGGAGCTTCCTGGACATTTGTCTTGTGGGGGGTATTTCATGGTTCCATCCTGATCCTCTATCGTCTTTTGGGGATCAACTCTCCGTCGAGTCCTCGTTTTCATTTCGGTTCTCTGATTCGCGGCATGGTGATGTTTCATCTGGTTTGTTTTGGCTGGCTTCTGTTCCGGGCCCAGAATCTGGAAACGGTTGGCATCTTTCTCCGGTCGATTCTGTGGCATCCTTTCGGGTCTTCTGATGCGGCTCAGGCCTTCAGGACTCTATTGTTTTATGGCGGATTCTTGGTGTTGTTCCAGATCGTACAGGGTTTGACTCATTCCCTGAATCCCCTTGCAAAGGCCCCCCGTTTTGTGCGACTGAATGTATATATCTTTCTGGTGATGTCGCTGTTGGCCCTGGCGGCTTCCGGGGGACATGAGTTTATCTATTTTGCATTCTAAGGTCGAATCCATGAAGGTATCGATGCCACGATTGAAACGTCTAATCCTTGTAATCGGGATGGTGTTGTACACTCTTGGGGCCGCAGAGGTTTTTCTTCGTATCTTCAATCCTATTCCTCTGATTCCCCGATATGTCGTTGCTACTGACTTGGGGATTCGCGGGAATCAGCCCAATGCCACCTACTGGCATGTTTCACCGCACTATCGTATCCAGATGCGGACCAACTCCAAGGGAATCCGATCCGATCGGGAAATACCCTATGAAAAACCTGCAGGGGTAAAGCGAATTTTGCTCTTGGGTGATTCCTTTGGGATGGGGTATGAGGTGGATTTAAAGGATACTTTCCTGGCCCAGATGGAGGAGAATCTTCAAAAAGCCGGGATCCCCTGCGAAACAATCAACCTGTCGGTGTCAGGTTTTGGAAATGCGGAAGAATTGATTATTCTGCGGGAAGAGGGATTAAAATACTCCCCCGATCTGGTGGTTCTGGCCTGGCATTCCACCGATTATGTTGATAACATTCGGTCGGGATTGTTTGTATTGGAGGAGGGGCAATTGGTACGAAAAAATCCAACCTATTTACCCGGGACTCGGGCTCAGGAAATTCTCTATACGATTCCGGGATATCAATGGATCGCCGACAATTCGCAATTGTACAATTTTGCCCGCGAACAGGCGGCTGTTCGTACCAAATCATTTTTAGCGACCCTTCGAAAAAAGCCCGTTCAAAATGCCGAAGAATCACCGACCAAAACTCGAGCCGGTACAGATTTGGCCGTTGCATTGCTCCGTGAAATTCAACGGGAGTCCCTTGCATCGGGGGCGCAATTTATGATTCTGGATATTCCTGCCCCAGCCGCGGAAGGATCTTTCATGTCGACTCTTCCGAAACAAGAGTTTCTCGAGGGAATTCCCGTCTATTCTCCCATTGAGGATTTGTTAAAACATCAGGACAAGCCCCTGTACTGGAAGGAACATTCCCATCGACATTTTACGCCGGAAGGTACTCGAATTGTGGGATTGGGATTGGCCAAAACCGCCCAGGGCCTTTTTACAAAACGGGAATTATCTGGTACTGTGGTTGATAGAGAACAAGTGGTACGCTGATTGGGTTTATCGAGTATCACAGTATCGGCCGGCCAGAAAGTTGATGTTGTCCATATATTTTAAGCATTTTGTATTTGGATCCATTCATTTTGTCAGCCAAAGTGGATAATTATTCAATTTTATCCGAGAAGGTTAAGGAGTGGAACGCGACCGATCGGCCATATCCGAAGGATCGGTGCATTCATCAATTGTTTGAGGACCAGGTTGCCAGGACTCCCGATGCGGTTGCGGTGGAGTTTGAAGGTCGATCCTTGACTTTTTCGCAACTCAATGCGCGGGCCAATCAACTGGCCCATTATCTGCGCCAGCAGGGCGTCGGCCCCGATGTTCCGGTCGGTATCTGTATGGAGCGGAGTCTTGAGATGATTGTTGCTCTATATGGTATTCTCAAGGCAGGCGGATGTTATGTGCCGCTGGATCCGATCTATCCGCGCGATCGAATCGAGCATATCGTGGAGGAAAGCGGGATCTCGATTCTCCTGTCGCACGGAACACATCTGTCGAAAATAGACAACCTTGGAAATATCCGGTTGAACCTGGATTCTGAGAACAGCGATCTGTCCAAACAGAAGACCACCAATCCCGTCTGGTCGTTTCCCCCGCACTCCCTTGCATATATTATATATACATCGGGTTCGACGGGAAAACCCAAGGGGGTCATGAATGAGCATCGGGGGATTCTAAACCGATTGCTGTGGATGCAAGACACCTTCCGCTTGAGTCAACAAGATCGTGTGCTACAAAAGACGCCCTATTCCTTCGATGTGTCGGTGTGGGAATTTTTCTGGCCGCTGATGTTCGGAGCCCATTTGGTGGTGGCCCGGCCCGAGGGACACAAAGATCCGGATTACTTAGT
>JAAYVQ010000075.1 GCA_012517095.1 Phycisphaerae bacterium | reverse complement strand
ATGCATCGAGAACCGAATCCGAGATTGTCAACGAGGCGAAGATGCAAAAACAATTCGAACCGAAACCGTCCGGCCTGCTGGTCCGGGCCCCCGCCAAGATCAATCTGGTCCTGCTGGTCGCCGGCAAACGCGACGACGGCTACCACGAACTGGAAACCGTGATGGCCAAGATCGACCTGTTCGATACCCTGTTGTTTGATCGCTCGGCCGGAGCCGGCGTCGAGCTGGTCTGTCGGGGGAATCCGGATCTTTCCTGTGGTCCGGACAATCTGATCCACAAGGCCGCCCGCGCCGTCTTCGCCCACATCGGCCGCGAAATCCCCGTCCGCATCGCCCTCAACAAGAAAATTCCCCTCGGTGCCGGCTTGGGCGGCGGATCCAGTGACGCCGCCGCGACCATCCTCGGCCTCAACGAATTCGCCCAACTTGCCCTGCCCCGCGAAACGCTGCTGCAGATCGGCGCCGCCGTCGGCAGCGATGTCAACTTCTTCCTCGGCGGGCCCCAATCCTTTTGTACCGGCAGGGGGGAAACAATCTCGGAAATTCCAAAAATTTTCGCTTTTCGAGCGATTTTGATGTTGCCAAAGCAGAATGTTTCCACCAAAATGGTGTATGAGCGATATGTGCACGATGCCGCGCAATATGCTCGTCAGCACGATCGCCTGGCCGCCTTTCTGCGGCGATCCGACCTCGAATCGGCCGCACAAATGGCCGTCAACATGCTCGAACCGAGCTGTTTTGCGCTGCATCCCGAGCTGGAAAAGCTCAAGGCCTCCGTCGAGTCCCTCGGCCTGGGTCGTGTGACTCTCAGCGGAAGCGGCTCCGCTCTCTATTTGTTGGTGTCGGCTCTACCGGGACAAGCGCAGCGAGCGCAGTCGATGATCAACGAACGCATCGGCTGTGAGTGTATTACGGTCAACAACAACCGATGGTAAAAGTAGAGCGAGGCAGGAACCATGCAAATCACCGAAGTTCGAGTCAAGCTTGTCGCCAACAAGGACGATCGCCTCAAGGCCTTCTGCTCGATGACCCTCGACAACGACTTTGTCGTTCGCGATATCAAAATCATCGAGGGAACCGGCGGATTGTTTGTGGCGATGCCGTCGCGGAAGATGAGTGATCATTGCGATCATTGCGGCGGAAAAAATCACCTGCGGGCGAAATTCTGCAACAATTGCGGGGCATCCTTGTCGGAAGGTCGGGCCAAGCAGGATATCAAGGGCCGGATGAAACTGCACGCCGACATCGCGCATCCCATCAACGCGGTTTGTCGAAAAAAGATTCAGGATCGCATCGTCGAAGCGTTTCACGAGGAAGTGGAGAAATCCAAGCTGCCCGGATACAAGCCGGTCGAACTGGATGTTCCGGATTATGATGTGGACGATCATCTCTGATCGTCCACGACAGGGGGCTGTTCGGATTCCATAAGTGCCGGCGTGGCATCAAGATGCGCCGGATAACGGGCTGACGATTATTCCTCGGCGATCAATTCTTCCAGGACGCGGTCCAGTGCTTCATCGAGATATTCCTGCTCGTCATAATGGCCGCGATTGAGGCGTTCGCGAAGGTCAATGACCTTTTCGCGACGAACTTCGGGCATCTGGGCGATGATCTTGAGCAACTGGCCGAGGGGGGTTGAATTGATGTTTTCCAGCAATTCTTCCTCGCCTTCCTGGGCCAGATCGTCGAGACGACGAAATGCCGTAAGTTCCTGCTCTTGTTGATCTTGCAACAATTTTTCCAAGTCGGTTCTGAATTCCATGGTCGCTTTCCTCATCGCTTGGATCAATCAACAAAACTCCCTTTTGTTGCTGGTCCCAGTGGGCAACTCATTTTTCACCCACTATATGTTGTATATCCCTCAAGGTCCTCTTGAGGACTGCTTTACGATGACAATACTGGTATCGACGGTTATTGAGAAAAAACTTTAATCGGATCTGAAAGCATTTAAGTCATTGATTCTGATATATTTATGATCGATTCTTGGATTTTCTCCTAAAAATCACAGAATTAGTACTGGGATCGGGTTTTCTAAACTGTGCAGATTGACCTGGATGGAGGGACGAAATTTACAAAATAGGAAAGCCGGGAAATACACCATATCTTGGGGGCGAAAAAAATAAGTGCAAATTTTTGAAAAATCGAAAATATTTCCTCATTTGGGGAAGCGTGAGGCGAAGGCCGGGATCCAAATGGCAGCAGGATCGGGATAATAAACCAGCAAGATAGTGTCGAAAGTGGGGTAAATGTGGAGGGGTCACTGAGGGCCATAATGGCCTTTTCCCGATTATATCTCCTTT
>JAAYVQ010000479.1 GCA_012517095.1 Phycisphaerae bacterium | reverse complement strand
GACGGGCAAGGGAGATTTTCGCGGCGACTTCGGCACGCCCGAACAGGAGATTCCGAACCGGGGGATTCCCGGCGTGGATTGGGAATCGTGCATGACGATGAACGACCACTGGGGCTGGAACAAGAACGACAAGAACTGGAAGTCGGGGACGGACCTCATTCATAAGCTCATCGACATCGCATCCAAGGGCGGCAACTTTCTGTTGAACATCGGGCCCCGAGCCGACGGCACCTTCCCGGACGAGTCGGTTGTGCGGCTCAAGGAAATCGGCCGGTGGATGCAGGGCAACAGTCCGTCGATCTACGGCACAACCGCCAGCCCCTTCAAACGGCTGCCGTGGGGACGATGCACGAAAAAAGCGACGGCTTCGGGCGTGACACTGTATCTGCATGTCTTCGACTGGCCGAACGATGGGCAGTTGCTGGTGCCCGGATTGCGAAGCGCCGTATCCAAAGCGCAATTTCTGGCGTTCAGTCCGGCGATCCAGATCTCCACGAGTGAGGAAGGGCTGGTGTTAGGATTACCGAAAGAGGCCTTAGATCCGGTCGCGACGGTGATTGTGCTGGATATCGAGGGCGAGCTGAAGATCGAAGACATTGGCTTGCGGCAGGCAAGTGACGGCACGCTGACGCTGACGGCCGAGCAGGCCGAGATTCATGACGAGGGCGGCGGTTCTTCTCCGCAGGTCGAAGCCAAGAGCGGCGGCAAACCCAACATCGGCTTCTGGCTCGACGGCCGCGACTGGGTATCGTGGGAATTCACAATCGTCAAACCGGGGGCCTTTGAAATTTTCGGCGAGATCGCATCCCAGGATTCAAGCCGATTCGAACTGAAGATCGGTAACGAGACCCTCACGGCCAACACCGGCGCCACCGGCGGTTACGAGGCCTTCAAGACGATGTCGCTGGGCAAACTGAAGATCAATTCGACAGGCAAGACAACCCTCGAAGTCCGGCCTGTTCAGCAGGAATGGAAACCGATCAATATTCGGTCCTTGACTCTCAAACCGGAAAAATAAGTTCGGGAATTTCGATCATTTTTGACATTGAAAACGCTGACGGAGGACGCGGATTTCACGGATTTTGATTGGCCACAGAGGAAAAGAGGAACACAGAGGATTCAAATTCGAAACGGTTGTTTCTGCTGGTTGTTAGAATTCCCTATCCACCCTCACTCGGGGTTTCTGTTTCCAATTAGACCCTTTTGCCCAAAATTGTTTCCATGCTTGTTTGACAGGCACAAATTTCATATCGGTTGGAGCCCCAAATTCTTCGGCAGCTTTAAGGAATTTTTCCTTATCATCGAACAAGGCGCTTTGTCCATTCTTACAGTTAAAGATGAACCATGTTTCGGGTTTTGTAGTCTGGGAAGAACTTGAATACTCACCTAAGACAACGGACCCTTGCTTATGTATACTAATAACATAGATAAGTCCGCAATATCGTTGGCCTACCTGCTTATCTGAAGATTGTATGTTGGCGCCATCCCATCCTTTTCCCCAATAAATTTCATATGGGTACTCGAGCGGGATTCGATAATTGCTATACGAGAGAATAGGCCAGAAATAATATCCCCGGTGTCTCCAATAGTCGTGGCTGCGATCAGCCTCCCTTGCCATCAAAGCCCCCAAAGAAACCAGAAGGAATATGAAGAAACCAAATCCCAGCAAGAAGGAACGAATGATCCTGTCACCCAAGCTGATTCGGTGATATAGCCGAAAGGAGACCGCTGTACCTGCGCAGAGACTGAGCACAAATAGAAGAAAGCAATACGCCAAAACGATCGCCATCATATAACCGATCATCGTCGATTCCTCACACCCTGCGTTTTGGAAGATGAATTCCTTACATATTCAGGGAATCCATCGGGACACGATACCCCACACTGTGGGCAAAGTCAATCCTGAAGATCGGGTTGGAATTCGATCTTTTGTGAGATACGGAGGATCCCGGCCTTAGCCCGAATAAAAAAGGCAGCCACAAGGGGCCGTACCTGTGGATTCGCCGAGTCTGTGGACAAACCAAGCCGGATTCGGTAGAATTCTTCGAGTACGAAATCTTTGACGGGACGGATATCGATGAAACCGATGCGAATCTATGTGGATACCTCCGTTTTCGGGGGTTTTTTTGACGAGGGATTTTCGTCGGCATCGCGACGGTTCTTTGAGATGGTGCGCCATCGCCGCGTGAAAGTCATGGTTTCCGATTTGCTTTTGGACGAGATTGCCGAGGCCCCTGAACCCGTTCGTGAACTGGTCCGATCCATAATGGAGCATGGATGTATCCGGGTTGGCGCAACCGAAGAGGCGGCCCGGTTACAGGACTGGTATTTGGCGGCCGGAGTGGTCAGTCCGCGATATGCCGACGACGCGATGCATGTTGCCCTGGCGACTCTTCAGGGCGCCGACGCGATTGTGTCGTGGAATTTCAAACATTTGGTCAATCCGACACGGGTTCGGGGATTCAACCAGGTGAATATTCAGCGGGGATACGGTACGACGGTGATCCTGTCCCCGGAAGAATTGCTGCATGTTCTGGAGAGCGAAGATGCGAAAGACGGCAGGTGATATTCGGATCGATTGTATCAAGATGAAGCGCGAGATTCAGGGAAAAGTCGCCCGGAGGATGCGTGGAATGTCTCCGAAAGAACGCGTGGCGTATCTCAACGAGCGGGTTCGCAAGGGTCCTTTCCGCGACCTGTTGGGCAAATGATCGTCGTCCCTGAGGCCTTTGGATTCCCGTTTTCCATCGAATGAGGGGATTTCCAGTTGTCGGCGCATTGACGACAACTTTCCAGAAGATCGGATTGGGGGGATCACAAAGCCAAGCTTCCGATGACGGTGAGACCGCTATATTTCTTTCGCCCCGTTGGGGCTTGGAATTGGAGAGACGATAGGTTCCATTCTTGGAATTGAGAACGCTGACAAAGAGAAGAAGCAGTGTCGGTAATCAATAACTCTTGGAGATCAAACCGTTTCATTTTTCATTATGAAAGGCGTATACCACAATGTGGGCAAAAATCAATTTCTATGCCACCGCCCCCCGCTAATTCGGAAATCACGATAACCCAATGTTTTGATTTAGCCCACCATTCATATCGAATGTCATATTCACAGCACTTCGTGTGCTCGTGAAATGTCGAGCAACACGGAACATATTTAGTGGGGACTTTCTGGATTCCTTCCTTACATTCTGAACCATCAGGATGTCGCCGCTTAACCATGCAAAATCCAAAAAGAAGACAGATTCCTTAGATTACATTTTCGGTTCGAAGAGGTCGTAGTATCGCTTGGGGCTGTAGAATTTGTATTCGATGCCGCGGAAGAATTCCAAGGGCCCGCCGTTGCGGATATTCTCGACCAGCAAGACGATTTGCTTTTGGGAACGGAAACAG
>JAAYVQ010000478.1 GCA_012517095.1 Phycisphaerae bacterium | reverse complement strand
GCAATCCGGCTGCTGTTGATGCTGCGCAAAAACGACTTGCTTGTCCCCACAACGGCCCGTAAACGATCCGTGGTGACTTTGAATACTGTATGAAGTTGGCAAAGAGCAAATACCGAGCCGAACAGGATTGTGACTGTCCCTAATTATCCGATAACATTCGACCCCTGCGGGGTCCGAGAAGATAGGTGGGTCGTTTGTTTCCCCGGATTTCATCCGGGGCTATTCGTGTTGGACCCTACGGGTCCGGGCGATATGGAAGGGTTGAGAGGCGTTGAGTGTCCGGAGATCGGTCATGAAGCTGAATACGGATCGGATTGATGAGGCGGTGTTGTGCCGGGAGTTCGTGAGGCAGGCCAGGTCATTCTTTGAATCCTACCCGCAGATCAAACACACCCTGTCCGTGGATGACGACGAGGATCATTGCATCCTCGACATCCCCGAAGAAACACCGGACGGTTTCCCCGTCACGGTTGAGGTCGAACCGGAACAGATCACCGTTTACGCCTTAGGAGCCCATACAAGCGAAGGGCCGGAGGGCAATCCGGTGGATTTTGTCGCGCGAACGCTGGGTTTCGTGCAGGATCTGCTCGGCCCCAACATGCGGGTTCGGGAGGTCTGCGCCGGGGGGAAACCCCATAAGTGGGGAATCGAAATCCTTCAGAATGGTCAGTGGCAAACCGAGGAATGGACGGGCCTGATATTCTGGAATTATTTTGGAAAGAAAAGCGAGAGAATCTATATGAACAGGATTCTTCCCGCACGAGAGAATCCTGTTGAAACGAGCGATCTTCATCGCGAAGACAGGCGATGATTCTGTCGCCCTTTCAGGGCTTGAGTTTATGTTGTATTGATGTTCCGGGGGCTGACGCCGCCCGGCTATTCGGGTTGGACCCCTTCGGGGTCGGGGAGGATTGTTGGGAATCGAAACCCCCGGATTCCACCCAGACAATGGCGGACAGATTCATCCGGGGCTATTCGGGTTGGACTCCTTCGGAGTCCGAAAATGGATTTCCGCCTTCGCGGGGATGACAATTTTCACAATCGAGGACGGTTGTGGTACGGCTGGATTCCGGCCTGCGCCGGAAGGACAGAGGGGAGACATCCACCTCGGTCCGATCCTTCGGATTCGGATCTCGGTGGCTGCCACCCATTGCGGGAATGATAGAAGGGCACGGGGTCCGGGCGGAAACGGAACACAACCGAGACGGTTGTGAAACAATAATTCCCCCCCGGAATAAATCGGGGGGCTTTCATGGGGGTTATTTTTTTACTTATCTTGTACGGCCGGCCGGGCGGGGGTATAATAGTCGCGAGTGGTTGTGATTCGAGTCGTTCCAGTCACCCCGAGGAAGGAGAATGACAATGCGAACGCGGGCGTTTACGCTGATCGAGTTGCTGGTCGTGATCGCGATTATCGCCATTTTGCTGTCCATCCTGATTCCGGCCCTGGAAATCGCCAAAGAACAGGCCACAGGGGCGATCTGCCTATCGAATCTGAACGGGCTATCAAAGGCCTGGACTCTGTATGTCGAAGATAACAACAGCAAGATTGTCAGCGGATGGACTGACTTACAGGCAGATCCATATTCGTGGGTGGATTGGCCAGATGGCAACAAACCGTCGGAAATGAAGGAAAAGGAAAGGGCGATCCGGGTAGGCAAGCTTTTTCCCTATGTCGAGTCCGTGAAGGCGTACCATTGCCCGGGGGATAAGCGATATCTGGTAGCATGCACGCAATATACCCCAGAATACGGACTGGAAATGGGGGGATACCGAAGCTATTCCATCGTCGGTGGCATGAAGGGGGTCGCCGAAACCGGCGGGTGGCAGATCATTCCGCATGTGACGATGGCGACATTAAAAAGTCCGGGTGACAAGTATGTGTTCGTCGAGGAGGCGGACGGCCGGGGGGATAACGCCGGATCGTGGGTCATCAACCCGAGAAGCCATGAATGGGTGGATCCGTTTGCCATCTGGCACAACGAACGAAGTACGCTGGGGTACGGAGACGGGCACGCGGAAAAGCACAACTGGGTCGAACAAAGCACGATCGACATGTCCGAAAAGCAAACCTTTTATCAGAAATTGTATTCCGGGGAAAAGGGCGAGGATCTGGATTACATGATTCGAGCGTATCCGTACGCTCGACTACTACCTTAAATCATAAAAAAACATAAAAGATCAGATATACAGATTAATAATAAAAGATGGGGCGGGCCGTTTTGAATGCGGAAGAGTTCGACCTCATAAGAGGGGGGAATTCGTCAACCGACAGGAAGGCACACGAGTAACAGGAGATCGTGCATGTACCGAATGATCAGCGTCGTTTTGTTTGTGTTGTGTGGAGCGGCGGCCGGGTTGGCTCAGGCGGGCCAGGTCGGGCCGGTGCCGGATGCGGTTCGAGAGACATTCAAGCTCGATTCGTTTTACCAGAAGCATCTGGAGGTGTCGGGGTTTTCGATCGTGGGATCGGCGAAGGTGACCGACAACGCGATGCGGGAGGCGGGCTGGATTCTTGTGCACATGATGGAGGGCCGCGAGGATCTCCTGCGGGCGATGACAGAAAAGGGCGTGCGGCTGACGGTCATGGCGTACAACGAATACACAACGGATGTGCCGGAGCACAGCCGGATGACGCCGAAGGTATTCTGGGATCGACGGGCGCGGGGGCTGGGCGGTTCGCCGGTCAGTTGCGCCGAGGAAAATATGCTGTGTTATCCGGGCGATCCGTATTCGACGGAGAACATTCTGATTCACGAATTCGCCCATGCCGTGCACGGATACGGGCTGCGGGCGACGGATCCGTCGTTTCAGGGGCGGTTGCGCCAGGCGTATGACAAGGCGATCGCGGCCGGACTGTGGAAGGGGACCTATGCGGGGCAAAACCCGAGCGAGTACTGGGCGGAGGGCGTGCAGGACTGGTTCGACAACAACCGGCAGAACGATTCGCTGCATAATGCGGTCAACACGCGGGCGGAACTCAAAGAATACGATCCGGGACTGGCGGCGCTGATCGGCGAGGTTTTCGGCGATCGGGCGTGGCGTTATCAAAAGCCGATGGATCGGCCGGCGGAGGGGCGGGCGCATCTGGAGGGATTTGACCCGGCGCGGTCTCCGCGATTCCGCTGGCGCGACGAACCGATTCCGGAACGGCCGCGAGTCCTGATTCAGACGACGCTGGGGGATGTCGAGGTCGAGCTGGAGGCCAAGGCGGCGACGAAGACGGTGGAGAATTTTCTTCGATATGTCCATGAGGGGTGGTATGCCGACGGGTCCTTTTTTCGGACGGTCACGATGGATAACCAGCCCGGCGATGCGGTGAAAATTCAGGTGGTCCAGGCGCAGGCCAATCCGGCCAAAGAGAAGGAGTTTTTGCCTCCGATCCTGCTGGAACGAACGAAGGATACCGGGCTAAAACATCTGGATGGGACGATTTCGATGGCCCGGGGCGAAGCGGACAGCGGGCGGGACCATTTTTTCATTTGCATCGGCGATCAACCCGAACTGGACTTTGGGGGCAAGCGAAATCCGGACGGGCAGGGATTTGCGGCGTTCGGGCGGGTCGTCAAGGGGATGGAGGTCGTACGGAAGATCCACGGGTCGGCGGCCGACGGGCAACAGTTGAAGCCCGCCATCGTGATCCAGCGGGCCGTTCGATTGAATTGATTATGCGCGGGGGATTGGACCGCAGGATTGGTTGTCAGGGGGTCGGAATTTCGGCGGGCAATAGGGCCCTGTTCCAGATCCGCAGGTCGTCGGTGGAACCTACCCACAAACTGAATTGCTGGGGGGGAGTTTTGCCGGCTCCGAGATTCATCCGGCCGTCGGATGAGAGCAGCTTGCCGAGCGGGACGGAATCCGCGGCGACTTCGACGCCGTCGGCGTAGAGACGGCGAAACGATCCATCCCAGACGACGCCGACAAGATGCCAGTCGCCGTCGGTGACGACGAAATCAGCGGTCAGGGGCTGGGTGGAGGGGGTGTCGGACAAGCGGGTGAAGAGCTTGCCGGCGGCGTCTGTGACCAGCCAGCCGCGGCCGGCGCCGGAACCGTCGTTTTGGACAAGGATGAAAGCGCCGGGTCGGGTTCCGCGAACCCAGACAAATGCGCTGAATGGGCCGGAAGAGGGATTGAGGATCATGGGCAGGTCGAGGTAATCATTGAGGCCGTCGTAGAGACAAGCGCCGCCGATACGGCCATCCAGCGGTTGCCAGACGGCTGAACCGTTGACGGTTCCTGTGTTGCCGGAGGCGAGGTCGTGGGCGAGGGTTCCGTCGGATTCATCGAGCGGCCAGTGGCCGATCAGTGAGGGGTTGGCCATCCAATCTTCGGAGGCGATGGTCTGGCCGACGGCCAGGGCACGGGATGGGCAGGAGGTCCTGGAGACGAAGTCCTGAGGATTGGCCGTGCGAATATGATAAGGCACAGCCAGATCGGGATCAATGTCCCCCGCAGCGGCGGCCGCCTCGATCGTATTCATCGTGTAGGTTCCGTCGATGGGGAGGAATGCGACGGAGATATTGCCAAGGGTTTTCATTTCGGGGATTCGTTCGGTATCGCCGGCGGCGTAAATACGGACAAGGCCTGATTCCACGATAAAACCGAGCCAGTTTTTTGATTTTGGATGGTTGGTCTTAACGATATTGTACGACGGAACGGCGGTGATGATGGCGGGACCGAAGGTCAGGGTTTGTCCGGGTTGGATGAGTTGTCGCTGTCCGTTGGGATTGGAGACATCCGAGGGGCCGACCAGAATCGCTCCGTTTTTCCAGGCTTTGTTAATATCGGAAGAGGAAAAGTGGTCAGAGTGGGAGTGGGTAATGAGGATCAGATCGGCGTCGTGGGGAGATTCGACGAGTTGGTAGGGGTCAATGTAGATGGTGAATTCGTTGATCCAGATTTTGAGGGAGGCGTGACCGAGCCATTTGATCCGGACGGGGAGGTTGTCGTCGCGGAGCCACTGGCCGGCGAAAGCCAGCAGATCGGGCGAGGAAACCGTCTGATCGCCGGTTAAATCCGCAATACAGGAGGGATATTGGCAATTATCAGTTAGCCAGACGGGTCCGAACTCGGCCAGATCGGCCAGGTCCACTCGGCAATCGCCATTCAGATCGGCGGGGGGGCAGGCGGCCCAAAGCGCTTCCAGCCAGGCGAGAAACGCCGCCGCGATCACGAGAAAATGCAACCCGTACATTCGATTCATACAACACCTCTCGTTTCCCTCGATCCGGGAACAGCGACAGGGCACCGGAATTCGATTCCGGGCCCCGTCGCAGTTTTACATTTGATTTCGAATCCCGTGGTCGGGATTCGCGGGCGATCACACCCGCAGTCGGTTCATCCTTAATACGGCCAGGTCTGATCTTCCAGCCAGAAACTTGCCAGAACGGCAAAGTCGCTGAGGTTGATGGACTTCTGTCCGGCCGGTTCGTCGCTGGAAATATCGGCGGGGGAAGCAATCGGCACATTCACTTGGCCATCGCCAGGCGTCAGATCGGCCAGATACGCCACTTCCAAAGCCGACAGGGCCCGATTATAAATCTGGACTTCGTCGATATCGCCGATGAAGGTTTCGCCGGATCCGCCGCCATGGGTGTTTCCGATTCCCATGTTGGCCGTGGGCATGTCTGCCAGCACGAACGGACCGGAGGCGATTTCGGCGCCGTTGAGATAGATGCGGGCCGTTGTCTGATCAAAGGTGACGGCAACATGGACCCAGTGGCCGACGAAGGGATCCAGCACCCCATTGGCCGAATAGAGATCGACACCCGCTTCCCAATATTGCCGGAAACCCAGCCGACCCAGCGGATCGGTTTCGAGGAACCATCTCATGGCATTGGTGGAATCCCAGGCGCTGCGTTTTCCAATTATCCCCTGGTGTTCCACAACGCGATCGCCGGCCCAGCGGATCCACAGCGACAGAGTCAACTGGCCGGTGTCTTCGGACGGATCCCAGGTGCCGATGGAAACGCGGCTGTTGCCGGTGCCGTTGAATCGGATCGCGTTTCCGGAACCATTATAGCCGGGAGTAATCCAGGAGGCGCCGCCGACGAGGGTTCCATCTTCGCGGAGGCGGGTGTCGTTGGCCGCGGTGGCGCCGGTTCCCTCGTCGAACAGGTATCGGGCCAGGAGGCCACCGACGGAATTGGGATCGGTTGTTCCGGCCGGCAAAACGGAATCCTTCATGAGCCAATCGGCCGCCATTTGTATCAATTCGGCGGCGTTGACCTGACAATCTCCGGCGATCACGCCCAGAGGCATAAAGTCAATCCGTGCGAAGTCCGCCGTTCTCTTGTTGAGCAGACACTCGCCCTGGTAGAGGCGAACATCGTCGAAATAGACGGTACCATTGAATCCCCCGGGCGCCGGACTGAGAGGATTGCCGAAGCCAAAGGCGATTCGGACGATCTCTTTTCGATTGACATTGTCAAACCGGGCCAGTGGGACATCCCAAACCTGCCATTCGGGCTTGCTCAGATTGGCCAGATCGCCCTCATAGAAGACGATATCTGAAGCGCCCTGTCCGTCTTCCAGAAGGGCATACATGGCTTCGGGCGGAGTGTTGGGATCGCCGAAGAAATTGAGAGTCATCCGCCGGACATCGCCCTGGGTCATATCCTTCAACTCGGCGGGAAGGGCGTAACTGATCTCGGTGTAGTAGGGCGCAGTTCTGTTGTCAAAGACGGTTTTCATCGCCTGTTTTCCGGCAAAGACGGGATCGGTCACCAGGTCATTGGCGTCCGTCCATTTGGCGCGAAGATCGGGCCAGTTGAGATAGGATTCGAAGTCTTCGACCAGAATATTATTGGATACGGTGAAACTCCAGATATCTCCCTTGGTGATGGTCACTTCGTTGGAGTCGGAGATGGCGTACTCATCGATGCGCCAATAGTAAGTTGTGCTCAGATCCAAATCGCCCGGCGTGAATGTCGTATCGGTCGTGTTGAGGTAGGTGACCTGGGGATATTCGGCCAGGTTGTCGCGATTGACACTGCTTAGAGCCGTCGAGTCGGCGCTGAAGTAAACATCATGTGAATCGGCATCGACTCCGGCGGTCCAGCTCAAAGCCGATTGACGATCCACACCCGTGGCATTCTTGCCCGGGATGGGATCGTGTGCCTTGTAGAGGACCGGGAAATTGAAGTTGTCGAAGTACAGTGCCTTTGTTCCGGTGTAGTCTTTACTGATCTGGGCGACGATCCATATTTCGAGCCACCAGAAACCCAGATCTGACCGGATATTGGGCATGACACCGGAGTAATCCCACTCGAGTGTCCAGGTGGCGTCGCCGTTGGCGGGGGTCCACCAGCCCAGGCCTGGCGATTGCGCCCAGACGGACCAGTCAGGACCGCCAGCGTTGATGATCATGAGAATCTGGCTGTGCGTGTCGGCCCCGGCAATCCATTCAGATGCCAGACGGGTCAGGTCGATTTTCATGCTTCGACTTTGCAGAAAGGCCTGTTCCATGCCCGCAATATCCCTGGGAAAAACCCGCATAACGGGCTGCCACCAGGTATTGCTCTGGAAAATTTGATCGGGTATCGTGACTTTGAGACTGCTTTGGTTCAAGGTAGCCCCGACCGCGCCGTATTCCATGACGGGTGTATAATCGACAGCGTTGACTTGCGTCGTGATGGGTACCCATCCGTCGGCCTGGTTTTCCCAGTCGCCGAAGACCTGGGAGGCCTCCTTTTCCGGCGCCGGTCCGATTCGGATATTGTCCACATAATACTTGGTTACAGAGGAATTGTTATTGGAAACGAAGAGGATTTCAAACCATCCGATAGTATCATCGGTCAACGCAATCTTTGCGATCAGGTCCGCCGGTAACTCCCATACGAGCGTGTGGGGCTGGCCGTCGCCGGCCACATCCCGGCCGCCGAGATCGACCCAGCCGATATTGTTGTTGGCGCCGTTGTCGTCGTTATTCTGGGCATTTAAAACCATCCCGACATTGAACCAGCCGCCGCTCATATCGGCCGTGAAAGCGGTCACATCCATGGTGACGACCGCGCCCGGTGAACCAAACATGGTACGATAGGGTTTGACATTGTAAATCGCGCCCGGGTGCCAGCCGCCGGCCGCATTTTCGACCCTCATGGCGTGTGTGCCAACCGTTGCACCCGTGGTCGTAACCTGAGTGAGGGTGGCGGCATCCCAATTGACAGGGGCCCATGTGTCCAGGCCCTTTTCAAAGTCGCCGATCGACAGGGTCTTTGTGGGCTCGTTGATCTGGATATTGTCGATGTTGACTTTCACCGAGTTGGCATCACCCAGATCGTTGTTGACGACGATAACCAGTTCAAACCAGGCGATCGAGGCGTCTGCACCGGAAATATCGCCGGCCAGCTCAGCGTCCAATGTCCATTTGTAATTATGGGGCGACCCGTCCCGTAGCAGATCCAGAGAGGGAAGTTGTCTCCAGCCGATATTGTTGTTGGCACCGTTGTTGTCGTTATTCTGGGCATTGATGACAACTTGGCTATTCATCCAGGTTTCGCCCTGACTGGAGACGGTGATATCGGCGGAGATCGAGGTTCCCTCGACGCTCAGGATTGCCATGTGAGGTTTGGCGTCGAGTTGTGCGGCCATTTTCCAACCACCCTTCATATCCACCTGAAGGGCTTTGGTTCCCGTCGTAGCGCCGGTGTCGCTTTGCGACAGGGTTCCGCCGCTGGTGGTCCACCAGCCATCCAGGCCGGCTTCAAAGTCACCGACTACGATACCATAGGAGGCCGGGACGGCGACCAACAATAAACTCATGATCCCTACGATGTGTCTATTCATACCCATACCCTTTCCACAGACTTTTTCGATTTCTCTTTTATGTTATTTGGCGCCCAATCTGTCCCATTCACGGACGGACGAACTCGTACTCTATTTCATCGAAAACGAAAACATGAGGACTCTGCGGATACGAGAACCCATTTCGGCGTTCGATTGGTTTGATTGGTTTTTGCCGCGAGTCCCGAAATCATTGCGCGGACACTTCCCGCTGTGAAGAAAGGAAAAACCGAAGAAAAAAAATACCCCTGACGACACCCTCCAAGCCGTACAATTGTGATTCCGACATTACCGCAATCCACTCTCACTCCGGCACCTTATCGTACATATGTTGATTCTGGATTCCGCCCGTACGATCTATGTGTATCCTATCAGGATGATTGATGATTGTCAAGAAGAATTGCAGAGTCAATCCCACAATTCTAAGACGAATTCCGGGAGAATGCATATCTTCATCCTGCGGTATGAAAAAAGCGCGAGATTTCCATCCCTCCGGATGATAAAGGCGACAAGACACCGAAAACGAATTCGGTATCCCGTCGCCGTTCAATTATTTGACCCGTGAATGGGTATTTTACATCATGGGCAGTCCAAACTTGTACAGACCAACCAATTCGCCGCCAATTCAGCCAAGTCTTCCGTGTTTACGCGGCAATCGGCATTCAAGTCTCCGACCGCAAGGGGAACACCCGAGGCCTGAGCGGCCTGGCAGGCGTTTTCAAAAACCCGGACCGTAACGGTATCGGATCCGGTCAGTTCGCTGTCATTGGCCTGTAATTGGAGCACATAGGTTCCCACCGCGGTAATCGTCACCACGGGATCTTCAGCATTTCCGCCGACAATGGACACATTCTCGGCCTGACCCTGAGCAAGAGACCACTGAAGAGAGAAGGTTCCCGGAGGATTCGGCCGTCCGTCATCGGTGACCGTCCCGTTCATATTCACATCGACGGTTCCACCCGTGAGCCAGGCGAATACATCGGGACCGGCATCCACCCGCGGGGCCGTATTGTCCGCGGTGAACTTCCAGATTCGCCCGACGGTTGTGATGCCCGTTGACGGATCCGTGCAATCAATCCGCCAGAAGTAATCGTGTCCGAAGACCAGGGCGGTGGGAAGGAACACCGACTGGCCGGCGAATCCGGCTTCCGGCGTGATGTCGTCGGCGTAACTCAGAAAGTTCGGATCGCCGGGATACTTACCGTATTCAGGATAACCATCACTGAACCACACGGTGCAGGTGACCGGTATTTGCGGATCGTTCGGATCCGGATTGTTCCACTGAAGCTCGTTGAGGTTAACCGGGACCTTGGCGCCGTCGGCCGGATTCGGCGAGTCGGCTTGAGTCCAGTTTCGCGTGTAGGTGTTGAGCCAGATTTCGTCAAACCAGTTGATTTGTCCGGCGCCGCCCGAGGCCAGGGTTGTGGTAATGTAGTTGGTTCCGGCCGGGGCCACCGCGTCGGCGGTGTATTCCTTCCATTGGTCGGTTACCGACACATAGGTGGAAAGGGTTCCCTTGGGATCGAGTTTGTCCAATCCGCCGTAGAACTCAAACTTGAGTTCCGCCGAGGCCATCGCGGCCGTCGAGGTCGGCGCCTTTCGGATCATTGCGCTGAAGTAGTATCGAGTCCCCGCCGTAACCGGAGTATTGTGGTAATATGCCACCGCCCACGATGCATCCTGCAATTCCACATAGGAGCTGCCGGAAAAGGCATTGGCCGCATTGGACTGCCAGGGAAAGATCCCTCCAATACTGGCCCAGGCGCCCCAGCCGACAGGAACCGAATTGCCTCCGCGTTCCTCGAACCCCCCGTTGCTCAGGAGGTTGGCGCTAACCCCCGCGGTTCCCAACAACAACATTCCCCACAAAACGCCCATCGTGATTGGCCCTTTGTTCATACCATTCCCCTTTCCATATATTACGATTAGGAACGGGTATTACGGGGCAATTGGACCATTCCTCTGCCCCGAATACCCCGTTAAATTCGTTAGCTGATAGCGCGAAGGGAAAACCGAAAATCATCAAGTTTATTCACTTGGTTGATCTCTGCTGAAAACGGAGATGTCTGGTTCGTCGTCGAATCACCCGCTTGTCTCCTGCCGTGAAATCCGGGAATTATACGCACTGTATCGCGTAGGGGAATCCAAGTCAACAGAATTTTCTGGACAATCCGACTGAATTGCAAAAGGAAGGGAATAGACTTGTCGCCGGCGGAAAAGGGTCTATAATGAAATCCATCGAAACGAGCGGATGAACCGTGAAGTGGACGGTTTAGGATAGAATATCATCTTGTTCTCTGGGAGAATGAAGCATGAATCTGAATCGTTTCAATCGTCGCCAGTTCCTGATCAAGACAGCCACGGCGGGGACCGCTGCAACGGTAATCGCATCCCTGGGCCAGGCCGCCCAGCGACCGGCCTCGAAACCCGCCGGGAAACCGTCCGGACGATCCGGGGGCGGTATGGGGGGGCTCAAAGAATTCTCAAAAATCCGTACCAGCACCCCGAACGCCGAAAAACTCGGTTGGCGGATTTCCGTTCAACAATACACTTTTCGGGATCGCACCTTTTATGAGATGCTCGATGTGCTGGTCAAGCAGGGTGTCCGGAATGTTGAGCCGGCGTTTTTTTTGCCCTTGAGCAAAGACAAGCCGGACCTTAAGAGCGGAGATTCGCTGTCGGCAGAGAATCGCAAAGAGATGAAGAAACGGCTGGACGATCTGGGCATCAAGATGCCGACTTACTATGGGCCGCTGGAAGCCGACAAGACGAAATATCGCGGAGTTTTCGATTTTGCCAAAGAGATGGGGGTCGAGACGATCGTGGCCGAGCCGCCGATGGATGCCCTGGAAGAGATTGACAAACTGTGCGAGGAATACAAGATCAACCTGGCGATTCACAATCATCCGGAGGGATCAGGATCGGCATACTGGGATCCCAAGGTTTTCGCCAAGGCCGTCGAGGGAAAAAGCCCGCGAATCGGCGGAGCGCCGGATACGGGGCACTGGGTTCGAACCGGCCTGGACACGCTGGAAAGTCTCAAGATGTATGGAAAGCGGATTCTTGTTGTGCACCTCAAGGACGCCGAAGTTTCGGGCAAGCGCGACAGCCGGGATGTGCCGCTGGGGACGGGCAAGGCCAACTACAGCGCGATCCTCCAGCAGATGGTTGACTGGAAGTGGAAGGGCGTGATGACGGTGGAGTACGAACACCTGTCGCCGCAACTGGAGCAGGATGTCGCGGCGTGTATCAAGTTTGTCGAAGACTTTGCATCGAAGGTCAAGGTGTAATGATTTCCCAAAGCGTGTGAATTTGTGGAGAAATACGATGAGTGAATCTGATAATCCCAGTCGTCGCGATTTTCTAAAGGCAGGGGGCACACTGGCCGCGATTTCTTCGTTAGTGCCGGGATTTGCATCCGGACTGTTTGCGGCCGAGAACAACACGATTCAGTTGGCGCTGGTCGGCTGCGGCGGGCGCGGCACGGGAGCCGCCGGCGAAGCGATGTCGGTCAAGAACGGGCCGGTCAAGCTGGTCGCGATGGCCGACGTGTTCCCGGCAAAAATGAACCGCAGCTTTAACGGACTCAAGGAGGATCATTCGGCTACCATGGATGTTCCCGAAGACCGCCGGTTTCTGGGTCTGGATGGGTACAAGAAGGCGATGGATTGTCTTCGACCCGGAGATGTGGTGATCCTGGCGACACCGCCGGCGTTTCGCTGGGTGCATTTCACCTACGCGATCGAGAAGAACCTGAATGTATTCATGGAAAAGCCGGTCACGGTCGATGGCCCGACCACGCGGAGGATGCTGAAACTGGCCGAAGAGTCCGTCAAAAAGAACCTCAAGTGCGGCGTGGGCCTGATGGTCCGGCACTGCCGGGGACGGCAGGAACTGAAATCCCGGATCGACTCCGGGGAGATCGGCGATATTGTTTCGATGCGGGCATACCGCATGGGCGGAATCGCGTCGGCGTGCGGGCCGAAACCGGCGGGTATCAGCGAGACGATGTATCAGATCCAGCGATTCCACAGCTTTTTCTGGGCCAGCGGCGGCATGTACAGCGATTATTACATTCACCAGATCGACGAATGTTCGTGGATGAAAGGAAGCTGGCCGGTCAAGGCGCACGCGGTGGGCGGGCGGCAGTTCCGAGGCAAGGCAGTGGATCAGAATTTTGACAATTATGCCGTCGAGTACACCTATCCGGACGGGGCCAAGCTGTTTTATTACGGGCGGAATATGCAGGGATGTGAAAGCGGCTTTGCCAGTTATGTGCACGGGGCCAAAGGGTGTGCGATCGTTTCGACTTCGGGGCATACTCCCGGCAAGGTGCGGACCTTTAGGGGACAGAATTTCGACGAAGGCAGTCTGATCTGGAAATATCCTCAGCCGGAGAAGAGCCCGTATCAGCTCGAGTGGGATGATCTGATCGACGCGATCCGGGACGATAAACCGTACAATGAAGTCCAGCGCGGGGCCGAGGCCAGTCTGGTTTCGTCGATGGGCCGGATGGCCGCGCATGTGGGCCGGACGGTGACTTTTGACGAGATTCTCAACTGCAAGCACGAGTTCGCCCCGAATGCCGACAAGCTGACGGCCGACGGACCGGCTCCGGTGGTTCCGGGTTCCAATGGATTGTATCCACAGCCGCAACCGGGAGTGCTGAAGGACCGAGAATACTAACAAATTGTATATTGAATATTGACTATCGAGTTATTCAAACGCCGGCCCTCAGAGGGGTCGGCGTTTACTTTTGTGGAATCGTTTTTTGCCGAAGAACCCCCGTTTCTTGTGTCCCGAAAATCCCGGTCTGTTTCCGTGGCCCGATTTTGCGGCCGGAGTGTGCTCGGCGTGCGGGGCGTAGGACGGGATGGTATCGGTCTGGACGGTGTGGAGATCCTTTGTGGGGTTGTGGGGCCGGCCGGCCTGGTGAGTGCGCGGATGTTGTTTGCGAGTGTGGCCAGGGTACGGATGTTGTGCGTATTTGCGAGGTTGCTCGGAGTGAATGGCATGATGGGATTTTTGCTCTGTTGGGCCGGAATGTGTTTTGGGTTTGTGCTGATCGGCTGGCGGTTTGGTCCGGCTGTAGTCGAAGTCGTCGCATCGTTCGGGCTGGAAGGTCCGGCCGATGAACCGCTGGATCTTCTGCAGGTATTTTTCCTCGTCGTGGGAGACGAAGGTGATGGCGTCGCCGGTGGCGGTGGCGCGACCGGTGCGGCCGATGCGGTGGATGTAGTCCTCGGCGAAGGCGGGCACATCGAAGTTGATCACATGCGAAATTCCCTCGACATCGATGCCGCGGGCGGCAATGTCGGTGGCGACCAGCACCGGATACTTGCCGCTTTTGAAGCCGTCCAGGGCTCGCTGTCGCTGGTTCTGGTTGCGTCCGGAGTGCAGCGAGATCGAGTCGATGCCGGCGCGTTCGAGGCGGTGATGGATTTTGTCGGCGCCGTGTTTGGTCCGCGAGAAAACCAGCACGCATTCCATCTGCTGGGTCCGCAGAAGATGAATCAGCAGGTCGATTTTGCGTTCCTTCGGAACCGGATAGACATGCTGGGTAATCGTCTCGATGGGGTTGTGTTGCCGGCCGATTTGAATCATTTTGGGAGATTTCTGAATGTTGGCGGCCAGGGACTTGATTTCCGCGGGCATCGTCGCGGAAAAGAGCATCGTCTGCCGTTCTACCGGCACGGCGGCGACGATCTTTCGCACATCGTGGATGAAGCCCATATCGAGCATGCGGTCGGCCTCGTCGAGGACCAGGATTTCGATCTTGTTGAGCTTGACGGTGCCGCGCTGCATGTGATCGAGCAGGCGGCCCGGCGTGGCAACGAGGATATCGACGCCGCGGCGGAGGGCCTTGAATTGATTGTCGATGCTGACGCCGCCATAGACGGCCAGCGAACGCAAATGGCAGAACCGGCCGTACTCGGCGATGGCCGCATCAACCTGAACGGCCAGTTCGCGGGTCGGAACCAGGATCAGCGAGAGAATCCCCTTGCCCCATTGGGGGTGTCGGTGGCTAAGGAGGTGAAGAATCGGCAGCACGAACGCGGCGGTTTTGCCGGTGCCGGTCTGGGCACAACCGAGAATATCGCGACCTTCGAGGGCCGCGGGGATGGCCTGGGACTGGATTTCGGTCGGGGCGGTATAGCCCGTCGCCAGAATTCCCCGCACAAGTGGATCGCTAAGGCCGATAGATGCAAATGGCATATCAAGTTCCTTGTCAATTCCATAGCGAAGGCCAATTATAGTGCATCGGAGAGGTGATTCAAAGGCGGCCTTCGAAAGGTCCTGAATCCGCGATACAATCCCCAATCGCATTTCAAACAAGCGGATTCAGAAAAGCCAACGGACAATGGAGTAGAATCAACCACTACCATCATGGAGCATGACGAATACGCAAGATCCCTCTTATACCCTACGCATCGGTACGGTACAAGAAAAATATCCAAAACGAATCAATTTTTCGACTTCGGAAAAATGAAGCGGATGAATCGTTCTCAGATTTCCTTTGTCAGACCCGGTACTGGCGCGGCATAACCGCCATCGGGTAAGGGCTTGACGGGGGCCGGCGAATCGAAGGTCAGGTGATCAATATCGGCCACGAACTGGAAATTCGAGTTCATCGCCTGGTCCCAGGTGATCATCTGGCCGGTGTTGGCGGCGGCGCGGGCCATGATGCCGGCGATCTGCGATTCGCAGGCGCGATGGGCTTCGTTGTGTTTTTTGTTGTTGCGTACGGCGTCGAGTAACACATCCCACTCGGCGACATAGGGATTGTAGTCCGGCTTGCCGTAGTCCCAGACCAGATCGCCGGGGATCATGTTGTGGCTTTTGTAGATCTTGGGCTTGGCGTCGCCCAGGTCGGTCATAATCATGGCCGAGCCCTTGCTGCCGTGGGCGATGTCGGAGTAGGTCTCCCAACAGCCGGGCATGTGTCGGGCAAACTCCATCAGCTTGGTCCCGTCGGGGAAGGTGAACTCGACGGTGTAGTGGTCGAACTGTTCGCCCGCGGCGGCATGGGTACGGCCGCCGAACCCTTGTGCAGTGACCGGCCAGGCGCCCTTGGCCCAGCAGGCGACATCGATGTTGTGGCAGTGCCAGTCGATGAGGAAACCGGAGGATGCCCACGAAAAACAGGTTGCGCTGCGAATCTGGAACTCGACTTCGTTCATCCCGGCCGGCTTCTTCGGACAGTGGTTGGGGCCGTGGACGCGATAGATCCGCAGGAGGTTGACATCACCGATGGCGCCGTCGTGGATCCGTTTGATCACTTCCTGGCGGGCCTTGGAGTGACGCCACATAAAGCCCACGGAGACCTTGAGGTTCTTCTTGTCGGCCTCCTGTGCCGACTGCATCATGCGGCGTACGGCGGGCGAATCGACGGCGAAAGATTTTTCCATGAAGACATGGACGCCTTTGGCGACGGCATATTCAAAATGCATCGGGCGAAACACCGCATGTGTTGTCAGCAGCGCGATATCGCCGGGCTTGAGACAGTCGATCGCCTTCTTGTAGGCGTCCCAGCCGGAAAATTGCCGGTCCTTGGGGACATCAATTTTGTCACTAAAGGCCTCCGATAGATTCTTGTGGCTCGAAGCGAGCCGATCGGCAAAAAGGTCCGCCATTGCTACCAGCTTGACCGGTCCAGGCGCAACTTTGCCTTCGGACGCAGACAATGCATCGGCAACGGCTCCGCTGCCGCGCCCTCCGCAGCCGATCAGGGCCAGATGCACGGTGTTGTCGGAGGCCGCGTAAAGAGACGGCGCCATTTGTGCCGCTGCCGCGGCCGTGGCGAGGATCCCCGCGCTCTTTAAGAAGTTCCGTCGCGTTGTCGATGTGTTCATGTCCGTCTCCTCTATGAATGAATCTGTCATTGGATACCCTGAAAATTCAACTGTCCGGTACGAAAGTGTTTCGGTAAAGGATTATTATGACGCAAAATCACAAAAGTACAAGCGGTGGGATCGATTTATGGCAGATGAATGAGGAATGGTTCGTCCAGATAGAGGAAGCCCGGATCTATTGGAGACTTCAAAAGGTTTATTTCAATCGATTATGCTCGATGAATCATCGGCTACAAAAGGAAACGCGTGGTTTACGAAAATCATGGGATCGGCATGACCAAGCCACTCTGTGTCAATATCTTGTGCGGGATGTCGAAGATCCGCGGATCAATATCCAAAGTATTCTGTGCCGGCATTTTCTGATCGAACGGCTCTTTGGCGATCGCTATGCTTATCTGCAGGATCAGGAAATCCGGTTCGGCCTTGTCATGAACTGGCTCTTGCGGCTGGTCAAACAGGGTGTACGGATTGATCACCTTCAATCGATTTTGATCGCTCTGCTCGATAGTGCCGATCATTCCGGTGACTTTGAAATACCCCGTTATGTCTCGGAAACCTTTGCCGGCTTGTCGCGGCCGAATTACTTGTTTGGCGCCCTGAACTGGTACCCCGAGGAGAGGGCGGCCGGGCTTCCGGAGTATCTCCTTAATACCTTCGAGAAGATCTGGAACCAGGTTCTATCCAATGACAGCGTGGAAACTCTCTCCGCGCTGGAGGTGGCCTGTGGGTCGGCTAATGATTACAGGTTCTTCGAATCGTTCGGCATTGCGCGATTTCTTCAATACCGGGGGATCGACTTATGTCCCAAAAACATCGCTAATGCCCACTGGATGTTTCCCGATGCCGATTTCCAGGTCGGCAATGCGCTGGAGATCGCCGCCAGTGACGCTTCGATGGAGGTTTGTATC
>JAAYVQ010000074.1 GCA_012517095.1 Phycisphaerae bacterium | reverse complement strand
TCATGATTATGTCCCGTCCGATCCGCGTTCGGACTATTGGACGGATGATTATTTTCAACTGGAAGGCAGCGGCAAGCCGTTGCCGGACCTGGTGGTCAGCGAGTTGACGATCCCGGCGCCGGTGGTGGTCCAAGGGGCCAGCCCGTGGACCTGGGTGACAATGACGGTGAAGAACAACGGGCCGGGGATTTTGCAGTCCGGAACATTGCGGGCGGAAGTATCCAACAGTACGCGCAACGGCGAAACATTTCCGCACAGCGGATATTTCACGGTGTCCTATTCAGCGCCGCTGTATCCGGGACAGACGGCGACGCACAGTTTTGCGGTGGGACATTCCTCGGGCTGGCCGGTGGGTGTGTATTCGCTTCGTGTCAAGGTGGATCCGGACAATCTGATTGATGAGGCCAGCGAGAAGAACAACCTTTCGGCGGCGCTGGCGTTCGACATCGCCGATGAGCGATTTCTGGCAGGGACGATTACATACAACGGAAATCCGCTTTCGAACTACACAAGCGTTCCCTCGTCCAGGGCCTGGTTTCTCGATTGGGTGAGCGGCGAATATCCCGATGATTTCTTTTTCTGGTACAATCCGCAAACGGGACATTATCTGTTTTCGGGATTGCCGGATTCGGATCTGTATCTGGAAATTCTTTTCCGGGTAGCGGGAGAGACGGATCGGCTCGGAGGGAATTATATCGCCAGTCATAACCTGGACCTGCGTTTGCTGTCGGACGCCGAGGCCATGGACTATGATCTTCCCGTCAAACAGATTGTGCATCTGCTGGAACCGCTGGACAACGGTTGGATCCTCGAGGATCGAATATCGCGGATTTGTCCCGGATCGGGATTTTCGTGGGCCGCGTCGCCGGAGGTGGTGAATTATCGTTTCAAGCTCGATATCTACCGCGATTCGGAGCATCCGGGCGGATATGGATTGGAAGCGTCGGTTGTGAATCTCCTCCTTTCCGACACATCCTACATGCCGGTTTTGCCGGAGTTGGCGGAGTTGACCCATTTTGAGCTGGTCATCAGGGGATATAACGCATCGAGCGAAGAACTGGCCCTTACCATACGAACATATCGGGTGGGAGACAGTACCGGGTACGGATGGGATGTTCGGTTCAAGGAGTGCCCGAGTTGCGTTCGGGGGGATATTAACCGCGATTGCATGGTGAACATGCTGGATTTTGCGATTCTTGCGGAAGAGTGGCTGATGGACACACGATGAATTGGAAATTGTAAAATGGATATTTGTAATTGATTATTGAATCCTTCGACAGGCACAGGTGGGCTCAGGACACGTTCTCGATGTTCAATTAAAGCCTCGGTTGGATTTCGAAGGAAACGAGAAATTCTGGCGGGGTGTTATGCCGATAGTGAGAGAGTGTCGGCGGAGTGATTCTTTGCGAAAGGAATGGGTATGCGGACAAGTCGAACGAACGGTTTGTTGTTGGCAATCGTGGCGGCGGGGATTTTATCGGCGGCCTATGTGGCCGGCGTGATGGGCGGCGATCTGAATCCGACGCAGCCGATCACCTCCACGATGCGCAGCTTAGACGAGATCTACAAGAACACGCAGCCGGCTCTGCCGTCGAACTGGGAACCGATGCCGAGCATGGCGCAGGTGACGGGGGCCGGGGCGATTCATATGGCGGTAACGGGTCATACGCAGGGGACGATTCGGGGCAGTTGCACTGTCAAAGAGCGGCTGTACACTTCGGTGGTGG
>JAAYVQ010000007.1 GCA_012517095.1 Phycisphaerae bacterium | reverse complement strand
TGGATGCCGGCCTGGAACTATACAAGGTTACTTGCCCGATCGGAGTTATCGGCGTGATCTTCGAATCCCGGCCGGATGCGCTGGTCCAGATCTCTTCCCTGTGTCTCAAGAGCGGTAATGCCGTCCTGCTCAAGGGCGGCAGTGAGGCCGCCGCCACCAACCGTATCCTCGCGGACATCATCGCTCGTGCCGGGATCGAAACCGGCCTGCCCGCCGGATGGCTCGGCCTGTTGGAAACCCGCGCCGAAGTCGCCGAGATGCTTTCTCTCGACAAGGATATCGATCTGATTATCCCCCGGGGCAGCAACGAGTTCGTCCGCCACATCATGACCCACACGACGATCCCGGTGATGGGCCATGCCGACGGGATCTGCCATGTGTATATCGACGCTTCCGCCGATCTTCAAATGGCGGAACGGATCACGATTGATTCCAAATGCCAGTATGTCGCCGTCTGTAACGCCGCCGAAACGCTTCTCGTTCATTCCGGTATTTCCGATGCGATTTTGCCGAAAATAAAGGCCGCTCTCGACCAGCGCAAAGTCGAAATCCGCGGCTGTGATCGTACCCGCAAAATCATCTCCGTCGCTCCCGCCTCCGAAACGGACTGGCGAACCGAATACTTGGACTACATCATTTCGATCCGCGTCGTCGATTCCCTGGATCAGGCCGTCGAACACATCAACACCTACGGCTCGCATCACACCGATACCATCGTAACCGCCGATCCCGAGTCGGCCAAACGATTCCTGGATCTGGTCGATTCGGCCGGCGTTTTCTGGAACGCCAGCACCCGTTTTGCCGATGGTTTCCGTTTCGGCCTGGGAGCCGAGGTCGGCATCAGTACCGGCAAACTGCATGCCCGGGGTCCGGTGGGCATGGAAGGCCTGCTGATCTACAAATGGCGTCTGCTCGGCCACGGGCATATTGTCGCTGATTACTCCGGCCCGGCTGGCAAATCCTTTATACACAAATCCCTCGATAAGGATTGCCCCCTCTGATGCGCGACTTTTCCAAAACCAAACGGATCGTCATCAAGATCGGCACTAACACGCTCAGCCGCAGCGGCGGAGTGAATACCGACTATGTCCGCGATGTCGCCGGACAGATCGCGTCGCTCGTGTCCGCGGGCAAACAAATCGTCCTGGTCACCAGCGGCGCCATCGGCATGGGTGCCGGCCGACTGAAACTGCCCGGACCGATCACCGAGATGGAAATGCGCCAGGCCTGCGCCGCCATCGGCCAGCCGCTTCTGATGGCCGAATACCATGAGGCCTTCGCATCCTTCGGCCTGATCTGTTCGCAGGTATTGCTGACCGCCGAGGTCCTCAACAACCGCAAGACCTACCTCAATCTTCGGAAAGCCATGGAGACCCTTCTGCGACTCGGCGTAGTTCCCATTCTCAACGAAAACGACTGCGTCTCCACCGCCGAGATCGGCACCGCCTTCGGCGACAATGACAAGCTCAGCGCCCTGGTCGCCAGCAAGCTCGATGCCGACCTGCTCATCCTGCTCACCGACATTGACGCCCTCTACGACGCCGACCCCCGCACCTCGCCCGATGCAAAAAAAATCGAGGTCGTCTTCGAGATCACCTCCGCCATCGAACAGGCCGCCGGCGCCCGCGTCAGCGCCTATTCCACCGGCGGCATGAAGACCAAGATCGCCGCGGCTCGAATCGCCGCCGACGCGGGATGCCGGATTGTATTGGCACACGGCAAGACCGAGCGGGTACTCGAACGAATCCTGGCCGGTGAAAATCTCGGAACGCTATTCATGCCCCGGAGAAAACTCGGGAATCGTGCCCGCTGGATCCTCAATCATGCCCCGGAAGGGACGATCACCATCGATGAAGGTGCCGTCGCTGCCCTTCGAAAACACAAGAGTTTGTTACCCAGCGGGATTCGCGGCGTCGAAGGAAGATTCGAGTCGGGATCGGTCGTTCTTCTGAATGCCATCGCAAAGGCCGTCACGAATTTCGGCTCCGATGAACTCAAATCGCTGGCGGGAAAACATTCCAGCGAAATCCGTTCCCTTCTGGGTACCGGCCGTCGCGATGTCGTCGCCACCCCTGAAGACATTGTCTTTCTCGATTATTGAGCGAAAAAACCGTGAATCCCTCCGCTTCTCAGTCCTCTCAACCGCCGCCCGTCGAACATTCGTTCTCGTATATCGCCGATGCGTCCGGACTGGCCGAATTGCTGGACCGCATGCGCGGTTTTGATCGTATCGCGCTCGATACGGAGGCCGACAGTTTTTACCATTACCATGAAAAAGTCTGTCTGATCCAGCTATCATTCGAGGGTCGCCATTTCCTCGTCGATCCCCTGTCGGGTCTGGATGTCCAACCTCTCCTGGAAGTCCTTGCCGACAAGATTCTGATCATTCATGATGCCGGCTACGATCTCAGAATTCTCCATCGCCAATATAGCTTTTCACCCCGTCGCGGAATCTTTGACACGATGCCCGCCGCACAGCTTGTCGGCATTGTCCGATTTGGCCTGGCCGATCTTCTTGAACAATTTTTAGGTTTGGCTCTGCCTAAAAAAGGCCAGAAATCCGACTGGTCCCGCCGACCCCTGGAGGCCTTTCAGATGCAGTATGCCGTCGCCGATACCGCATGGCTCGCTGAGCTGGCGAATCGCCTGCAGACTCGCCTCGAAGAACTCGGTCGGCTCGACTGGCATAGGCAATCCTGCGAAAATGTGATCGCCTCCGCCCTTCAGCACAAATCCGAACCGCGCAAGGACGCATGGCGGATTCCCGGTTCCAATCGACTCGGTCCTCGGGATCTGGCGTTTGTTCGCTCCCTGTGGCTTTGGCGCGAAAAGCAGGCTCGATCTGCCGATCAGCCACCCTTTAAGATCCTCGGTAACGATCCGCTCTTGGATCTGGCTTTATCCGCATCCAAACATCCCCACACCCCCGTCGAACAACTCATGCGGCTCCCTCGCAATTGCGTCGGCCAGCGATTGCAGGTATTGCAGCAGGCGGTGGATCAGGCCGCCACCCTGCCGCAAACAGATTGGCCCAAACCGTTCCGCCCCGAATTCCCTCCCCAGCCGCCCTATTCCAAAGACGAATTTGAGGCTCTTCGTCGTGAAGTCAACTCCATCGCTGAAAAACTCGGGCTGACTCCATCCTTGTTGGCCCCCCGGGCGGCCATGATCTCCCTTGTCCTGAAAAAAACGAAAACCGTTGAAGACATTGTCAAAACCGGTCACCTTCTCACCTGGCAGGCCGAATTAATTCTGCCCGCCCTGAGGAAAGTCCTGTAAAGGTTTAGGAATTCCTCCCTCATTTTTTTCTCTTTTTTCCTTGAATTTTATGGGAATATTGTCCTATAATGGATGAATAAATTTGAACATTGGCCCACATCGTGAGTAAAAAGCAGGATTGATGAATTGTTTGTTGGAGGGTGAGCTGAACCACAGGGGGCACACCAGACAATTCAATATTTTGGCTCTTATTCTATGTTGGTTACAAAGCAGCATGGAGTTTTGAATGTTTGCTACCTGTATTGATCAGGTGAACGAATTCCGGAAAAGGGTGTTTAAACGAAAG
>JAAYVQ010000477.1 GCA_012517095.1 Phycisphaerae bacterium | reverse complement strand
GTGAATATCGAGGAGCTGATTGTTCCGGTTCCCGACGAACGGTTAGATTGGCTGACGAAGTTATACCAACCGCACAAAACGGTCCATGCGACGGTGGATTGCTTAGATTTGCCGGGACTGTCGTTCGCCGATGACCACGGGCGGACGGCGGCACGACGGCTATTGTCGCAGGTACGGACGGTCGATCTGTTTGTACTGGTCGTGGGGGCGTATGCGGCTGATGCCGATCCGGCACGCGATCTCAATAACCTCCGTACCGAGTTGTTGCTGGCGGATCTGGAACTGGTGTGTACGCGGATCGAGCGGCTGGAAAAGCAAGTCAACAAACCATCGAAAACACAGGCCCAGGATAAAGCGGAGCTGGAGTTGCAGAAACGGCTTCAGGAAGCGATCGAATCGGAGAAACCAATTCGGTCGGCCATCCACAACGAACAGGATCTGGCCGTGATCCGGTCGCTGGGATTTTTCACGGTTAAACCGATGGTGGTAGCGATCAATGTAGCCGAGAACCAGCGGGACCGGAAATTCGATTTATCGCGGACGATCGATCCCCAGACGCAGGTGGTTACGCTGTGCGCGCCACTGGAGTACGAGCTTTCGCAATTAGACCCGACCAGTCGCAAGGAATTTATGACGGATCTGGGGATCACTCGGCCGGCGGCGGTACAGTTTATGCAAAGCTGTTACGCAACGCTGGGGTTGATCAGTTTTCTGACGGTGGGCAAAGACGAGGTACGGGCATGGCCGATCCCGAAGGGGACTACTGCCCACGATGCGGCAGGTAAAGTGCACAGCGATATCAAGCGGGGTTTTATACGGGCCGAAACGATTGCGTATGCCGATATGCAGCAGTACGGCGACGAGAAGGGCTGTAAAGCCGCCGGCAAGATGCGGCTGGAGGGCAAAGGGTACATCGTGCAGGATGGCGACATCATTTGTTACCGATTTAACGTATAGAGTCAGGCAACGGAGGTATCATGGGGGGTAAGTTCAAGTATCCGATCTTTCTGAACCTGGCCGGCCGCAAGGCCGTGGTGATCGGGGCCGGGACGGTTGGAGCGCGAAAGGCGCAGACTTTAGCGGAGACGGGGGCCCGCGTTGTTGTGGTTGCTCTGCATATTGATCCCGCTTTTTCAACCATCGCGAATCGGCCGAATGTTGAGATGATTCAAGCCCGATACTCCAAAGAATATCTGGCGGGGGCTCTGTTGGCCGTTGCGGCTACGAATGATCCGGACCTTAACAAGCAGATTTATTCCGACTGCCAGCAACTGGAGGTCTTGTGCAATGTCGTCGATGTGCCGGAGCTCTGTGATTTCTTTGTGCCGGCGGTGGTTCATCGGGGGCCGCTGCAGATCGCCATCAGTACCGATGGAAATTGCCCGGCGTATGCTGGCCATGTACGCAGGAAGCTGGAAGACTTATTCACGGAGGCACACGGCCGATTTGTCGAGGATCTGGAAGTTACTCGTCGTCGGCTGATCCAGATTGAGCCGGACGCCGATCGTCGAAAGACCATGATGGGGCGGCTGGTTTCCGATGAGTCTTTGGACTATTACATCCGTCAAGGGGCGCCGGCGTGGAAAATCCGCACCGAACAGTGGATTACCCATCCGGACAATGAACCCGGATATCCTCCGGAGGGACGGCCATGATTTCGCAAGACATATCGGGGGATGATCCTATGGAGTCTGAACGCCGGATCAGAGATTGGCAGATTCCGCCAAGTCGGAGGCGTCAAGACAACTGTCGGTATCGTTGAGTTTCTGAAGGATCGCCAGGCGGGATTCGTCGGACTTGAACTGGTTCAAGAGGAGCAGGATTTCTTTTTTGACGGCGCAGGAAAACCGGTCGCTGTCGATCAGGTTCCAAACGACTTCCTCTTTGTCTTCGTCCAGATACAGACCCTTCAGGGCCTTGCGGACCAGATAGACCTGTTCATCGGCCGAGAGGTTGTCTCGCTTTGACAGGGTTACAAAACCGTCGTGTTTGGCCGAGTCGCTCTTGAGATTTCCAACCGCATCAATCTCCAGGATCGTTGATTCCGTCTTCAAGTCTTTCTTGCCGCCGAACAATCCCGCCACAGGATCGCCGGAAAGTCCCGTTCCGTTGTCGCAACCGACCAATCCAATCCATGTGAAAACCAATACAGCCGAGAACATCCGTTTCATACGAATCCTTTCCAAGCAATGAATACGGACTTATTATAAGAGGATTGTACGCCAGGTCCAGTCGAAATATTTCCGTTGGACGCGGAGCGGGAATGATCGCGGATCCTGAAGGGGAAGAAGAGGATATTCGGTTATTGTAATGATTCAATCGGAGTCACGCCGAGCTTGGCCAACTCTTTCTGGAGAAACTCGTCGCGGACGGGTTTGATGATGAAACCATTGGCCCCATTCCGAAACGCCTGCATAATGTTGTCGGCGTCTCCGAGGGCCGTGACCATGACCACTTTGGCCGCTTTGTCGGGGTCGAGATGGAATTCGCTTTCGAGTTGACGAATTTCTTTGAGGGTCTGATGGCCGTCCATATCAGGCATCATAATGTCCAGTAGGATCAGATCAAATGGCTTGTTCTCTTCCAGAGATTGGCGGACGGCTTCCACGGCCAATAATCCGTTGGGGGATTCAAAACATCGTCCGTATCTGGACATGCAGACTCGCAGCAGCTTACAGGAAGTTGCATCATCTTCAACGATCAGGCATTTCATAGTCCGAGTCTACCGACCTGATATTCTTACGATTATCGATCCTCGCAATCCTCATTCCTCTCTCTGGCGCGGGATAACGGCGTCTAATCCGGTAATTCCTGATGTTTCAGTTTAAGGATCGCCCGGATCACATCGCTGGTACTGGCGATCCCGGCCAACCGACCCCGTTCCGTGATGGGGATTCGTCGGAAGGGGTATTGCATCAGGCAATCACAGATATCAATCAGATTGGCGTTGACATCAAAACTGATGATCTTTCGATTCATGTAGTCGGCGACGGTTTTTTCGACACGATCTTCTTTATCGTACAAGAGACGGAGAACATCCTTTTCCGAAACCAGTCCCACCAAGCGCAAGTCCTCATCCACAACCGGAAGGGCGGTAATGTTGCGGTTGGCCAGGATGCGGATGGCATCGTAGATCGGCATATCTTCCCGCGTACAGATGACGGCTTGCGTCATAAAATCCCTGGTTTTGAACATGGCGTATTCCTCGTCTTTGGGTTGTAACCGAGTCAGATGTCGGAATGGTTTTCGACCGGTTGGGGGATCGGAATCCGTCGTTCGACGCGATCCTTGGTCCGTGCGACCATGACCGTCCGACCCTTGATCTTGGTCAGGTGCAAGGCGGCCACAGCCCGAAGTCCCTCGTCGTTGTCCGGCATTTCCACAAACGCGAATCCCAAGACTCGCCGGCTGATCGGGTCGGTGATGATTTTGACGGAATGGACCGAACCGAACGGCTCAAAGACCGTCCGGAGGTCCGATTCGGTCACATTTTCCGGAAAGTTTCCGACATAAATGTGCATAACACAAATCTCCCGACTGGTTCCTGATCGCTTGCTGCGTCACCATTGAGTCCGATAATACGACCACTCGTATCGGCTCTTCACCCCGAACGACATATACATCGGCAATTCCTTCCGAAGATTTTATTAAAAACGGTCAAACCGATCACGGAGGATAGCGAAAGCGGAAGGGTTCGGTAATTGGCTTGCCAGAATCGGAATCTGAACCTACAATAATCGAATGCGGCTGTGGACTATTATCCTAACGGTAATTTTGGGTCTGTCGAGCGGGTGTGACCAACCGGTTCGTTCACGATTAACCCCGTACGATCAGGCCATCGAGGCCTATCGCCAGCGACAGGCCGTCCAGCCCAGTCCATCCGAACCGGCGGATAGCGGGCGGACGGTTTCGTTATTGATTCGTTTGATTGACGCATGCGGCGAGGATTTGACAACGCTCAATACGCTTTGGCGATTGGCGGAAGAAGAACGGATCACGCCGGTCCGAGCGGAACTGTTTACCGAATCCGGATTTCGAGTCGGCAGAGCGGCTGCATCGCTTCGATCCCAGCTGAAGATGCTGGAGTCCCGGATGACCACGGCCCGGTCGAAAGATTTGGTAGTAACGGTTCGAGATGGGTCAGCCGGTGTCGCGGAAATCGGAAGCAAGATTCTGATTCCATTGTTTTATTATAAAAACGATCTGTTCAGTCGAATGGATTACGCTTTCGACCGGATTGATCGGCGATTGCGGATTGTACCGCGGATCCTGTCCGACAATCGGATGGAATTGGAGTTGACACCCGTTCTGGTCAACGTTCGCAACGATGGGGGCAGCACCTTTTTATCCGATCTGAGCGTAAAGATCGTTCTGGATGCAGCTCAATCTTTGTTCTTCGGCGGATCTAATACCGGGCGGCAGGACATTGCATCGGCTTTTCTAACCTGCGATTTGAACGGACAAAAAGGCCGCACCCTGGTTGTTATTACACCGACGATTCAGGAGTCATCAGTGGGAAATCCTCCCTAATTGCCGCGAAACATCCGCGAGAATCGCCAAGGCACGATCAATGTCGGAGGCATTGATCCCGTAGTGAGTCACCATCCGAAACCGCCGATGACCGGTTACGAGAAATCGAAGACCCCGGTGGTTGGTTTCAGCCAAGAACTGATCCGCGGATACATTCCCGTCGAGCCATTCGGCATAGACCATATTGGTTTGCGGTGGATTTGCCAAACGAAAAGCCGACATGGATTGGATCCCGGCGGCCAGACGACGGGCGTTTTCGTGATCTTCCGCAAGGCGATCGACCATTTGTTGAAGAGCGACTATCCCGGCGGCGGCCAATACGCCCGCTTGTCGCATTCCGCCGCCGAGAAGCTTTCGGCGGCGACGAGCTTCACGAACAAAATCCTTTGATCCGCAGACCAGCGAGCCGACGGGGGCGCTGAGACCTTTGCTCAGACAAAAGCTTACGGAATCCATTCCGTGCGTCAGATTTCGCACTTGGCATCCCAGAGCGATGGAGGCGTTGAAGATGCGGGCTCCGTCCAAGTGAATGCGAAGGGATTTTTCGCGGGCCAGAGCGACAACGGACTGCAGGTAATCCGGTCCCAGCACGGCCCCTTCACAACGATTATGGGTATTCTCCAGACAGATTAATCGCGACCGGGGAAAGTGAACATTATCGGTACGAACGGCGTTGCGGATGTCGTCGATTGCGAGGGTGCCATCCGATTGATTGGCGATGGCGTGCGGATGGATACCTCCCACGGCGGCCATCCCGCCGGCCTCATAGATAAACATGTGGGCCTGATTGCCGACAATCGCCTCTTCGCCGCGACCGCAATGCGTCAACGCGCAGACCAGATTGGCCATCGTCCCGCTGGGAACAAACAGAGCCGCTTCCATGCCCATTCGTTCGGCCGCCACCTCCTGAAGACGGTTAACGGAGGGATCCTCTCCAAAGACATCATCGCCCAACTCCGCTTCCGCCATCGCTTTTCGCATGGCCTCGGTGGGAAGCGTCACTGTGTCACTTCGCAGATCAATGATTTTCATCGCAAGCTCCGGAATCATAAGCTTCATTCGGCCATGATTATACCGGTTGCCTTTGTCGTGGTACAGAATGGAAAACCGGCTATCTGTGGAATGGAGAGTCCGTCAAACGCCTGCGGATATGGAGTGGCCTTTGAGCCAGTGACGAAGGACACAGACGATATATTCAATTTGTTCGGCATTCAAGGGCGTGTTCTCTGGAATACGATGCCATTTTTCCAGGCATTTGCGACAACAGGTTCCGGTGGCATGCTGTGCGACAAAGACAGGGTGATTGCGCATCGGAGTCTGCTTGCCATCCTTGTCGGGACGGGCGGGGGCCAAACGAGTACGGATAAATTCGCGGGCATGGTCGAGGATCACTTCCAATCCCTTTTCGTTCAGGTAGGCCTGTTCCCGCCGGCGAAGTTGAAATCGGCTTCGAAAAGACGATCGTTTCAGCGCCTCAAACAATTCGGGTATTTCTCTCATACCGACAATCCCCGATCTGAAGGGCAGATTATTCCAGGACAATCTGTTGGCCGAAGGAAGGAACGACAACCTTCCATCCGGTTTTTTCGCGGAGAAATTCCGCGAAGTTGTGAGCGCTTTCCTTTTCGCCATGCACGACGAAGATTCCCCGCGGAGGTCGTTCCAAATGTGTCAGCCATGTATAGAGTTCTTCCCGGTCGGCGTGGGCGCTGAATCCGTGGGCCTGGACGACTTTCGCCCGGACAGGGAATTGGCGGCCGAAAATTCTGACCTCCGGTTTTCCATCGAGAATTTCGCGACCGAGGGTTCCCTTGGCCTGATACCCGACAAAGAGAATGACGCTTTCCGGACGACTGATGTTGGCGGCCAGATGATGTTTAATTCGGCCGCCCGTGCACATTCCCGACCCTGCGACAATGATCACCGTCCCCTTAATCGTATTGATGGCCTTGGACTCGCGTGTCGTCGGGGTCATCTTCAGGCCGGAGAACGAGAAGGGGGACTGGCCCCGTTTCATCAACTCGGTCATCTTTTCATCATAGAGTTCGGGATGCCGCTTGAAGACATCCGTAACATGAATCGCCATAGGGCTATCCAGGATCGTCATGAGATACGGGATGCGTTTTTTTCGCAGAAGGTCATTGAGATAATACAATAATTCCTGGCTTCGTTCGATGGAGAAACTCGGGATCACAATATTGCCGCCGGCGGCTACCGTCGAATTAATGACTTTACACAACACCTCCTTGATGTCTTCGACCGAATCATGAACTCGATCCCCGTAGGTGGATTCGACGAGGACATAGTCCGCTTCCTTACAAGCGACGGGATCCTGCAGAATGGGCAGGTTGTTCCGGCCAAGATCTCCGGTGAAAAGGATGATTCGTTTTCCGTCGCACATCGAACGGAGACGAATAATCGAGGATCCGAGAATATGCCCGGCGTTGTGGAAAGACAATTCGACACAACCCTTTACCACAACCGGTTCCTGAAAATGGACGGGGTGAAATAAGGCAAAACAAGCTTTGGCATCTTCAACGGTGTATAAGGGTTCGTCAGGGAAGGGGCCGGTACGGCCTTCCTTTTTGTGGCGTTTGCGTTTGTAGGCGGCGTCTTCTTCCTGCAGATTGGCGCTGTCAAGGAGAACGATTTGCGCAATTTCCGCCGTGGCGTGGGTACAGAACACCTTTCCCCGGAATCCATCCTTTACCAGTTTGGGCAACAGACCACAGTGGTCCAGATGGGCGTGGGTCAGGCAAATCGCGTCGAGCTTATCGGCTCCCTCCGGCAACGGGTCCCAGTTGCGGCTTCGCAGGTCGCGTTCCTGATACAAGCCGCAGTCCACCAGGATTCGAGTCCCGTCGGTTTCCAGCAGATGACGAGATCCGGTCACATTTTCCGCCGCGCCTAAAAAGGTTAAACGACTTTCCATTATGGCGTTATCCTATAATTCCATTTGAATATTGAGCCGTGATATTCCTTATATCGGTCGATACATTTGGAAAATTCATCATCGATCCTCAATTTATTGCGGCTTCGGATTTGACGGAGGGGGGGAGCGTTGGATGCGCTGGATCACATTGTCGATCTGACCGATGAGTTTTTCATCTCGAGCAGATTGAGCATCTCGAAGAGCGATCGTCAATGCGTCCAGGGCGTCCTCGCGTCGTCCCAATTCGACATAGCTCATCGCCAGATTCAATCTGACGGAGGCATTGCGGGGGTCGTTCTGCAGGAGTTGGAGCCAGTGACCCATCGCCTGTTCATGTTGTTTCATTCGTGCCAGGGTGATCGCCAGATTAAACCGAAGCGCCTTGTTATCCGGATCGAGATTGAGAGCGTTGGATAGATGAACGGCGCCTTCCTGAAAGGCCGCTTTCGAACACAACGCCATCCCAAGCTTGGCCTGGGCCTGTATGTGTCCGGGATTCTGTTCCACGATTTGTCGGTAGTGAACAATGGCCGAATCGATCTGCCCCGTTTCTTCGAAGGTGCGAGCCAGGTTGTACCGAACTTCCGTGTCCTGGGGTTTGCAGCGAACGGCATGGGTCCAATTCAGGATCGCCCCCGGTTTGTCTCCCTGACGATAGAGAGCGGTACCCAAATTATAATAGGCGTCGATATTGTCAGGATCGATTTGTACCGATCGGTTCAGGTGAACAATCGCTTCGTTGAGCAGGTTCTTGGCAATCAAAGCGGATCCCAAATGGGTCAGGAACACGCTATTGGAGGGCTCCAGGCGGATCGCTTCGGTCAGCGCCACAATGGCCTGATCATAGTCCTTTCGGCCGAACATGGCCAGGCCAAGACAATCATAAGCGTCGGAATTCTTCGGATTGAATTCAATCGCTTTTTGCGCCTGCCGCTGGGCGCCATCGTAATCGTTTCCCTTGAGAAACTCCCGCGCCGCTCGGACAAAGGAGACATCATCGATAAACCGCTGCCGTATTTGCCCGATCGCGGTGGCATTCGCATTAACGAATTCGGGGATATTGGCGGCGCGATCGGGAGAGGTCAGATGCTCCAACACGATGGGGGGAGTGGAGTCTCCCTGTTCGTCGATGTGGGTGAGAAACAGGCGGGTATAGGGAGATTGCGGTTTGCCGGAAAAAACAAGCCACTTGCCATTGGGCGAGAAACTGTGCCAGGAGTTCATCCGCGGCGTATTTGCCCGAAGCCGTCGGGCGTCGCCTCCCTCGGCGGGAATGATGTACAGCTCGCTGTCGGGCTGAAGGAGCATATAGTTTTTGGCCTTGCAAAACACGATCCATTTCCCATCCGGGGAATAACGGGGAAAGAAATTGCTCATTCCGTTCCCTGACGCACCTTTGAGTGGTTCGGCTACGCCTCCATTGCCTTCATTGAAGGGAATTCGATAAATATCAAAGCGGAAAGGTTTCCCATCCTGCAGAAATTCCCGACAATCCTCGGGACTTAAGAGAACTTTTCTGGGTCCTGCGACATTCTTCAATTGATACGACTCGGCCGCGGCGAACAAAAGATATTTCCCGTCCGGACTCCAGACCGGATTGCTTTGCACCTGAGCGGGATTGTCGGCCCCGGGCAGCGACCGGAATGAGGCCGTCTGTCGGTCGTAAATGCACAAAATCCCTTTGATCGGGAAAAACAACTGCGAGAAATCCAGACCCGGTTTGGGGACAAATACGGATTCGTCTTTGACGGTACTGACGACATAACGACCGTCGGGCGAAACCTGCGAAAGAAGGCCAAATGTCGGATCGCCTTCGTTTCGTTTGAATTCGCTCCAGGTGATGATGTTTTGTCGGTCGAGCGTAATTTGTCTCTGAATGGGGACAATCGCGTAGGAACCCTTGTCGTTGGCGTAATCGATGTCCATACCGAGGAGGGAACCGTCGGCGGAAAAGGAGTGACAGTTTCCGCAGACCGGCATCTTTTCCAGGACAATCGGCGGCTGGGTTGCCGACGAAACCGATCCGAAACGCCAACGGATATTCGACGGATCTTTGACGGCCTCAACAAACGGCAGGTTCACTTCCCGATAAAAAAGCGGCGCTCCGACGGGATCAACGGAAGTCTGGATTCGGATCCGTTGGGAGGACAGGATGATCCGAGGCGATTGAGAGTTGACTCCCACAACCGTCACGGTCGCCGGTTGATCAATCGAGCGTTTCTTGATGGTTTCCCACAGGGAAGGTTTCGGTCTCCATGTCGTTTCTTTGACCAAAACCGAGATGGATTTCTCCCGATCCTGAAACTCCAGGACAATCAGCCACAGATCTGCGTCGGCGTGGGAATCCTTCCAGCGAAATGTCGGGGCAGCCAGATCCGGGGGGAAAAGGGAGTCATCCTGCGGGGTTTCGAAGGACACCCCCTCGAATTGTTTTTTCCCGGCAACCGCCGACAGAATTTCATCGATGATTGGATCATGACGGGAGAAATCCAACAGGACCCCGGCCGCAACGACAAGTGCTGCCGTCAGGCCGATCGCCAGTTTTTGAATCAATTTCCGCATTTCCACTCGGAATAATCAGAAGCCCAAGTCCCTATTCACTATACGGGAAAATGACCTGGAAGTCAACCGAATTGAGACGATTTACCCCTCAAAACTCCGTGATATTGGATCTCTTGTTACTCTCTATCCGTGCTTGGCGGACATGATTTGCCCCGGATTCTCGGACTTTGAAACCGGATAACAGTGGAAATTCGGATCGTCAACATTCCCGTGAACTTCCAATACGATTCTGAAGTAAGATCCGAACAAAGCCGATACATTCTCCGAGGTTCAATCTTATCGCCAATTCCATAGGGAAGCCGTGGCAGAATCAGAATCATTAACTATGAACGAAATAACGGCACAGGATCAATCGACAGATCCTGTCCATGCGGAGGTGTGTCCGGAACAACCGGCGACAACCGCCACGGTCACAGAACCTCCGTTAATTCATGCAGTTGCAGAGTCTTCCGTGGCGACGGAGGAACCGCCTCCGATCCCCAACGAAGCTTCGCCAACCTTGAGTGATCAGGAAACCGAGCCGATTGACACACCTCCGGATCCGACTTTGGCCGAGGTTGTTGAGCAGGTACCCAAACCGGAGGAAGTCAACGCAGAGGTACACCTTGATACGGAGAATTCCCAGGACGCAGCCATTCCGATTGAACCTTCGAGTGAGGAGAAAATCGGATCGGATACAGAGTCCCATACGGAGACCGTCATAACTGAAACCAATCCGGCAAAGCCGGTTGAAACCAAATCCATCGAGGCGGCAGGGGCCTGTGAATCGGAATCCACGGTTTCGTCCATAACGACGGATTCGATTGTCTCGGAAACGGAACAGCCGGATCTATCGACTGAATCCCATCCAGATACGGTTATCACATTCAGCGAAGAGTCAACCGCGACCGGAACGGATCCACAACAAACTTCTCAGATTGTTCGGCCGATTTCTTTTCCCCTTCCATTCTTACCTGTCCGGACGGCTCACCATCACATCGGTTACGCGATTCGGGGATTGTTCTGATCGATTTGCCCGGTTCAACATCACTGTCCTGATATCGTATCCAACCCTCATCATGCCGCTTTTCATCGAAAAGTCAAGGAGGAATCTTGCCGATAACATAATGTCCATGGATTTTACGGTAGGAAGGATATGATTCCATGTCGCTTCGAAAGAAAGTTCTCTGGGTGTTGGGGGTTACTTTTGCACTGGCCATGATCGGAAATATAGAATTGACCAGAAGCATTGTGATCACCGATTATCAACAACTGGAAAAACAATACGCCACCACGAATGTCAATCGGGCATGGGCGGCGCTGGAAGACGAGATTGCGCGAATAGCGATGGTGGCCGGAGACTGGGCCCAGTGGGACGATACCCGGGATTTTGTCCTCGGCAAGAAACCCGAATACACGGCCTCCAACCTGACGGATTCAGCGCTGGCCACCATTCAAGCGAACCTGCTGATGTACTGGAATGTCGCCGGAACACTCGTGTCGGCCAAAGGAGTGAATCTGAAAGATAAAACCGATTGGCCGATTCCCGCCACAGTAAACCAGGCGATTGTCAATCAGCGTCAACTGTTTGATTTGCACGAGGTATCGGATTTGAAAACCGGCGTCATCCACACATCGGAAGGACCCCTGTTGATCGCTTCGCGTCCAATTACCAGTAGCGCCGTCGAACCGCCGATCTACGGAACTTTGGTCGTCGGTCGGTTTCTCGAGGAAGCCCTTCTCTCAAAACTGGCCAGACAGACCCAACTGGATCTTTGTATTGCGGATCGAACAGCAATCCGGGAGGCAGGCACCGAGAAGGCCCTCCGGGAACTGACCGAATCCAATCCCAAGGCCATTGTGATCGAAGATTCTGAACAACTGATTGGATACCATGTCATTTGCGATTTGGCGGAGCGCAATAATCTGGTCCTTCAGGTCCATATGCCGCGTGATATCGTCAATCAGGGAATGGCCAGCGTGCGATTTTTTTTGGTCTCGTTGGGGTGGGTCGGTTTTCTGGTGTGTGTTATCTTATGGTTTCTTCTCCAGATACTGGTTCTCAATCCCCTGCACCGACTGGCCGATCACCTTTCGACTCTTCGACAAACGCAAGACCTGACTTCACAAATCGCCGTATCGTCGAGTGATGAAATGGGCACCCTGACTCGGGAATTTAATGAATTAACAAGTCAGTTGTATCAGGCCCGCAAGCAACTCAACGACCAGGCATTCTGGTCGGGGATGTCGGAGATGGCATCCGGCGTCCTGCACAATCTTCGCAATGCCCTGACGCCGATCACGACGGAAATCGAAAGTCTTTGCCAACAAGTAGAGCAGGTTCCAGTCCAGCGCCTTCGCCAGGCGATCAACGAACTGGCATCGCCAGCAACGGAACCGGATCGCAAAGAGAAACTGACTCGATTTGTCGATTCCGGACGCGATGCGATGATCGACCTGATCGCGCAGATTCACGGACATCTTGAAGGGATTAGCCAGCCGATGGCACAAGTGGACCAGATCTTGGCGGATCAACAACAATTCTGTTCGAATCCGTCAACGATGGACCACGTTAAACCGGCCGAATTGATTCAGGATGCCCTGACACTGATCGGAACGGAACGGCTTGGGCCGGCAGAGGTCATCCTGAATCCATCCCTGGACACTATTGGACCCATTCCGATGGCTCGTATCCAAATGGTTCAGGTCCTCTCCAATCTTCTGATCAATGCCGGCGAATCGATCCGGATGACCCGTCGTTCACAAGGACATATCGTTCTGGACGCAATCCTTGAGACCAAGGATTCGGTTTCGGTTTGTCACCTGAGAGTCCGAGATGACGGAAACGGTTTTTCGCCGGAAGTTCAAAACCGGTTGTTTGAACGGGGATTTTCGACCAAAGGGAAATCCAACTGGGGACTCGGCCTCCATTGGTGTTCAACCGTACTGAACGGGATGCACGGACGCATCTATGCCGAAAGTGACGGGCCCGGGAAAGGAGCGACATTTCATGTGGAATGGCCGGTGGAAGTTCCTGAAAATGGGAGAATGATATGACCATCACCAAGCAATGCTCCAAACCCATACGAATTCTTGCCGTGGACGATGAGGAGGCGATTCTTCAATCATACCGGCAGATTCTCGCCCCATCGGACAAGCCGAATGAGTCCGCGGAATGTCTCCATCAACTGGCAGCCGAACTGTTCGGATCTTCAACCCGTGAAGAGGCCACCGAATCTTTCGAGATCGATCTGGTCTGTCAAAATCAAAGTGAATCGGCATTGGATGCCATTCGTCAGGCCCAGGAAGAGGAAGATCCATTTGCCCTGGTTTTTCTGGACATTCGGATGCCTCCCGGAAACGACGGAGTCTGGCTGGCTGAGAATATCCGCCGTCTGGATCCGGCCGTTCAAATCGTCGTTGTGACGGGATATTCGGAAGCGACCCCCGCGCAGATACGACATCGCGTGCCACCCGCGGATAAGCTGTTTTACATTCAAAAGCCGTTTCATCATCACGAATTGCATCAATTCGCCGTCGCGTTGGGGACCAAATGGCTGGCGGATTCGGCTCTTCGGCAACACCAGCAAAATCTTGAGAAACTGATCCGCCAGCGAACGCGCGAACTGGAGTCGGCTCTGGCCGAGGCCAAGGCCGCCAGCGTGGCCAAAAGCCAATTTCTGGCCAATATGAGTCACGAAATTCGTACACCCATGAACGCCATTCTCGGTTTTACGGGGATTCTTCTGGAAGAGAAGCTGACAGACTCTCATCGACAATATGTTCAGGCCATATCGACGGCCGGAAATAATTTGTTGTCGGTGATTAACGACATTCTGGATTTCTCGAAGATCGAGGCCGGAAAAATCGAAATGCGAATCAACGACAGTTCCCTTCGGGACATCCTGAATTCCATACAAACCGTGATTCAACCGCTGGCGATCCATAAAAAATTATCCTTCGAAATTTCGATTCTCCCGGGAGTCCCCGAAACCTTTCAGACCGACGCCGCCCGACTGAAGCAATGTCTGATCAATCTATTGGGAAATGCGGTCAAATTCACCGCGAAAGGGCGCGTTCTTCTTCGGATCGGGACCGAACGACAGGAAGACCAAGAGTGGATTTTCTTCGATGTTGAAGACACCGGGATCGGAATCGCTCCGGATCAGTTGACCCTGATCTTTGAGGCCTTCATGCAGGCCGACAACAGCAGCACAAGATCGTATGGGGGGACGGGACTGGGACTGACGATTACCAAACGGTTTGTGGAGATGCTCAACGGATCTCTCGGCGTTCGCAGCACGCCCGGCGTGGGTAGCACATTTACAGTCCGACTCCCGATGATCTGATATCCTGCCAATAAAAAAAGCCCGTCGTTTCAGACGGGCTTTCTTCCCGAACCACCGTATCCCGCGGGGATACCTTAACTCTTACCATCCATCCCATCTCTCGGATGGGCGCCGTCATACACTTGTTTCATCTTTCCGGTGGTTACATGGGTATAGATCTGCGTAGTCGATAACGATTGATGTCCGAGGAGTTCCTGAACGCTGCGGAGATCGGCTCCATTGTTCAGCATGTGCGTGGCGAAACTGTGACGCAGGGTATGAGGACTGATGGTCGGGTCCAATCCGGCCTGCCGGAGATATTTGTCCATCTTTCGTCGGACGCTGCGGGTGCTGAGCCGTTTCCCGTGTTTGTTGGCAAACAGAACCTTGCTGTCGAATCCGCCGTCATTCTGCATCCGTTTGTTTCGGTATTCGATATACTGCTGGATCGATTGAAGGGCTTTGGACCCGATGGGGGCGATTCTTTCCTTCTTGCCCTTGCCTCGAATGTGAATGACTTCGCCGAGGAAATCCACATCTTCAAGGTTTAATCCAACCAGCTCACTGACACGCATTCCCGTACTATACAGAGTCTCCAGAATCGCGCGATCCCGCACCCCGAGCCAGTTATCCGCCTGGGGGGTATTCAGCAGTTTCTGAACCTCTTCGAATTCCAGAAAGCGGGGGAGACGCTTATCCTGTTTTGGAGTCTTGATGGTTGTGACCGGATTGGCGGTAACATAGTTCCGCTTCACGAGAAACTTGTAGAAACTTCGCAAAGTGGCCAGTTTCCGGGCCGTCGTCGATTTGCAGTATTGTTTGTCAGACAACGCTGTCATGAAACGACGGACGAGATTCACATCGGCCGTGAGGATCTGCTCTTCCAGCTTGGTTTCCGTCTTTGTGGCGGTCGCCACGCCTCCCGAATCGGCATTCCATGAACCATACGATTCGCCGCCGGATGTCGAATGGTCCTCGGATCCCGATCCGTGCAGAAATTCCACATACTGTTCCAAATCCGCGCCATAACAACGAGCGGTATAATCCGAAAAGTGCTTTTCGAATTTCAGATAGTTCAGAAATTCCTGGGTAATCGCGCACTCTGCCATAGTTATTCCCTTGATCCAAACAGTTCGTTATTTTCGGCGATCATGACTCCCCGTCGCCGGAACGGCTATTCTTCGTCTTCCGATTCCACCACCGGAGGCGTAAAGATATCCGGCACATCGTCATACAGGATCCGATCCGCTTCCCCGATCAAGGATTGCGTCAATTTGAAGCTCAAAACGGCCGCATCAAACCAGTCAAAATCGGTTCGACTGTCGTTGGCCTGAGCGACCAGAGCTTCGAGCAATTCGCCTTCCTGTCCTTCTTCGTATCGGAAGATATATTTCTCGACGCCTTTGTTCAGGATCAATTGCTTGTGATTTCTTTGCATTCCATAGACCTCGGTTGCAGATCGGGATCCATCTTCGCTACAGCATTTATCGGTCTAAAATTGGTTCTCTAAAGGGGATTTTGAAAAAAATCCGCATAAATTTCGGACCTTGCGTAACGATCGCGCAACAAATCGGATTTTCAGCCCCATAATCGCGGACGGATGGAGTGAGGATTCGGTATTTTCCCGGATCAACCGGGCGATCAAATCCGGATGGGAAAGAGGTTCAGATCTTGAAATAACAAGTGTCGCCGCGGAGCTCGCGACGGATGGAATTTCGTTTCAGAAGTTCGTCGAGAATGGGTTGGAGAAGATCGGCGGAATATCCCAATGCGGCGGAAAGATCCGAAAGTGAGCAGGGACGGCGACGAAGAATTTCAACCAGGACCTGGGCGTCGGGGATATCACTGGCACGACGACTTGTTCGATCGAAGTCGGCGATCACTTCGGCGCGGGGACTCAATCGTCGGGCCAGCTCTTCAAGCCGTCCCGGTTCGACGCGGACGACGCCGGCTTCCGCGGTCGGTCGGACGGCGGTGTTGACCTGGATTTTGTCCGGTCGAATCCGTTCGAGGATCGCGCGGATGTTCGCCAGTTGATCGGAATTGGTATTGATACCATCGACAAGAAAAACTTCCAGCCAATACTGTCCGGAATATTCCCCACGAAACTCGATCAATCCGCGGACAAACGAATCAAAGTCCAGTTTCGAATGGGGACGATTGACGAGCCGAAAGGTCTCGGCATCTCCGGCATCCAGCGACGGCATCACGACATCGGCAAGGCAACAGGCACGGCGAACCTCCGGATCCTGTAACAGGGTTCCATTGGTAATAATGGCAATGGGCAGTTTCGTCAATGACCGGATTCCCCTCACCAACTCGTCCAACCGACTGTACAGCGTCGGTTCGCCGGATCCACTGATGGTGATGTAGTCGGCCGTGCCTCCTTCGGCCAACCATGCTCGCAGTTCGTCGATGACCTCCGCGAACGGAACATATTCACGACGCTCAAGCGTCGCTTTCCCATGTATGCCGAGCTGGCAATAAACACAATTCTGACTACAGGTCTTCAATGGAACAATGTCAACCCCCAAACTTGCCCCGAGACGCCTGGAAGGGACAGGTCCGAACAAATATTTCCATCGACGATTCTCGATCGATTTCCGGTCTAACATGATTGATTCTCACGGATCAGTGTGTGGAGTGAAGCGCACATTCGAATCAGGTTTTCCACCCAATCCAATGGAATCATACAGGCCGCATCGCACAGGGCCTTGTCCGGCATCGGATGAACTTCCATGAACAGGCCATCGGCACCGGCGGCGACGGCAGCTCTGGCCAGGACGGGGGTCAGTTGGCGGTTTCCCGCGCTGGCCTGACCAAGACCCCCGGGTTGCTGCGTACTGTGGGTAGCATCCATTACCACCGGACAACCCAATGCCTGCATGGCCGGGATCGCCGTCATATCATTAACCAGTCGATTGTATCCGAAGAAGGTTCCTCGTTCGGTCAACAGAATCCGGTCGTTCCCCGAATCCCGGATTTTCTGCACGGCATTTTTCATCTCGGCCGGCGAGACAAACTGGCCTTTTTTGACATTCACCGCTTTTCCCGTCCGGGCACAGGCAATCAGTAAATCGGTTTGACGACACAGGAAGGCGGGGACCTGAACACAATCCACCACTTCCCCGACGGGTCCGGCCTGGTCGGGCTCGTGTACATCGGTCACAAGCGCAAGTCCCGTCTCGGAACGAATGTCAGCCAGAATCCGCAACCCTTCCTTCATTCCCGGGCCACGAAAACCGGTGATGCTTGTGCGATTGGCCTTGTCAAAACTGGCTTTGAAAAGAATCCCGATTTCCGTCCGGTCACGAATCTCCGCCAGTCGTCGTGCGATCCGATGGGTCATTTCTTCGTCTTCGATAACGCAGGGACCGGCGATGACAAAGAATTTCGAGGGCGATCCGATGTTCATATTTCCGATGATAAACGACGAACCCATGTTCTTGTACCTTCCTGATAATCAGCGATACGACGACTGGGATCAATCCAGAATTCGCATCATTCGCGTGCGTATTCCCGCGGGTTTTGCACCCGGAGGAACCAGAACATTGACGGCATGGGGAATCACATCGATCTGCACCGGCAATCGGGGTCCGGGATCTCCGTCGATTTCCGTGTTGACAACCGGAGAATTGGACGCTATCGACACCTTCCGACACTGCCGGTAGAGAACATCCGTGCGTTTGGAATGCCGCTTCAGAAGGGTCATCACGGTGTGTTTCATCAAGTGAACCTTTCCCCGGCAACGATAGATGCAAACATCCAGCAGGCCGTCGCCGTATTGAGCATCGTGAAGGATCTGCAGGCCGATGGCATACCGCGAGATGTTCCCGACAAAAACCATTCCGTGCCCGTCAAACTCTTCCTTCCCGTCGATGGAAACCTGAAATCTCGGGAATCGATGTCCCCAGAAAGTTTGCCAAATCGGCCAGAAATAATCCAGGTGGCTGATATGACCTTTTCGATTTTCCGTTACGATCCGCACGACGGTTCCGTCAAATCCGAATCCCGCGATCGAAGTGAAATGCCGGCCATTGATCCGGCCCAGGTCCAGGGGGTGGATACAATCGCCCTCAAAGGCCCGAATCAGACTGTCAGTTTTCAGACCGAATCCGAGTTCATTGGCCAACAGGTTTTCGGTGCCGCTGGGAATGATCAACAGGGGTTTCGCGCTTCCGGCCAAACCATGAACCGCCTCGCGAATCGTCCCGTCGCCACCCGCCGCAGCAACCAGGGCGCAATCTCGATCCCGACACCCCGTTGTGGCCAGTTCGCATGCGTGAATCAGAGATTCCGTAAAGTGCGTTCGGACCTCGTAACCTGCCCGAAGCAGGTAGTCTTTGAACTCGGCCACGAGCAGCTTGTTACTGCTGGAACCGCTCTTGGGATTGACAATATATTGAATATATCCGTCGCCCGGCTGAATCACGCGGCAGGCCTCCGATTAATGACGGTCCCGCGGGCCGTGATCCCTTCGATCGTCCCGCCGGGGATGGTGGTGTTTTCCCTTGTTGTGTCCGTCTTTCGGACGGGGCTTGCGATGGAAACGGGGTTTGGCCTTGCCGAAGGTCTTGCCCCAGGTATCCTTGCGGATGCCCATTTTCTCCATCATCATGCTGGCATAACCGCGATTGATATGAACATAGTCCCCCAACCCGATTCGCCGAAGCGTCTGGGTTATCGCTTCGTCATTGGGACCTTCGACTTCGACGAATCTACCCAACCCCTCGACTTCGTCCAGACACACTTCGCAATCCCCGAGAAACCAGCTCTGACGGTGTTTGCGAATCTCAATAACAACTTTGTATCCAAGTCCCTCCATCAGATGTTGCATGGATTCGCGATTACCGATTTCGACCTCGATTTCGGGGCGGGTTTTGTACGGGCCTTTGGTAACCGGCCCCTTGAATGTCAGGATCGTTCGACTGATATCGCCGCTCTGCTGACGAATTCGAAGTCCGCATCCGGTCTTGAGCAATTTGCCGAACGGATCGCTGTAGTAGATATCGTGTTGCGCAATCGTTCCTCGCGACTCGGCCCCGGCCTGGCGAACCGCCTCGGCAATCGGATTCAAGTCGCCGACCACGACCTTGGCTTCGATTTCGATCTTCATGAATCTTCTTGTCCCTTCTGGAATAGGTCATTCAGGGCTCCGGCGCTAATCGGAATCCCGCCGAGCGTTCCGCAATCGGCTAAATGACCAGATTCACCAATCGTCCCTGTACCACAATCGTTTTCTTGACCGGCTTTCCCGCCAGCGCCGCGCGGACTTTTTCGCTGGCCAATGCGGCCGCTTCGATCGTCGCAGTGTCCGAGTCGGCCGGCACGACAATCCGATCCTTGATTTTTCCCAACACTTGGACGGCCAATTCGACTCTCTGCGCCCGGGTTCGCGACGGATCGTGGGCTGGCCAGGTTTCGTAGGCCAGTGTATTGGGATGGCCCAATCGTCTCCACAATTCTTCGCAAATATGCGGGGCGAACGGAGACAGGATCAACACCAGCGATTCTATCGCGTCTTTGGGCCGGATCTTGAGTTTCGACAGGTGGTTGACAAAGATCATCATTTGACTGATCGCCGTATTGAAACCAAACGATTCGATGTCCTCACCGACCTTTTGAATGGTCTGATGAAGCAACCGCTGAGTCTCTTCGTCTTGTTCGCTCTCTTGAACATTCTCGCTGATCTTGCCGGTATTCTCGTCGATGACCGTTCGCCACAGTCGATTCAAAAAGCGGTGAACTCCCTCGACACCCTGCATGCTCCAGGGCTTGGTCGCCTCCAAAGGGCCCATAAACATCTCGTACAATCGCATCGAATCGGCCCCATACTCCTCAATCACCTTATCTGGATTGATGACATTTCCTCGCGATTTACTCATTTTCTGGTTGTCTTCGCCGAGGATCATCCCCTGGTTAATCAACTTCTTGAAGGGTTCCGGAGTGCTGACATATCCCAGATCGTACAACAAATGATGCCAGAATCGCGAATAAAGCAAATGCAGGACGGCATGTTCGGCGCCTCCGATATACAGATCCACCGGCATCCAATATCGTTCTTTATCCGCCGCGAAGGGTTCCCGTTCGTTGTGCGGGTCCAGATATCGCAGGTAATACCAGCAACTCCCCGCCCATTGCGGCATGGTGTTGGTTTCGCGTTTTCCCGTGCGGCCATCGGGCAATGTGACATTCACCCAATCGGTCGCTTTGGCCAAGGGGGGTTCGCCTGTTCCCGTGGGCTTGTAGTCAGCCACTTCGGGCAATCCAAGAGGGAGATCCTGCTCGGAGAGGGCCACCGTCCGGCCGTCATCCGTATGAATGATCGGGAACGGTTCGCCCCAATACCGTTGACGGCTGAACAGCCAATCCCGCAATTTATAACAGACCGCTTGCTTCCCCAGATTGCGACTGGAAAGCCAGTCGGTAATCCGGATTTTAAACTCCGCCGTGGGCAAATCGTTAAACGAACCGCTATTGATGGCGACACCATCACCGACAAAACAGATTTCGCATCGCTTGACGGCGGAGAGTACCGCCGCGACGACATCCTTGACCCCTTCGGTCCGAAGCTTCGCGGCCAGATCCGTCTGCAAAGCCGCCTCCGGGGTCGGTTGTACCACCGGAATAATCGGAAGCTCAAATTTTTTCGCGAACTCCCAGTCCCGTTCATCATGGGCCGGGACCGCCATGATCGCGCCGGTTCCATAACTGATCAGAACATAATCGCTGATCCAGATGGGAATCAGGCCGTCATTCACCGGATTGATGGCATAAGCCCCGGTGAATTGGCCGGTTTTATCTTTGGCCAGATCGGTCCTGTCCAGGTCGCTCTTTCGAGCGGCTTGTTGGCGATATTGATTTACATCTGGTCGATAGACATCCGTCGTAATCGCATCCACCAGAGGATGTTCCGGCGCCAACACCATGTAGGTGGCTCCGAAAAGGGTGTCCGGCCGTGTCGTAAAAACCCGAATCACGGCCTCATGCCCATCGACCTGAAAATCCACTGAAGCCCCGACACTTCGGCCGATCCAATCGGTCTGCAATTTTCGAATGGATTCGGGCCAATCGACCAAATCAAGGCCTTTCATGAGCCGCTCGGCATACCGAGTGATCCGGAGCATCCATTGACGCATGGGTTTCCGGATGACGGGAAAACCTCCCCGCTCGCTGACCCCGCCGACAACTTCCTCGTTGGCCAGAACAGTCCCCAGTTCCGGACACCAGTTCACCGGAGCAAAGGCCTCGTACGCCAACCGTTGGTCGTTGATATACTGTTCCCGTTGGGCATCTGAAAGTTCCGCCGGAATCGGCAATTCCTCAATCGGTCGGGCCTTCTGCCGATCTTCGTCAAACCAAGAATTATACAATTTCAGAAAAATCCATTGAGTCCACTTGTAATAACCCAAATCAGTCGTGTCAACCTGACGATCCCAGTCATAGCTGAATCCGAGGGATTTAACCTGCCGCCGCATATTGTCGATATTTTTTTGCGTCGTGACGGCAGGGTGGGTTCCGGTCTGGATCGCATACTGTTCGGCCGGAAGGCCGAAAGCATCCCATCCAAACGGGTGCAATACGTTGAATCCCTTCATTCGTTTGTATCGAGCGATGATATCGCTGGCGGTGTATCCTTCCGGGTGACCAACATGCAGGCCTTGTCCGGATGGATAGGGAAACATATCCAGGACATAAAATTTGGGTTTCCCGCCTGTCAATTGTCCCTTCGGTCTCGTGCCGTCAGTGGCACTGAAGGTCTTGTGGGTTTCCCAATACTTTTGCCACTGGGCCTCGATCTCGGTGAACGGGTACCCGCCTTTTTCCATTCTTTTTCCGTTTCCAACAACTGTATGATTTCAATCCGCCGATTCCGTTCGGAATCAAAAGAGCTGGTGAAACGCATTATACAGAGATTCTCAGCCCCTGCAACATCCCTTTATCGCATCAAATGAATGATATATCCTATCATATAGTAGGAGATTAGGATATTCCTTTTGCTTGGCAGGAAAAATACTGATTTTGTCATAATTTTCTCTTGCAAGTCGGAAATTTTCCCTTGATAATTATACTTAACGGATTTAGAGTTATTAGTACATCCAAGATTGGGGAAGACGCGAGAAGAAATGGATTGATCAAGGATTGTGTCGTAAGAGAGTGGAATTCAGGACATTTAATGAAGTGGAGGTACAAACATGAAGATCAGTAGATCAACCGGTTATGCCTTGATTGCCGTGGGCTTTATTGCCCAGAATTACAAGGAAGGCGCGGTTCTCGCGGCCAGAATTTCGAAAGAGTACAACATTCCCCTTGAGTACCTGCTGAAGATTCTTCAACAGCTCGTCCGGGCGAATGTTCTTCGCAGTAAGCGAGGACCTCGGGGCGGATTCTTCCTGGCCCGTCCTGCGGAAAACGTGACCATGCTGGAAATCATCGAAGCGGTCGATGGCCCGCTCATGGGGCATCTTCACCTGGCAGAGCAAACCGGCAAGCAATCCTTTGCCCTTAAAATGGAAGATGTCTGCAACAAGGCAACCAAAGAAATTCGCGCGATTTATGACAAAGCCCGTCTCAGCAAGTTGCTTGATTAATTCGCCGATTTTCTGACTCTGGGAATGGAAATACGAGAGTTTCAGCAACGCATCGAGGCCCGCTATGGCCGGCGGGATCGCCAACGAGGATCGGCGGCCACTTTTCTTTGGTTTATCGAGGAAGTGGGCGAGTTGGCGACCGCATTGGCGGGAGAAGATATCGCGAACAAAAAAGAAGAGTTCGCGGATGTCTTTGCATGGTTGTGCACCCTGGCCAATATAAATCAAGTGGACCTCGAGGATGCGCTCTGTAAATACACCGAAAACATCCCGGATGGATTCAAGTAACATTGAATCGAGTATCCAGGCCTCCGTTGGAGGCCTGTTCTTTTTATGGAATTGGCTTGTTTAAGCCGAGGGAGAATTCAGGCCCAAGAGAGCCAGGGTGTTGCGTTCAATGATCGCCCGGATTTTTTCCCGCGGAACGATGGGGAGATTGGTTCCCGACATCATTCGGTTAAATCCCAACAGAGTCTCGATGCAGTTGCCGGGCATGGCCGTCGGGTATCCGCTGCCGAATAACAACTTGTCCATCACCCCCCATTCGAAAGATTGAACAATCAAGTTATACACTTCCCAGGTCCGGCTTGGCACGATTGACAGATCCGCGAACACATTCGGATGTTTGGAAAGCATACACAGCGTTTGAGATAAAAACGGAAGTCCCATGTTCCCGACGATCATTTTCAGATCCGGAAACGATCGGGCAACCTCATCCAACAGCATGGGCTGGGCAAATTCGAGAATGTCACCGGGAGCCATGGGCGTGCAATTGTGGAAGAATATCGGAAGATTCAATTCCACAGCCCCCTCGTACAACCGCATCGCGCGGGTATGTGTCGGATGAAATGCACCGCTGGAGCAATAAACCACAAGCCCCTGAAACCCCATTTCCCGCAGGCCCCCCAGCGAACGGGAACCGATGTTGTCCGCGAGGGGATGAACCAGCCCGAAACCGATCAAATTCGGCCGACTATCAAGGAAATTTCGAAGGTCTTTATTCGCATTTTTGGCGTTATTTTCAGGGGTCGCCAATACCAATGTCGTATCGACGCCCTGACAGGAGTTCACAAATCCAGCGACGGATTCATCGCTGGAGGCAAAACCAATATGCGTATGGCAATCCACAATCATGTTCTTTTCCCATGGGTGACACGCAAATAACCGAAAGTATTATCCCAAACATCGGTTCGCTGTCAAGAATCAACCTGTGCCGAAAGCGGATCGGCACGAACAGAGGGTCCTGATTGGGAGTATAATTCAAAAGAACCCGGATTTTCGTATGTATTCAGCTTCCAGAATGTTATACTAAAATTCGGGTTCGGGTCGTTATGTTATAGACAATTCAATATTAGGTCGATTGAGGGATCAATGATCGAAGATCGGCTGTTGATTTTTCGCGTCAAGCACGGTGATAGCGGGGCCTTGGTCCGTATTTACGACAAATATGCGGGAGCTCTGATCTCGTTGGCCTATAAATTGGTCCACAACTACGCCGTTGCGGAAGATCTTTTACACGATGTGTTTTTGGATTTCGTCGAAGGGATTCAGGGGTTTCGCCTGACCGGATCGCTGAAGGCATTTTTGGCTTGTTGTGTGGCCAATCGGGCGAAAGACTGGCTCCGATCGTCGAATCGGCATCCGAAACATTCTCTGGAGATGGATTCATTTCGGTCTGCGTGCCGAACTCCGGACCAGACGGCAATCGCCGATGAAAGTTCATCTTTAATCAACGATGCATTGGATCAATTGCCGGTCGAACAGCGGGAAGTTGTTCTTTTGCACCTTTTGGGAGGCATGACTTTTCGCGAAATCGGAGTCCAGCAAGGGGTGTCCATCAATACGGTCCAGGGGCGTTATCGATACGGGATTCAGAGGTTGCGAAACCGGTTCAAAATTGAGGCAGGACATGAGGTTTGCAGTGAATGTAGAACGACTTGTTAAACGATTTCGTCTCGCCACGGACGCGGACACCAGACATCGAATTCTGAGCGACGCAATCGAAGTTCTGGCAGAGTCACATCGTACTCAGGAAGTCCCCGCCGTTGTGACCAGCAATGGAATGATTCCGTCTTCAGGATTCCTGCAACGATTGGATCCGATTCGATTGGCCAAGCTGGCGGGTCTGGGCATCGCCATCGCATTCGGGTATGTCGGCATGCAATATATTATCTATGTATGCTACCTTCAGTTCGCTTTCCGCTGATCAGTGATTCGCTCCGAATGGAAATCCTCTCCGGGGAATTTTCGTTGTGTTTGGCATCCACGACGATATAATATCGACTCGATAATCAATTCATGATTGTCGTGACTCGATAAGGATTCATGTGAGATTCCAGGTTTTTTCAAATGATTTGCGTCCTGATGGTGTCGACCTGAATGGCGCCTATTTATTTGGAGCGGACACGATTCCCCTCCAATCCACGCAATCGATCCGTACTCGGGACGGCGAGATTGAATGTAAACGGAAAAGCAGCGATTCGGCCGGATTATCCCTGTTGTGGAAAGTCGAAGGAAGCGGTCGGATTTTTCTGCCGACCACTCGTCTTCCCGAACGGAAAGAACCCTACATCCTCAATGTGGAGTTGGCCCGTGCCCGCTTGATGCAAATCACCCTCAAACAAGAAGACTGGTCTTTATTCGAGGAAGGGAACGCATCGACCGCCCTTGGCCGAGAGGCCCAGGCCCTGTTTGTCGAAGCACTTCAGCATATTAACGATCCAAACCGCGCGGCGCATCTGGCGGATCAATCGCTCGGAAAGGCCTTCGAATATTCCGAAAAACTGGCTCTTCGAAACGCGGATTTGGGCCTGGCCGCCCGCCTCAACAATAAAGGGCTGGGGCGCCATAGTCTCGGTATCGCAATTGATCCCGTCTGGCTGGATGATGACGGGTATCGGCGACTCCTGCTGGAGTTATTCGGACATGTTACCATTCCCATTCGCTGGTCCCAAATTGAGCCCCATCAGGGTCAATACGATTTTTCGGTCGTTGATCGATGCATTGAACATCTCTCCGGCCGTCGGCTGGCCGTTTGTGCCGGCCCGATCCTGCGTTTCACGCGCGAGGATTTGCCCGCCTGGCTGATTGATGGGCAATTCGAGTTCGGACGAATCCGCGAAATCGCATACGGATTTGTCTCTCGTATGGTCTCCCGTTATGCCAAGTATATTCATAGCTGGCGATTGGTCAGCGGATTACATGCGGAAAATGAGTTCGATTTCAGTTTCGAACAAATCATCGAGATGACCCGGACCGCATGTCTTGCGGCCCGAGCCGCCGATACCAATTCGAAAAAAATGGTCGAACTGCTCTATCCCTGGGGAGAGTACTACGCGTTCAACCGGAATACCATCCCACCGCTGGTCTATATGGACATGTTAATCCAGAGCGGCATCAGTTTTGACGCTTTCTCGCTGATGATGCATTTCGGCAAGGATCGACCGGGTATGCATATCCGGGACATGATGCAAATATCTTCCCGCTTGGATTGTTTTGCCCAGGTAGCCAAGCCCGTTCACATTTCGGGTCTGGCGGTTCCCGAAACCGTATCCGAAGACGCAGGGTCGTCCGGCGGAACATGGCACCAACCCTGGAACCAGGATGTCCAGGCCGATTGGGTCGATCAAATGTACCGGATCGCTCTGGGGAAGCCCTTTATTCAGTCGATAACATGGTCCTATCTTGCCGACTGTCCCTCGATGGAGATCCCTTCGGCGGGTCTTCTCAGTTCCAAACTGGATCCCAAAAAGGCCCTCTTGGTTCTTGCCCGGCTCCAGAAGGCCATTATGAACCGAAAATCCTGATCCTCGGAGGACATGGAGATTTCGATGCCGCGTGATTTGAATCCAACGCAATACAGGATCCCGGATAGGGCAATGATTCTGGCTGTCTTGATCTCGGTCCTCACGATAAGCGGATTGTTCTTGAATGTCTTATCAGCCGATCATTCTTCAGGCCATCCATTTCTGATTTCTCGGGTCAATCCCAATATCGCCGACCTCTCTACACTGATGACTCTCCCCAACATCGGACCGAATCGTGCGGCAGCCATTGTCGAGTATCGACGGCAGCACAGCTCCGAAAGAGGGGGTTTTCGCTGTGTTGAAGACTTGCAGGCCGTTCCGGGGATTGGCCCCAAGATTTCCGAGGATTTACGGCCATGGACGGAATTTCAGGCATGGTCTGGTGCGGGAGACGATTGACGCCATGGCAACGGATTGGGAAATCAAGAAACCCCTCGGACAATGCAGCGGCACCGGAACTGTCTTTTCACCGGGGACCGATTATTTCGCCGCTCTCGTCCAGACCGAACAAGGACTCGAACGAAGGGATTATTCCATCTCTTTCTGGGAATCGGAAAAACCCTCAACTTACTGTTTTTGGAGAAGCCGTATTCCGGAGGGTCGCGAAAAAAAACGCCTGTTTGTCAGCGACGAGATGCTGGTGTCTTTCTTCGAGCGTCTTTCGGAAGAAACGGATGTGGAAAAGGTCAACTTCCGATTTGTTCTCACGCTGATCTTGATGCGGAAACGAAAACTCAAATACGAATCCAGCCGAACGGAAGAGGGTCGCGAGATCTGGACCCTCCGCGTCACCGGCGAGGATCGCAGCGTGCAGGTGGTTAATCCTCACCTTGCGGAAGACCAAATTGAGCAGCTTTCCTCCCAGATGGGCCAGATTCTTCAGGTGGAACTATGATCCAGCCACATCCAAGCCGTTGGTTCTGGCTGGCTGCGGTGGCAGGGGGGCTGGTGTGTGGAATCGGCTGTACACCGCCGATTCAACCTCCGCCCGTTCAAACCTGTCCGGGGGTGGCTTCGGCAGACGAAATTTTGACCCATCTCAAATCGATCCGTGATCAAGTCCAACCGCTTCGCAGCGGAGGCAGTTGCCGTATCCGCTGGATCGGTTCCGATCATAAACTTCACGAGGAAAACCCATCCATTGATATCCGGTTTGTTCCTCCGGACCGTTTTTTTCTTCGAGGCAATATTCTCGGCAGTGAAACAATCCGTTTGGGATCCAATGCCGATGAATTCTGGCTTGCGGCGCCTCCGAAAGAGATCAGCGCGTATTGGTGGGGGCAGCGGGATCATCTGCGATCCTGTCAGACCCGATTGTGGCTCAATCCGGACTTGTTTTTGGAAATATGCGGTCTGTATGACCTTACCGGATCGTGGTCTCTATCCCGTCAGCGGGGTTGGGATGTCCTGACTCGAAACGACGCCGAGGACCGTCCGGAAAAACGATTCTATGTCGGGACCTGCGATCGTCGGATTGGTCGTATCGAATACCTCGACAAGGGCCTGGTTGTTATCACTATTCTGCTTGGAGATTATCCTGAGCCGGGAAAAGGGCCCTTGGTTCCGGCGACCATTACCATCGAGGGGATCCATCCCGACACTCAGGCCTCGACCATCCTCAGTTTGCAGAATGTCGCCGTCTTTGAACCCACGGAAGCCCAGCTCAAGGGGAAACTTTTTGCTCGTCCCCAACCCCAGGGTTATGACCATGTGTACAAATTATCCGAGTCTTGTGAGTTTCTTGAAACCGGATCCGCGAAGGAGGTACCATGACCCGGATCAACTTATCTGAACGAGTGAAATCCGGCGTGTTTTTTTTCATCGACGGCGCGATGGGGACCCAGTTGATGGCTGAGGGGATAAAGGTCGGAAGCTGTTTTGATGCGGTTAATCTCCAGTCGCCGCAGATTGTTGAGCGAATTCATCGACGGTATTTTGAGGCCGGCTGCGACGCCGTCTTGACGAATACCTTTGGCGCCAATGCGGTGACTCTGGCACGACATGCATTGGCGGACCAGGCCGCCGAAATCAACCGGACGGCCGCCCAGATCGCGCGGACCGCTGCAGGCACAAATCGATATGTGCTCGGGGATATCGGACCCAGTGGAGATTTTCTTGAACCTGTGGGTTCTCTGAAACCCGACATTCTTCGAGCGGCATTTGTCGAACAAACTCAAGGTCTGGTCTCGGGTGGGGTTGACGGTATCATAATTGAAACCATGACCGCTTTGGATGAAATGCTCTTGGCGATTGAGGCCGTTCAATCGGTCTGCCGACTGCCGATTCTCTGTTCCTTTGCTTATGATCCGTCGCCTGAGGGTTTCCGGACGATGATGGGGGTGACGCCGGAAACGATTGTGGCAAAAATGTCCGGATCGGGCATTTCGGCTCTGGGTTTCAATTGTGGAACCCTAAGCATGGAGGGTTATGTGGCCCTGACCGAACGGCTGGCCGGATTGCTCAAACGAACCGGGATTGCCTTATTGGCCGAACCCAACGCCGGACGGCCCGAATTGATTGATGGAAAGGCCACTTATCGGTTGACACCAGAAGAATACGCGTCGGCTGTCGTTGACATCTACAAAGCCGGCGCCAGCATTCTTGGAGGATGCTGCGGGACTTCTCCCCGGCATATTGCCGCCATGGTCAGCGCTATCAGAGGATTGCGATAAATTTTTCACAAGGGATTTGACATGGTGGATCACGGCCAGCATTATCGATTGGTACAGCGAGTTCTTTGGATCGTCCTGATTCTGAATGGACTTGTTGCCAGTGCCAAGATCGTCTATGGTCTCATCAGCCAATCCTCCAGTATGACCGCCGACGGATTTCATTCTCTTGCCGACGGGATCTCAAACCTCATCGGTCTTGTCGGTATCTATTTCTGTTCGCAGCCCCGGGATGAAGATCATCCATACGGCCACAAAAAATACGAGACGCTTTTTGCCCTCGGAATTGCCGCCATGCTTCTTTTTGTCGCATTCAATCTCGGGCGCCAAGGTATTCATCGTCTGATTCATCCGGTCATCCCCTCAGTTGATCCGGTCAGTTTTACCGTCATGATCGCGACCCTGATTGTCAATGTCATCGTCATGACCTATGAATATCGTCGTGGTATCGCTTTGCATAGTGATATCCTCGTGGCCGACTCGATGCATACTCGGGCCGATATCTTTACCTCATTGTCGGTCATCGTGGCCCTGATTGCCGTCAAGCTCGGTTTCCCCATCCTCGACCCTCTCATTACTCTGGTGATTTCCGGCTTTATCGCATGGTCCGCTTGGATTATTATCAAACAGGAATCCGGCATCCTGTGTGATGCGGTAGCCATTGCGGATCCCCGGAAGATCATCGAGATGGTTCTTCGTATCGATGGGGTTCGTGGCTGTCATAAATTGCGGACCCGCGGACGCCTTGACGATATTCACCTCGACCTCCATGTTCAGGTGGATGGGGATATGACTTTGAATCAATCCCATACTCTCAGCCATCGTATTCAGGCCGACATTATCACCACCTTTCCCGAGGTCTCTGACGTTCTCGTCCATCTGGAACCGAACAAATTCATTCCTCCGCCTCCAGTATGATTAAAAAAGACCGGTAACCCAACGGGTCACCGGTCTTGTGGATGTTTGTATGAGTCGGCCGCAATCCGGCCGGATCGATTCTGTTTTACTGCTGGCCGGCAGGCCGTGGCCCACCTTGTCCGCCGCCCATTCTACCCGGGAATTCCGGCAGGCCGAGCTTTTTAATCATCTCATCGTACTTGGCCTGGTTCTTGTCGATGTATTGTCCCAGCCGTTCGGCGGTCTTGGTGGCCTTTTCCTCGTTGGCCAGATCACGAATGGCCTTCAGCTCGTTTTGTCCCTCGTCGAACGCGGTTTGTAATTGCCGACGGCCTTTGAGCTTGGCGATCTGGGCTTCCATATCAGCCAGAAGAGCTTGGGTAGTTTCACGGCGTTTGGTGAAGTCCTCTCTCATCTTCGTTCGTTCTTCCTCAGACATGTTCTGGAAGGACTGCATTCCACCCTGCATGGCTTTGGCCGCTTCTTCCTGGCTGGCTTTCATCTTGTCCAGATCTTCCTGCAATGCCGTCATGGCCTGTTGCTGCATCTCCCGCATCCGAGTAAAGCCCTGCCGTGCCTGTTCCTGCTGAGCCACGACCGCCACGGTACAAACCAAGACCACTCCGACCAGCGTCAACCAAATAGCTTTCTTCATAAAACCTCCCGATTCAAAAAGTGTTGGGCCGCCGATCGGCCGCCCGATTCTATGGCTAATCTGTCCAGATCTCCGATGTCTGAACAAACTGTCATTCTGTTGTGTTCAGACGCCGATCGGGGTAACGGATATTTTCAAAAAATGAAATATTTTTTCTTCGTTTCGGCGATGGCGTTGACGCCTCAAAAACCTCGTTTTTGCGCAAAATATCGACCTTCATGGGTAGATGATCGACCGGATTCATCAATCAGGCAAACCCAGGAAGATTTCGGCCTTGCCTGTTCCGGTCAGATTATTGAGTCCTTGGACAAACTCCGTCCGACTGAAGCTGGGGCGTTTGCGGAACTGGTAATGCATTGAAACCCGTCCATCCATGACCGACAGGGTTTTCATGTTGACATTGTCCAGTCGCTCGCCCAGAAACTTGTTCAGTCCCTCTTCTATTGTTCCATAGAAATCCCGATCGATCGAGATCACTAAGTTTGCGTATCGTCGCAGAGAAAACCGGTTTCGAATCAGGTGCTGGATTGTCAAAGCGATCAGTGCCGCGAGGAACAGAAAGACTACGATCGCGTAAGTCCCTGTTGCGATCCCGATTGAACTTGCGATCAGCAGCAACAGAAAACCGATCTCGGCCGAATCCTTGACGGGGGTACGAAACCGCACAAAGGACAATGCACCCAACAATCCCAGCGAGAGCGGAATCGAACACTGGATCCCCAAGAACAAGGCCGTGATAGCAGGACCGCCGAGGATAAACGCACGATCCACGCCGGCGCCGATGTTTTGCCTTCCGTAGAACAAGTGGTACATCAAATACACGATAATTGAGGCAATCAAGGATATCCCAATGGCGATTCCGGTGTCAGTCAGATTCAAATTTAGACTCTCGATTTTCAATTGTGCCAACAACATTTCGTGATCTCCTGGTATTGTGGATCGGATTTCTATAATAGACCTGTTCGTCCGGATGGCCAGTGACGACCGACCGATCCGGGTTCTTCCAGATGGGCTTCAAGGCACGATGCGTATTTCGAATATCGGCTCCAGTCCGTTCCGAGGTCCCGGATCGATTGAAGCGTTTCGGGGATGTCCATTGACCGGCCTTTGATCTCGATGACACCGCCTTCCATCCGGATCGATCCTTCCCTCCGGCCGGCTTCGGGTCTGACCAAATTGGAATGAATATCCCAATCCAGCGAGATCCGGCTGTTGGTCAATCGATCGACAAATCGCAGTCGCCGATATGAAATTCGAATCAGCGGTTTCAACAGATTCGGCGGACAATACCCAAACTCGGCCAGTCCTTGCATAACCACCGGAAAGGGCAGGACACTCTGATCTGAGCCGGAACCGCACAACCGTTCAGCGGGAACGACGAACGACTTTCTTTGCTTGGAACCGGCATATCCCCCTTTGGATTTCAATTCCAGAAACGCACTTGCTGTGGTTCCCGCGGCCGGAAAGTCGTACCAGCGAATTCGAATCTTGACCCGGCCATAATTGCCTTCCTGGGAATCGCAGAAAAAGTCCATCTCCGGCGTGTCATAATACACCGAATGAACCGTTCCCTGCGGATACTGTCGATCCGCGGGACAACAATGAGCCAGTAGATGGGCTGCAAAGGGGACCATCGATCCCGGCAGGAAAAATTTCCGTTCGAATCGTTCTGATCCCGTTTGCGGCAGGGGGGTTCCGGAAGTTCCGACCTGTCGCTTTAACCACCCGATCATCGCATCCCTCCGAATCCCATCATTGGCCACCCTTGATTTTGCTGTTGTCGCTGCTCGTCTGTCAGCTTCGATGGCTTTGTGCCGTCCAATTGCGCCCGTACGGAGACTCGTCGTTTGCTGATAAAGGATTTTAATCCCGGCCCGGTCATCCCCGGAGGTCCGCCTCCACCGCCCGGCCCGCCGCGTCCGAATCCCATCCGCCGGTTTTCGCCCCCAGTGGACCTGGCCGCAGAAACCAGCATCACCAGATCTTCCGGCATATCCGAAGGCAGGTCCGCATTGGCCTGCTGTCCCTGAGGCCCGGGACCTCCAAACGGTCCCATTCCGCCTCCACTGTT
>JAAYVQ010000073.1 GCA_012517095.1 Phycisphaerae bacterium | reverse complement strand
AAGATCATCCGCGGGGAAATGGACGGGGCGGTGGTCAATGCCATTATCCTGCCGGAAGAAAAACCATTGGTGATTGGCGTCGTACGGCTGATCCCCCTGCGGCGACCGTGGATGAAAACTCAGACCCCGGACGATACAATGCCCGTCGTACAGCGGGAGTACAAGTTGCCCCTTTTTGGATCAGCGGTTGTGCCGCCGCACAGCACGCGAATCATCTCCACGATCCGGGTCCTGTTGACGGCGCCGGTCGATATCGAGCCGCAACCGACAACCGATACAGCGGGGACGGCCGAGGATGTGGATGTGGCGGGCCGGTGGATTATCCCGTGGGCCGGCGAGTATCTGCTGGATTGTACGATCGATAAGATCGCAGGCGTTCCGGCAGCCCAGGCGCAAACAATCGTACGGGTTGCGTTTCATAAATCCGTGCCGCAGGTATCGGTGATTGGAATGGAGGACCAGAAAAAGGTCCTCGACGAGCACAAGAACATCCTCAACCAGATTCGCGAGCAGCTCCAGAAGGCCGACGGCAAGCAGAACAGCTTACTGGCGTATGCTCGCCTTCACAGTAAATACCTGCATACAATGCTGCGGATTCTGCTGGGAGGAAAGACCGATCAGCCGGCCGATCCCGGAATATTCACAACGCCGGCGACAACCCTCGATACGGCAACAAGAGAAGCAACCTCTCGAAATTAAGTCTCGCAGAAATTTGCCGGCGAATTTCCACCGTCGATTGTCAAGCAGTCGGCGGTTCTTTTGTACCGGGAGAACTTGATCCGATCGTTCGGGTCTCAATGAATCGAATCAATTCATAGAGGATCCGACTCACAGGAGTGTTCGTCCTTTGCTTATCAGCGAGTTTCAACACGGCGCCGGTGAGGGCGTCGATCTCGGTTCGTTTGCCGGCGCGGAGGTCCTGCAGGGTGGAAGATCGATGTAAAGCGGTATCCGGCACAAGCCGGTCATAGAAAACCTTACGAAAGCCGTCGGCGCTAACCCAATGCGTGCGATAACCGGCGGCCGTCATCACCGCAAAGGTCTCGTCAATAACAGTATCCATGATCGCTCGGCTGTGAGACGATTCGGCCAGCTTGCCGTAGGGCACATCGAGGATCGCGCCGAGGGGATTGAGGGCACAGTTGTAGAGCATCTTGGCCCAGAGATCTTTTTCGATGCTGTCGGTGAGCATGGCTGGAATCCCTCCGGTAGTGATGGCTTCGGCCAGCCAGGCAAGCGGCTTGGCATCGGCGCCGAACAAACTGCCGATATGGATCGAGTCGGCATGGACGGTGATAACAACTTCGTTGGGGCGCGGCCGGATAAAGCCGGTGATGACCCGGGCATTGAATACCCGTAATGGATCAAATAATTGCGTAAAGGACTCTGCATTCCCCCAGCCGTTTTGAAAGAGCACAATCGCGGTATTCGTACCGAATAATCCCCGATGATTTGCCAGATCGCGGGCAGCATTTGGTGAATCGAATGACTTTGTGCAAACCAGGATGACATCAAAGGTCCGGGCACCAATTGAATCCAGCGACTCAACGCCGACCAAGGACTCCGGTGGGGCCATATAATCCCCAAAGATTCCCGTCCGCACAAGGCCATGGGCTTTGAGAGCCATCGCTGTCTGTGGCCGGGCCAATATGGTCGTTTCCACGCCGGATTTAAGCAGGCAACCGGCCACACCCAACCCGACCGCCCCCCCGCCATAGATCAGAACCCGTAATGGTTCATTCATGGCTTCCCGGTCTCCGCCTTGTCAGGAACATAAATCGGGCCAATATAGGTCTTGGCAATGATAAGATCGTCGAACCAGACCGTGGCGGTTTTCGTATTGACGCTGGCGTCCGGGTGAGTGGCCAGGTAACGGTCGTTTTCAGCGAAGGCCTTTTCAGTGACATAGTGCATCAGCCAGAAACGGTTGAGACGGATTTCGGGGTCGTT
>JAAYVQ010000476.1 GCA_012517095.1 Phycisphaerae bacterium | reverse complement strand
ATTTCCTTCTTGACTTTGTCCATTTTTTGCTGTATAATCGTAGTTTGATTTCCATGGGGGCGATCACGATCCCTCGATCAACGACAATGAGTTCTATCTGGAGAACGGATGATGAAATCGGCCTTGATGATCGTTCTGGCTTGTCTGGCTCTCACAGTATCGGCCTCCGGGGGTTGTCCGTCGATGGACTTCACCGGCGATTGCCGGGTGGACCTGTCCGATTTCGCCCTCTTCGCCGAGCAGTGGATGGCGGTGGGACAATTTCAACTTCAGGTCCGATCCCCCGGCGCTCCCGGAGCGACGATCACCAGCAGCACCGGCCATGGGGGAACCGCCAACTATACTCGCAACCTCCCATTCAACACCGTCGTGTCCCTGACGGCCCCCGTCGTGGTCAATGGCAATATTTTCACAGGCTGGAATGCGGATGTCGTTTCAACCGATCAGACCATTTCGCTGACGATGAATGACGACTTCCATGTGGACGCCGAATACACCCCGATCCTCGGAGGCATGGTTTGGATCCTGGTGGAAGACCCGGGCGTGCCGGGGCACGAACCCTTCAAGGGGTATGTCAGCAGGTTCCTGACGACCAACATGCAATATTGCTGGTTTCTCAATGCGGCCCTGGCCAGCGGGGATATCACCTTCTCGGGCGGTCTGGTCAAAGGCGCCTATGGTTCCAATCCCGGCCGGGATTTCGCCTTGGCGACCTACTACAAAACGACGGATACAGGTCTGTCTCTTCCGGCCAGCGGAGTCACCAACGGCGGAGCGTCACGGATCCATTACAACGGTACCTCGTTCGTCGTGGACAGCGGCTTCGAAAATCATCCCGTCACAGCCGTCAGTTGGTACGGAGCGACCGCATTCTGCAATTATTACGGTTATCGACTGCCGACGGAATGGGAATATCAGGCCGTGGCCGACTTTGACGGTACCTATACCTATGGGTACGGTCCAACGCAGGATTCGTCCAAGCTGAATTGTAATACATCAGTCCATCCTGATGGAACCACGGTCGTCGGGACCTTTGGGGTGTATGGATACGGCTTGGCCGACATGACCGGTAATCTCTGGGAATTTACCTCCAGCGAAGACGGCACCAAACGGGTTCTCCGCGGTGGCGGTTGGGTCAACGCAGCCAATCTATGTAATGTCACCGGCCGGTTATCCGTCGGCCCGGATGCTCCTCACTATGATTACGGTTTCCGCACCGTTAAAGACTGGTACCCCGAAGATCTGGTAAAAATTCCTGCGGGTACTTTCCAGATGGGTAACTGCATGGCGGCTGACGAAGGCGGTACTCACGAATTGCCGATTCATTCCGTTACCGTGGATTCGTTCTACATGGGCAAGACCGAAATCACCAACCAGCAATATTGCGAGTTTATGAACTCGGCCCTGCAGCAGGGATTGATCAGTTTTGGTTACCCGGATATCGTCCCGGGACCGAATGCTGGCGCGGAGTACCAGATCTATACGCATTTATGGGGATGGAGCAGCGTCATTCAAATCCTCTATGACTGGACGACATTCAGTGTCAAAACCAAGAATGGCCGAGATATGTCCCAGGATCCGGTCGTTGATATTACCTGGTATGGGGCGGTCGCATATTGCAACTGGCGGAGCCAGCAGGAAGGACGGGAACCCTGCTACGACCTTTCGACCTGGACTTGCGACTTCAGCAAGAAGGGCTATCGACTCCCCACCGAGGCCGAATGGGAATATGCCGCACGGGGAGGATTGTCAGGCAAGCGATTCCCCTGGGGCGATACCATCTCGCATAACGAGGCAAACTATGTCAGTTATACGGATATCCTGAGTTACGACCTCGGTCCCACGGTCGGATCGCATCCCACCTGGAGTGACGGGACTCATCCATACACCGCACCGGTGGGAAGTTTTGCGGCCAATGGTTTCGGCCTGTATGATGTGACGGGTAATGTCGATGAATGGTGCAACGACTGGTACTCGGCAACCTATTACGAATCCAGCCCCGGCGACAATCCCACCGGGCCGGCCACCGGCGAGATGCGGGTGATCCGGGGCGGCGGCTGGTGGGGCGGCGAGCAACGCATTTCGCATCGATATTCTTATCAGCCCGGCTTTCATGATATCGACCGCGGATTCCGCGTCGTCCTGAATCCAAAATAATGCATCGGTGGTTTTCTTCAGACCGTCAGTAAGGACCGGATTTCAACATCTGGGCCGGTAGAGACAGTCCATTTTCAAAGATTCGTTCCATTCCACCCTCGAATTGCCCCTCAATTTTCAATATTTTGGCAATTTCTGTAACCTTCCCCCCTCCCGCCGTGTGTAACAGGATGAAACCGGTCCCGAGGGAAAAAGGTACACAAAATCAAGGGTAAAATGGTACAATGGAAACCAACGCAATCGAAAGGAACAAGGCAATGAAATCGTTCAAACTGGCACTGGTACTTTGCATGGTTGTCGCCGCCACGACCGTCGCCGCCCCGTTAAACAAAGCAACCGTCAGCGGAAAGGCCGAATGGGTTCTCCACGCCGACACCGAGGCATTCCTCAAAACCAAGCTTGGCCAGGCCATCCGCGCCGAACTGGCCGCACAGGGAATCGAACAGAAGCTGGCAGAGTTCAAAACCTTCTTTTCGTTCCACCCGCTCGATGACATCAGGAACATCACCATCTACGGAGTCGGCAAGGAACCGACGCAGGCCGTGGTCCTGGCCCAGGGCAACTTCGACCAGGCCAAGCTCGACTCCATGGTCCGGATGAATTCCACATTCAAATCCGCCGACTATGGTAAATATTCGATCGACAGTTGGATCGACGAGAACAAACCCGGAAGCGAGCGCATCTACGGCGTCTGGCATGGAACCGACCGACTGCTGCTCAGTCAGGGTGAGGATGCTGTCAAGACCGCCCTGGATGTCCTGGACGGCAAGGCCGATTCCGCCGTCGGCAAAACTCTGATTGGGGAGCCGGTCAAAGGCGCCTTCCTGACCATCACCGCCGAAAAGGTCGGCGAGATCGTCAAGGGTGATCAGAATGCCGCCGTCTTCCAGCAGGCCGAGCGTCTCACGCTGGCCCTCGGCGAAAAGGAAGGCCGCTGCTTTATCACCGGCGCCCTGGCGACCAAATCCGCCGACGAAGCCACCACCATCAATCAGGCCCTGCAGGGAATGCTGGCCTTCGTCAAGCTCGCCACCCAGGACAAGTTGCCGAAGGTCACCGCACTGGCCAACGCGATGAAGATCGTCGCCGAGAACGCCTCCGTCGGTCTGCACTTCGAGTGGGACAGCGCCGACCTGATCGCTATTCTCAAAAATGCCGGCGAGATTAAAGCCCAGCTCGACGCCGCCGGGCAGCCGCAACCCAAACCGGCCCAGTAGGGGTACAGAACCGGAATACCCGATACGATGAACACTCCCCGGACCATGATGCAAACAATCCGGCCAACGCCGTCCGAAGAACAGCTTGTCCGTGCGGCCCAACAGGGCTGCACGGACAGTTTTCGCTGTCTCGTCGAGCGGTTCGGTGCCCCTCTGGTCCGTTACCTCCAGCGTTGTACCGGCTCTGCGCAGGATGCCGAAGATCTGGCCCAGGAAACCTTCATTCGGGTCTATAGCAATCTCGGAACCTATCGCCACAGCGGCCGTTTCTCCACCTGGCTCTACACCATCGCCTCGCGTCTGGCCGTCACTCATCATCGTCGCCGGCGGCCCGTCGTCCCGATCTCCGACCAAATCCCCTCGAATGCCGTCGCAGATCCTTCGACCTTGCTGGAAAACGCCGAGCGAAATCGGTCCATCCTCCGGATGGCGCAAACCCTGCCCGCCATCCAGCGACAAGCCCTCGAGCTGCGATACCTCGAACAGATGACCATCGAAGACATTGCCCGCATCCTGGGCAAAACGCAGATTTATGTCAAAGTCATTCTGCATCGTGCCCGGTTGAATCTGGCCTCCCGTCTCGGCCGCGATCACGACCTTGTCGATGCGCCTCAATCCCAACCTCTCCGCCCCGCGGCGGAAACCGGAAAGCGTAGGTGAGCCATGAAATGCCGATGGAACCAGTGGCGGATTTCCAACTCGCTCGATGAAGGCAAAGCCCTGCCGCCCTCCGTGCAAAAACACCTCCTGGCCTGCCCTCAATGTCGGGAATTCTACAAGCGGTCCCTGCAGATCGAACAGGCCCTGACTGAATCAGCCCTGACCGAAACCGCCTCGACGCCCCAAACCCTGTCCAGCCGATTCTTCGATGCCGCGATGAACTCTTCACACTCCGAGCTGCCGACCAAACCCCATTCCCCCTGGATTCCCCTGACCGCGGCCGCCCTGTTCCTGGCTGCCGCCTCGGTCCTGGTCCCCCTGCTTCGAAATCCAGGTTCGACAGACAATCCGCCCTTTGCCAACAACCCCGTCTCCGCGCTGGAATCCATCGTCCGCGAAGCGCGCCCCGTTGTCGTCCCCCTGCCCGCCGGTTCCGTCCAGTGGCACAGCTATGTATCGCAATCGTATCAGAAGGAATTGAACCTGCTGGCAAAGGACACCGACTCGGCCGTCAAGTTCGTCGCCTCCTGTGCGGGCGTGGACCTCTCCGGCCGAACCATCGTCCCCCAGCCAAATTTCTGAACCGGTCCCGATCCTACTGCTTCACCGGCACCTGAACGACCGTGAGCGAATGAGGGGCCAACAGGACAATTCCATTCCTGAATGTCAATTGCTTGTGGTACGGCACAACCCGATCGGGGTGTTCCGTATCATTAAAGGCATCGGGAGAATCACCCGCCAGTATCGTAGCGTCGCATGGTCCTTCCAGTTTCGCCCCCGTTAGATTGACCGTACAAGCGACCTCTTTCGAAGGATGACGATTCACCAGAGCGATCGCCCAGTTCTGCGAATCATCCATAGTGGCGACGGCATCGACCACCGGGATCACCCGATCACCGTGTGCGAGCGGCGCCGCCTCCAGGTCGAGCTTCCCGACCTTGCCCTTCAGTTCGTTGGCGTACATCGCAAGGACATGAAAGGTCGTCCGTTTTACCACGCCCTTGGGATGAACAAAAAGAGGACCTCGCGTGTTCACGATCGGGGCAATGTTGGCCATGCCGACATCTTCGGCGTGACGCAGGCAGGCGTTGAGAAATGACGCCGAAAACAGCGCGTCGGCCATGGTGTATTGCGATGCGATGTCGTTTTTATCGCGGTTGGCGATCAGCGCGATAACGGCCGGATCACGACGGTCACTGGGTTTCGTGCGAGGAAATCCGGGATGATGCCAGCCGCGAAGGTTCCACTCGTCAAAGGCGATCTTGATACGACCCCGGTATCCGGCCTCCTCCAGAAGCGCTATCACCCGCGTGATCGTCGTTTCGGGCCCTTCCGATTCCATAATGCAACTGAGGTAATCCGGGGTCAGATTCTCTGACCAGCACGGCAGCCAGTATCCGTGAATCGCGACATACTGAAGCTGATGTCCGGCCGCTTTCAGCAGCGGCAAAGTCCAGTCCCGTTCCGGCGTAGCCGCGGCCAGCAACCGTAATCCGGGATCAACGGTCCGCATCATCTCCGCCGACCGGAGAACCAGGGGGCCCCATTCCTTCGGCGTTCGGGCCCCGATTTCGTGGCCGCCCCAATTCTCATTCCCGATACTCCAGAATCGAACTGAGTAGGGTACATTCGACTGATCCGCCGCGCGCATCCGGGCAAAGGGGCCCGCCGTCCCGTTGCAATACTCAACCCAGTCCCGCATCTCTTCGGGCGTGCCGTTTCCGGCATTGGTGCAAATATACGGCTCACAACCAACCCGGCGGCACCACTCGATAAATTCAGCCGTGCCGAAGGTATTCGAGTCTTCGACCCCCCACACCATGTCATAGACCGGCTTGCGATTGTTTCCGATCCCGTCTTTCCAGTGATACCCGCTGGCAAAGCATCCGCCCGGCCAGCGGACAATGGACAATTTGAGTTCTTTCATCGCCTCGATGACATCTCGTCGAAAACCCTTCTCATCCGACAAGGGCGAGCCGGGCTCAAACAGTCCTCCATAGATCTGGCGATGAAAGTGCTCGATGAATCCCCCGAACAGCATCGGGCTGTAGGATACCGCCGGAGCATCCGGATCAAGGCGGATTTCAGCCCACGGTTCCTCCCGGCCCGGATCGGGTATCGGCTCAAGGCAGACATCGTCATACCAGGCCTGCCCGGTGGATTGGCCCCATCCGCCGAAAAGACAATTGATTTCAAGTTCGCCCGCTTCTCCAGACCTGAAAACCGTGGCGACGCGAGTCCAATCCCGCGTTCCCGTTACAGAGGGTGTCCGGACCTGTTGCAGATTCTGAATATTCAGCAAAGCGCCCACGGCGCCCCGCAGGTCCTTTGTTCGAATCCATCCGGATAGTCGGTAGAAGGAATTCGGTTTGACCGTTACCACAGCGGTCCAGGCTGCGTCCGTTCCTCTCTCCGACGAGATACTCAAACATCGACTACCCGTCCTGCCGGGTGAATCGACCGTCCACCGCCCATTTTCTTCGCCGCTCCAGGCCCGCCGTTTCCATCCGCAAATTTCGCCGCCGGCCTTTTCTTCAAACGATGGATTCGGCAGCAAATTCCCGGCAGACTCCATCGGGCCTCCGGCCGATTCATCGGCAACGGGATTCGATCGCGCGGCACTCGGATTCGTCCACGCCCCGATAATACAGGGGATCGCCAGAGTCAGACAAAACCAACCTTTCGTCGGTATCCGGATCCTCATTCGGAATTCCTTTCCGCTATCGACAATTGTACGATGAAGAACTCACCACAAAGGATCGTACCCCATCCATCACACATTGTCCATGAAACCCTTGGGGTTTAAAATTCCTGAAACCTCCAAGCAGCACGGGCGGGCCATATTCGTTGACCGGCACGATTGGGCAAGCGGATACGGGCGTCAGCCACGGCGGGGTGTATGTCAACAGTGCGGGTTTTTGGCCGGGCAGCTTCGGATGCATAGTGAACCTGACGGACCTGAAGTTGCTGGCGGAGGCGTGGATGAATCTCGGCTCCCATCCCGCCGACTTGGATGCCAGCGGCAAGGTTGATCTGGCCGACTTTGCGGTGCTGTCGGCATGGTGGATGATCCATTGCCCGGCGAATTGGCCGTTGAAATAAACCGATCCATCACGAAATCAAAAGAGACTGGTCGTTCCGGCGACGGCGTCGATCTTGCCGACGCGGTGGCCGAGGGCATCGTAGTCGAATGTCGCGACGGGGATCTGCGTCTCGCCGCTGAGCTTGTAGATGCGGGCGATGCGGTTTTCGTAATCGTATTCGTAGCGGTAGTCCTGCCGGTCGCGGGTCAGGTTGCCGGCGTCGTCGTGGGTGATGGGATTGCCGCCGATGGAGGTGTAGCGGTTGGTGTCGTCATCGACGAGGAAGCTGACGGTCCCCGCGTCCCTGAGCGTCTGATTGCCATCCCGGTTACCCAAATCGTCCATCCCAAACGCCTCGCTATCCGAATCATGGTAGGTTACGCCCGTCAGGCGGTCCAGGTTGTCGTAACTGAGAATAT
>JAAYVQ010000475.1 GCA_012517095.1 Phycisphaerae bacterium | reverse complement strand
TAGTTTTCCTCCTCCTGCATCCGTCGCGGTAAAATTCACGGCTGCCATGACTGGAATTGCAAACACCCCGATCCCCATCATCACCAGAACCTGTCGCATGTTCATTCTCCTGTTTAACCGGGCCAACCTCGCTCGCCTTTTCCTCCGGGCAATATTTGCCCTTGCACCCATCATTATACCCCTCTTTTGGCTATAGTCAAGGGGCTATATCGGATAATCCGCAATCGATTCCGTATTGCCTGCCGGCCTCCCCAGATTTACATAGATCCCCTTGTCGTAATCCCCACCTGCCCCTCCCTGCCGCAATCTCCGACCCCGCCACCTGCCTGCAAATAAGGATCGGCAACCGCGAATGCCAAAAAAACATAAGTCCTTATTATAAAATATGTTATGCCGGCTTCATACCTGTCTTTGCACCCTCACAACCTCAAAGTATGCCCCCATATTCAGTGATCTTGGGATGTCCGATAAAAAATCTAACGACAAAGAAGATTTGGCTTGACAAAATCTGGATTTTCCGCTATTCTATGGTGTACCGGTAGGGTGAGAAAACAACCGGAGGCGAAGGGAATCTGCCTGTAGTCAATTGTGGATGGGTGAGGTCTGTTCAAGAAAACAATATTAATTTCGGAGGTAAGGTGTAATGAAAAAGATGAAAATGTTTGTGGTTATGGGGGTAATGTTGGTTGCGGCAAGCAGTTATGGAGACATGACGGCCCTGCTTGCCCCCGGCGATGCCATTCTGGCGATTGACGCCGACGGGATGGTCAGCAACAGTTCGTATCCGGCCGCCGAATCGCCGTCCAAGGCGCTGGACGGTCTCTCGAACACCAAGTATCTGAACTTTGGCCGTGAGAACAGTGGATTTATCGTAACCTCCGCGGCGGCGGGAGCCACGATCCTCCAGAGCTTCACCCTGACCACCGCCAATGACTGGGCGCAGCGCGATCCGCTGAGTTGGGCACTGTGGGGCACCAATGATGCGATCGTCAGCACCGATAACAGCATCGGCGCTGCGGAGAGCTGGACGCTGATCGGCCAGGGCACGGTGGCATTGCCCGACGCTCGCTTCACCGTTGGCCCGGTCGTCTCGGTCGCCAACAGCACGGCGTACACCTCGTACAAGATGATGTACCCGACTTTGAAGAATGCGGGAGCGACAAATTCCATGCAGGTCGCTGATGTGTCGTTCTTCCAGTCGTCGGATGGCTCCGGTTCCAGTTTCCTGGCCGCCAGCGATCCCATTCTGGCCATTCATGCCGGTCCGGATAGTTCCTATCCCGGTGCCGAGAATCCCGCCAATGCGATTGATGGTGATGGCATGGGGACCAAGTATCTGAATTTCGGTGGAGTCAATTCCGGACTTATCGTCACCCCATCCAGTGGCCTGACCCTGGTCAAGGGCTTCCAGATCACCACCGGCAATGATGCGCCTGAGCGCGATCCCGCTTCGTGGGAACTCTACGGCACCAATGAAGTGATCGCCAGCACGGACAACAGTGATGGACTCGCCGAGATCTGGACCCTGATTGACTCGGGAACGATCACCCTGCCTGATGGGCGTAATGTGCTGGGCGATATGGTCGCCGTTGACAACAGCCAAGTCTTTGCGTCGTACAAGATGGTGTTTCCGAATTTGAAGGACAACAATAGTATTATGCAGATCTCCGAAATTCAGTTCTTCGGAGTACCCGAGCCGCTGACCCTCTCTCTGCTGGGTCTGGGCGCTCTGGTCCTGCGTCGCCGTTCGTAACTTGCGTCTGTCTCCAATCTCTGTAACGCATCAGGGGCGGGTTTTATACCCGCCCCTTTTTCATTCGCTCGAAGCGTCATCCGGATCCCGTGCGTCGTTGTCCGGATGGATTCTGCGGTCGTTTCCACATCCAAACGACATACAG
>JAAYVQ010000072.1 GCA_012517095.1 Phycisphaerae bacterium | reverse complement strand
GAATACCATGCTCCTGTGGGACGGCCGGTTTGACTATGAAGTGCGCCTCCACGATGTGAGGGCCGGGGTTGGCCGTGCCGAACTCTCGGCTTCATGTGCCACGGAACTTCCACAACGAAAGGAACCCCACATCAAAATGGAGTTGTCCGTCGCTCCAAACCCGTTGGAACCGGACAGGATCGCTCCGCTTGAGCGAAGATCTCAGGGCCGTCGTCCCCGCTTTAGCTTCGTCATGATCGTCCTTAATGGGATGCCGCTGATCGAATACAGTTTGCGATCGATTTACGATTTCGCTCATGAAATCATCGTTGTGGAAGGCGCCGTAAAGAATTGCTTGGACGCCGCCAATCCCGATGGCAGCAGCCGCGACGGAACCGTCGAGTTTCTCCGCTCGTTCCCCGATCCGCAACGGAAAATCCGCCTTGTCCAGGGGCTTTGGCCCGAAAAGTGCCAGATGCAGAACAAGGCCCTGGAGTATGTGACCGGCGATTATGTCTGGCTGATCGATTCGGATGAGGTTTACAAGCCGCAGGACCTGGAGACCCTCCGGGATCTGTTTGTCAAAGACCCGACGATCACGCAGGTCAACTTCATTCCCGACAATTTCTGGAAGGGGCTGGACTATATCTTCGTAAGCCCCCTGTTTTTCCAGAGCGACTACCATTACCGCAGATTGTTCAAATATGTTCCCGGTGCCGTCTTTACCACGCACCGGCCGCCGACCCTGATGTGGCCGGGATCGAGTCAGACAACGGAACAGATGCACCTGTTCGATGGTTTTCAGACCCGTAAAATGGGCATCCTCCTGTACCATTATAGTTATGTGTTTGAACACCAGGTTGCCCAGAAGAATTCCTACTATGCCCGGCAATGGGGTGACCGGGTCAACGGTGTGGATCGGCAGGAATGGTTTGATCGCTGCTACCGGGCCTGGACACCGCACAACCGTCAGCAGATCGAAGCACAGTACCCGGTGTGGATTAATGACAGAAACTCCCGAACCGAACTCTTCAGCGGAACGCATCCGCCCGTGATGGAGGAATTCCGCCTTCGACTGCGTCGTGCGACATCGTCCGTGTCGCAGGACGAAATCTCGTGTCCCCCTGTCGAGGCATCGAGAGAATCGGGATTGGCCGGTTCCGCTTCCGGCCGGAAGGTCAAAGTGGCTTGCGACTTCGAACGGGCCGGAGCCACCGTGGGAACCGAATCGCAGTTTGCCGCGGAAATCCGTAAATTGTTTGCGCGGATTCGTCCTCGCAAGATCATCGAAACCGGGACTTATCTGGGCCGGGGGACCACGACGATTATCGCCCGCGCCTTGGAAGAGCAGGGGATCTCCGACGCGGTGTTTTGTACGATCGAGGTCAATCCGAGGCACTGGAGTCAGGCAAAGGAGTACTTCGTTGCCGCCGGCCTGAAGGTTCACGCCGTGCTCGGATTGTCGATTCCGCGGTCGATGCTTCCGTCGCCCGATCAGATCCAAAAGCAAACCGTTTCCGATCTCGGCGGACAGGATATCTTTGTCGATCATCGGCCCGGGGAACGGGTCGGCGCTTACTATCGCGAGACCGATTTTCCCGATGTACCCGACAATCGGCTTTATGAATGCCTCAAGGCCTTTCGGTTCTGCCCCGACTTCGTCCTGCTCGACAGCGCAGGGCACATTGGAGCCATCGAGTTTGACTATCTGCTTGACCACCTGCAGGGTCCCTGCCACATCGCCCTCGACGACATCGATCACATCAAGCACCATCGTAACTTTCTGCGAATGCAGAGCGATCCGCGGTTCGAGATTGTGACGGCGTCGAAAGAGAAATTCGGTTTCTGTATCGCCCGCTTTACGCCGCAACCGGCAGGCCGCAGCGATCCCATTCGCCGGATCTTGTGGCTCCGGACCGATTCGATCGGCGATGCGCTCCTCTCGGCGTCGATGCTCCCGCACATCCACCGGCGCTTCGGCGACGCCCGCATTACCGTGGTGTGCCAGCAGCATATCGCTGAACTGTACGAATCCTGTCCCCATGTCGAGGATATCCTTCCTGTACCCATCGAGCACCGTTGGGAGTCCGACGCTCAGTACCAGGAGTTTCTCGGCAAGGTCCGCGCGTGCAACCCGGATCTGTTGTTGAATTCCACCTGGGCGACTCATGGTTTGGCCGACCTGCCCGGCCTGGAGTTCATCCCTCGCCGGATTGCCCTTCGACAGGTTCGAAACGCCGCTTATACGCAGATCATCCGGACCGACCCGGTACCGATGCCCGAGCTGCATCGCCACCGCGATTTCCTCAGGGGGCTGGGGATCGAGGTTCACTCCCTGCTTCCGACCGTCTGGCTAACGGATCAAGATACGCAATTTGCCGAGCAATTGTTGAAACAGCACGGCCTCCATCCTGAACGAACTCTGGCCCTCTTTGCCGGGACACGAACGCCGCATCGTCAGTACGAATATTACGGGCAGGCCATCCGATCTGTCTGCGCCGAGAATCGTTTGTCCCTCCTCGCACTGGGCGGCGCCAACGACCTCGGGGTCAATCAGCGGAACATGATCGCTTCGGGAGCCGGCGGACTGAACCTGTCGGGCCGTTGTACCTTGCGGCAGACGGCGGCTCTGCTGCGTCGATGCCGCCTGGCGATCGGCGCCGAAACGGGCCTGGCGCATCTGGCCTGTGCCGTCGGAACCCCGAATGTGATTCTGCTGGGAGGAGGCCACTTTGGGAGATTCATGCCGTATTCGCCCTTGACCACAATCGCAGCGCTGCCTCTGGACTGCTACGGCTGCGACTGGTCCTGCCGCTATAAACGCATTCATTGTGTACGCGATCTGAACCCGGGCATTCTCGAAAACGCTGTCCGTGAGGCCTTGTCATGCGACTCGAAAGAGATCCGTGTTTGTGTTCAAGGGCCTTCGCTGTGGGCGCATCATCCGGGTCAACCCCAGTGGCAGGGATGTCAGCCCTGGCTCAAATCCCAGCCGGCCCGAATCATCACATGGAATGACGCCGCGCCGCCGGAAGCTCAGAGGCGCGTTGCGTCGGAGGTGCCGGCGGACAGATGAACTCAAACTTTACGCCAACGGGTGTCGATGTCAGCATTGTCGTATGCACGAAAAATCGCGACTCACTTTTGGATGCGATGCTTACCAGTCTCAAGCCGGCCGCCCGCGGGGTTTCGCTGGAGGTCATTGTTGTCGAAGGCGGTTCGACGGACCAAACGCGGTCGGTTCTTCGAAAGCACAACATCACGCAGGTCTTCAACGAATTCGAACACTTTGGCCCCGGTCGGCATTCCTGGCCGCAGTTGTACAATTTTGGATTCGCCCGAGCCCGAGGCCGCTATGCCATGTATGCCAGCGACGATATCGTTTTCGGCCCCGACAGCATGACCCAGGCCGTACGCTATCTGGACTCCCTGGCATCCTCCGTGGCGGGAGGCATTTTCTTCTACAAGAATCTTCACACGCGGCCTGACTGGGACAAGTTCGGTATCGACTTTACTTACGGCCACAAACTCCTGATGAATTATGGCCTGATTCGGATGGACGCGTTCTCCGCCGTCGGCGGCATCGACGAATCCTACCTGTTCTATTGTGCCGACGGCGATCTGTGCTACAAGCTCTATCAGTCCGGCCGTCAATTGGTTCCGCTGCCGGGCTGTTTTGTTCTCCACAACAATGTCCTCGACAACCAGAAAAATACCAACGCCCAGACCAGCGCCGAAGATATCGCCCGATACCTCGACAAGTGGCGGCATTTCGTTTCGACAGAAGAACCAACCCCGCGCCGGCTTCTCTGGTCCGATGAGATGGCCGATATCCTTCAGATTCCCGCGTTCATGCGAACCCCGGATGCCTCCATTGAGCATCTGTGGAAGGGGCTGGCGCAAATTCAATATCGCCAAGGGAACGCCGCGCGCGACAGTTTGATGAGGGCCGTCTCCGGTGGTTGTGATCATCCGCTGATCCGCAAATGGATCGATCGTTGCGGCCCACCCTTACCGGTGGCTCCATCGAAACCGGCGGTATGGCCGGATGGCGAACTGTTGTCCCGCATTCAGCGGGCGGGCTTGTGGTCGCCGGGAAAGCCCCTGCGTCTGCACCTGGGCTGCGGGCAGTGGAAGTTCGACGGCTATGTCAACATTGATTACCCGCCCAGCGAGCACACCACGATTCCCAAGCTCGGCGCCGACATTCATGCCGATATCACGACGCTGCGGTTTCCCGATAGGACGGTCGATGAGATTCGTCTGCACCATGTCTTCGAGCATTTCAACCGCGTTACCGCTCTTGCCTTGTTGATTCGCTGGCACCAATGGCTCAGAGTCGGCGGCGTACTGTGCATCGAAACGCCCGACCTGATCGGCAGCGCCCGGACGCTGTTGTCCAATGCGGCCTGGAAAACCAAGATGGCCGTGGTTCGCCATCTGGCCGGCGATCAGGCCGCAAAATGGGCGTATCATGTCGATCACTGGTTTGCCGAACGGTTCCAGCGGACGCTGTCGGCGCTGGGATTCGGGGGATTGCACAAAGAGGAAAAATCCTGGTCGCAGGAGCCCTTCCTTTCGAATGTGATTGTCACGGCCCATAAAACGGAAGAGCGCACCGTTGATACGCAGTTTTCGGCCGCCGGCCAGTTGCTCGCCGAGAGTATGGTTTCGCCGAAAGAGCGGCCGACTTGGGACATTTGGATGCGTGAATTGCAAACCCTTTTAGCCGATAACAGGATGTGCACGAGTGAATTCGAGGTCAATGCTTCCGGGGTACCCAAGACAAAGGCGAGTGAACCGCTGGTTTCCGGCGGCGTACGATAGAGAATGAACGCGAGTCAACCGACACAATCGAATATTCTGGGTCTTGTCTTCAGCAAAGACCGGGCGATGCAACTGCAGGCAGTCCTGGATTCGCTGCGGCTGCATCTGCGCGATCCGCAGGCGATGCGGCTGGCGGTTCTGTTTCGGGCATCGTCACCGCGCGTTGGCGATCAGTATCGGCGGTTGCGCACACGATATCCGGATGTGGCGTTCGTCGAAGAGACGGAGTTTCGGTCGCAGGTTCTGTCGCTGATTCGCCCGTCGGAGATGGTTCTGTTTGCGGTCGATGACAATCTGTTTGTGCGGGACTTTTCGATCGGAGATATTTGCGCGGCGCTGGCGGCGCATCCGGACGCAATCGGGTTTTCCCTGCGTCTGGGCCGCAACATCCATCGCTGCTACATGCGGGATGTTCCGCCTGCCCAACCCGCTTTTATTCCGGCCGCGCCGGAAATTGTGAAATTTTCCTGGCCCGGAGCTCCCCACGATTTTGGCTATCCGCTGGAAGTCTCCAGCAGTCTCTACCGAACGGCTGAACTTCTGGCGCTGCTGGAGCAATTGCCCTTCACCAACCCCAATACGCTGGAAGGCCTGATGGCCGCCAACGCGCAACTCTACGCCGCGGCCCGGCCCGGCTTGCTGTGCTTTGAACAATCCGTCGCCTTCTGCAATCCCGTCAATCTCGTGCAGACCGTCTGTCCCAATCGAAACGGCGCCGATCCGGCCTATTCCGTCCAGCGACTTTCCGATCTGTTCGATCAGGGCCATTCAATCGATGTGACGCTGTATTCCGGGTTTGTTCCTCAGGCCTGCCATCAGGAAGCCGAACTGGTCTTTCGCGGCGGCACAGAAACGAAACCCTCGCCCCCGCATCGGCCTTTGGTGACCGTCGAGATGGCCGCCTACAATGCCGCCGGACACATCCGCCGCGCGATCGAGTCGATTCTCGCGCAGGATTATGAACCGTTCGAGCTTCTCATCGTCGATGACGGCAGCACGGACGACACGGCGGCGATCGTTGCCGAATACCGCGATCCGCGAATCCGATCTATCCATCAGGACCACGCCAACTACGCCGCCGCCCGAAACCGGGCCATTGGCGAGGCGAAGGGACACTACCTGCTGGTGGTGGACTCCGACGACACGATCGCTCCGGGATATATTCAGGCGATGGTCGCACATGCCGAGCAAAACCCCGGCGCCGACTATTATTATCCGGCCGGGCTGACGCTGGTGGATGATGCCGGTCGGCCGACGGGCGTGGTGTGGCGGTACGAAGAGATTCGCGACAGCCGGGTCCTGATTGCCGTTCTGTTTACGCTGGGCAAAAGCGTTATTCCGGAACCGGGAAGTCTTGTTCGGCGATCCCTGTATGAGCGGACGGGCCTGTATCGTCCGGTCGAGACGGCGGCCGATTTCGATTTTCTCTGCCGCAACGCCGGACAAATGCGCTTCAGCCGGGTGGCCGGCAGCATGCCGTATTATTATCGCGTCGGCTCGGGGGGGCTTTCGCGGAAATATCAGCAGCGCAACGAGATCACCGCCGCGGCGCTGGAGGAGATGATCTCGCGCTATCCGGCCGAGATTCTGTATCCGCAACTGGCGCAAGTTTCCGATCCGGCCGAGCGGACATGCCGGTTTCACGAATACCTGATGATGACCTTTTATTCCCACGCGCAAACCAACGCGGGCCGATTCAGCGAACCGTTCCGGCAACGGGGGGATCGCTATCGTACCCTGATGATTGAATCTCTGACAAAAACCGGCCGGTTATCGCAATCGGTCTGGAGCATGACCGGAAATCAGCGACCGCTGGAATTGTTTCGGTGCGCCGTGGATCGTCTCCGATCCGGAAGACCCGATGAGGCGCTGGTCTATATGGATGAAACCCGCAGCGGAGGTTTCGAGATGTCCGGCCTGGACTATGCCCGGGCCGTGGCGTTTGTGCAACTCGGTCGGAACGATCAGGCGATAGCGGCCTGCAGGGCCGAGTTGAATCGCCGGCCGAATCCGGATGCCGAGCAGTTGCTGACGCAATTGGGACAATGGGCATCTCTTGAGCCATCCGTTTCTCCCAACCAAACCGCAAATCCGTCTATCGTTTCGACGACATAAGGAGTTCCCGATGGGCACACTCAGTTTCCCAGGTTTGTCAACCGGCCTCGATACGGCCAAGATCATCGAGCAGCTCATGGAAGTCAACAGCCGTAAGCTCAATCTGATGAAATCCAATCTGACGGTCAGCGAGACCAAGAAAGAGGCCTATACGGAGCTGCAAAGCAAACTGACTTCGGTGAAGACCGCAATGTCGGCTCTCAACAACAGCAGCGTCCTGAAGTCATTCAAGGCCGTAACCAGCGATTCGGACATCATCTCGGCCGAAGCGTCGTCCGACGCGTACGAAGGAAACCACTCTGTCAAGGTCAAGCAACTGGCGACCGCCGAACGATGGGTCCACAGCGGCATCTCCAATTCCACCGCCTATGTCGGCGCGGGGAATTTCATTTTCTCGTATAACAACAAGGAACTGATCATCCAGACCACCGAGGAGACCACGCTGGAGGACATGGTCGGCCTGATCAACAACGATACCGACAACCCCGGCGTGACGGCCAGCATTCTCAAATACGACAGCGGGACTGGCAACGCCTATCACCTGGTCCTCAACGGCAAAGACAGCGGCTCCGATTACCAGATCACCGTCAATGCCACCAACACGGAAGTCCGGAAGGCCAACACGGAGCTTCTGGAAAACGGGGAAACCGCGGATGTGGATACCAAGCTGGAAGACCTGGACGGATTCACCGGCGAATTGGAAAGCGGCTCGACCGCCGACCAGATCCATATCACGGGGACCCGTCATGACAATACGGCCGTGGACTACTACTTCGATGTCACCCATTACACCACGATCGATGATGTATTGACGCAGATCAACGAGGCCTTCGAAACCGCCGGCGTACGGACCGCCGTCGCCACTTACGAGGACGGCGTGATTCGTCTGACGGACAAAACCTCCGGCGCCAGCAGCTTGGACTTGGCGATGAGCTTTGTGCCCGGCACGGGTTCAACGGCATCGCTGGCCCTGCCGACTTTCATTCTGGACGGAGACGAAGGGGGCACGGTTTCCGCCAGCGTCGCCGCCTTCGCACCGGCGACCTTTACCGAAACCCGCAGCGCTCAGGACAGCTTGATCAAGGTGGACGACTTTCCGACCGGCGCCGACGACTGGATCAGCCGAAGTTCCAACACCATCGACGATGTGATCTCCGGCGTCACTTTGCATTTGCACGACACTTCCTACAACGGAACCGGCTACGACAACATTGAAGTCAACCTCACGCGCGACACCGAGGCCCTGAAAGAGAAAATCGATACGCTCGTCACCACCTACAATGCCGCCGTTCTCTACATCAAAGACAAGACCGCGTTTGATGCCGACGGCAAGACCCGCGGCATCTTATCCACGGAATACAATGTCCTGACGATCTGGAGCCAGATGAAGGAACCGTTCAACTCGGCCACAAAAGGTTTCGGATCCCGGGACAGTTTCACCAGCCCCTCGGACATCGGTCTGACGCTGAACGCAGAAGGTATGCTCGAACTGGATGAAAAGGCCCTGGACGAGGCCATCGTGGATGATTACAACGGCGTGCTGGACCTGATCGGCACCGACAAGACGGGCGATTCCACCAGCGACGCGATCAAGTTTTATTCCGCCAACAAATATACCACCGCCAGTCAATACGAAGTCCGCGTCTATGGCAACGGGACCGCGATCACCTCCGCCCAGATCCGGGAAGTCGGCGAAACCACCTGGCGCGATGCCACATTCAGCGGGAACACGGTGACGGGAAATTCAACCTTCAACAGTTACGGTACGCCCCTGTACGCGGAAAACAGCTTACAGTTCACCGTCGATGTCAGCCAGACCTCGGGGACTCCGCTGACGGCCACGATTTCCGTCAAGCAGGGATTCGCCGGGGCGGCGTACGATGTCCTCAATACCAATCTCGATTCGGTGGACGGCAGCTTGACGATCACGACCAAATCGATCGACCAGGCCATCAAGAACCAGAACGATCGGATCGAGGAAGAAGAGGAGCGGCTGGAGAAAGAACGGGAACGATTGGTCGCGCAGTACGCCCGATTGGAAACATTGCTTTCCCAACTTCAGCGACAGATGAGCTCAGTGACTTCGATGTCGTCGTAACCGGTTCGCCAACGGGAACATTACGCCATTCTCAGCCGGCGTTTGCATTCCTCGAGGATCTCGCGGGTTTTCGTCGCGCCGCTGCGGGTTACGCCGATGGCGCGGACGGCCAGCAGGGCGTCCAGATCGCGGATGCCGCCGGCGGCCTTGACCTGAACCCGCGGGCCGGCGTGCTTTCGCATCAGCTTCAGATCCTCCAGCGTGGCCCCGCCGCCGCCGTATCCGGTGGAGGTCTTGACCCAGTCGGCGTTGAGTTCGGTGCAGATTTCGCACAGTCGAATCTTCTGCGGATCGTTTAAGTAGCAATTCTCGAAGATCACCTTGACCTTCTGCCCGGCCGCGTGGGTCGGCTCGATCACCGCGGCGATATCCCGGGCGACATAGTCCCAGTCGCCGCTGAGGACCTTGCTGATATTGACGACCATGTCCAGTTCTTCGCCGCCGTCTTCGAGAGCCCGCAGCGTCTCGGCGACCTTGACGGCCGTGGCGTGACCGCCGTGGGGAAATCCGATCGTCGTGCTGGCCTTGACATCGCTGCCGCGCAGGATCTGGGCACACCGGCTCAGCGCATAGGGCAGAATACACACGCTGGCCGTGTCGTACTGCAGGGCCAATCGGCAACCTTCTTCGAGCTGCCGGTCCGTCAGCGTCGGATTCAGCAGCGAGTGGTCGATCATCTTGGCAATATCAAGATATGTATAATTCATAATATCCTGTAGCTTTTACGGCATAAACTGCTGGAGGTATCGCCCGCTCTGCCGCAGCGCCGCCTTGCGAAGTTCCACGGAACCTTCGTACACGCGATCCTCGACCTCGATGCAGACCGGTCCGCGATAGCCCGTCTCGCCGAGCGTCGCCAGGAAACGACCCCAATCGACATCGCCCAGTCCGGGGAGCTTGGGGGTGTGGTACTGGCTGGGATTGGCCAGCAGTCCCACGCGGTTGAGTTTGTCGCGATCGAGCCGGGCGTCCTTGGCGTGGATGTGGAACAGCTTGGAGGCGTATTCCCGCAGCACGGAAATGTAGTCCATTTCCTGCCACACAAAGTGCGACGGATCGAAATTGAGGCCGAAATATTTGCTGTCGATGTCGTTGAACATCCGGTCCCAGATCGCCGGACAGGTCGCCAGATTCTTGCCGCCGGGCCACTCGTCGTGGGTGAAGAACATCGGGCAGTTCTCGATCCCGACCTTGACACCCTGATCCTCGGCGTAACGGATGATCGGCTTCCAGACCTTCAGGAACTGCGGCCAGTTGTCATCGACGGACTTGGTCCAGTCGCGACCGACGAAGGTGTTCATCCGGTTGACCTTGAGCATTCGCGCCGCGGCGATGACCTTCTTGATATGCTGGACATACAGTTTCGACTCGGCCTGGTTGGGACACAGCGGATTGGGATAATAGCCCAGCCCGCTGATCTGGACATCCGTCGATTCCATCAGCGACAGGATCTCCTCGGACTTGGTCTTGTCCAGCGTCGCGACATCCACATGCGTGACGCCCGCGTATCGCCGCTCGGCCTTGCCCACCGGCCAGCACATCAGCTCCACGCACGCAAATCCTTCCTTGGACGCAAAGTCCACGACTTCTTCCAGCGACAAATCCGGTAATATTGCACTGACAAATCCCAGTTTCATGATTACGCTCCCTGGATTGGAATCCATGTTCGTTCTCGATGGCTTTTCAAGATCGCCTCGCACAGGACGATCTCCCGATGCCCGTCGGCGAAGGTCGGATATCCTCCGTCGGCGGGTTTGCCCGACCGAATCGCGTCGTAAAAGGCCCGGAAGCACTGCTTGAAGGTGTCCGGGAATCCCTCGTTGTGTCCGCCGGGATAATGGATGAACCGCCGGGCCGCGTCGCCCACCAGCGACGGGTCCCGCAGCAGCAGCTCGTTGGGCGTCTGGCGGTGACCGATCCACATCTCGTTGGGCTGTTCGCTGCACCAGGCCAGAGCTTCCTTCGACCCGGACAATTCGTAGCGCAGACAATTCTTGCGTCCGGCCGTGACCTGCGAAACCCACAGGCAACCCCTGGCCCCGCCCCCGAATCGAATCATAATACATCCATAATCTTCTGTATTAATATTCACCGGTTCGCGTTTGACCTCCTTGCGGTCTTCCTTGCCCTTGAAGGTCAGGACCTCGCCGATCGGCCGCTGCCGCACCGGATGCACCGTGGCCAGATCCGCGCAGACCTCTTCGGCTTCCAGGCCGGTGATCGCGCCGATCAGATCGAGCCAGTGCGTGCCGATATCCGCCACGGCGCGAAGTTCGCCGCCTTCCTCGGCCAGCACCCGCCAGTTGTAGTCCGTCGGATACAGCAACCAGTCCTGCACATAGCTCCCGCAGACGGAAAAGACCGTGCCGAGCTGGCCCTTGCGGACGCGATCGGCCGCTTCGACATTCAGCGGATAATAGCGAAGGTTGTAGTTGACGCCGGTGGCAAGCCCCGTCTTGCGGGCGATCTTGACCAGCTCGGCGGATTGGTTGCTGTTCATCGCCAGCGGCTTTTCGCACAGCACATGCTTACCGGCCTCCAGGGCCTTCCTGGCCATATCGAAGTGCAGCCGGTTCGGTGTGGCGATGTGTACGACCTGGACATCCTTGTCGTCGAGGACCTGCTGGAAGTTCTCGTAGGCCTTCTTCAAGCCCAGCCGCTTGGCGCTGGCTTTGGATTCTTCCGGGCTTACGCCGAGGATCCCGAGCACCGGTATTCCGGCCCGCAGCAAACCCTCCACATGCACCGGGCCGATAAACCCCGCCCCAATCACGGCCGTATGAATCGTCGTCATAGTTTCTCCTGTTCCGTTTGGACGAGCCGCCAGTCTAACGGACCGGCCCGATCCTGTCAACCCAACAACCCGCAGGGTTCGTTTCTTCGCCCAACCCGACACCGACGAGATCCTCGCCAACCGCCGCGACAAGCCCGGCTCCAAGAAACTCCACGACGCCAAACAGTTCCTGCGGGAACAACTCGAAGGCAAAGAGCCGATGGACAGCGAGGAAATCTTCCGACGGGCCAGAGGGTACGAGATTTCGGACAATCGTCTTCGTGAAGCCAAGCGGGACCTGGGGATTGAGACCGCTAAATCGGGATTTCAGGGGCGATGGTTGTGGTCCTGGCCCGATTCGACTCGGCTGGATTTGTTGGGTGGTTCAGAGAGACAGAATCATCATCTTTGAACATCTTTGGTGCCTTTGGATTTTTAGCCTAAAAACCCAAAGATGGAAGAGATTGGATCATTATCTTTGGATATTCAATCAATTTTCCAAAGATGCCAAAGATGATGATAGGAAGTTTCCAGGGCTACAGGTTGATCTGAAAGAGGAAATTCCTCAAAGGCCGGTAGGAGCGGGTTTGAAACCCGCCCGTACAAGGGCAACGAAGGTCACAGGAATATCGCGACCGGTCCCGCAGGGACGGCGGGATTTTGCGATGGGTGGCAGAAAACGCGAAGGCGAAGCGTTCGCCGAAGCGGTGGAAGAGCCGGCAATCCAAACGAACATCCACCTCGTTCCGATCCTTCGGATTCGTCACTCGGTGGCGGCCACGCGCCGGGGATACCACGAATGCGGGAATAACCCCGGGAATAAATCCCGGGGCTTTCAATCGGAAGTTAAAGAGTCGATGCAAGCCCCCAACTTTAGGTTGGGGGTTGAGAATCCCGAATACGGTAACAACCCCGGGAATAAATCCCGGGGCTTTCATGCGATGGGTGGCAATCTGTAGGTTGTGTTCGGATTGTTTTCCGAACCCATACCGATGATCCATCGCTCCGCATGGGTTCGCAATCCCGGCGAACCCATCCTACGGCTCCCAGTCGGATTTGTACGGCTCACCCGCTGTCTTTGGCGGGGGGGACGGGTTCTGCGGTTCGGCCCCAGACGGTGGGGGGGCTGTCGGGGGTTGAATCGGTCCGGCCGAACAGGAGGATTCGGTCGGCCTTGCGGGCCAGGGCCATCTGGGCCGGCCAGTCGCCGATCTGCGGGGCGTAGATCAGCACGCGCTGGAAGCCCTCCATCGCGGCGGAACACTCTTCGTCGGTCCATTCCTCGAAGTCCCGCCCCATCCAGACATGGACATTTTCGATGCAGCTCGGCACGGACTTCGGGGCCGACGACTCCTGCAGATCGAACACCTCGCCCAGCGCGTTGCGACCCTTTTCGACATCGACCAGCAGGACCTTGTCCTCCGATTCGGCCAGTCGGATCGCCAGGTTGACCACGACGGTGACCGGGAGTTCCTGGAGACTCCGGGCGGCCAGCACGATCGCCTTGCCGCCCGACCAGATCCGCCGGCACAGGCCCAGGTAGAAGTCCTCCGACGGCGCCGGCGGCTGAGCGGGCGCGGCGGCCGAGGCGGGTTCTGTTGAATTCGGAGGTTCAAATGCGACAACTTGTTCGACCGGCGCCGAGACGATCGGATTGTGCTGGTCCCGGAAATCGGGATTCAGGAGTTCGACCTCTTCGGGCTGGCCGGTCTGTTCGGAAACGATGGTGATCGTCTCGGCCTGTTGCGACGGGGACACGACCGGCTTCGGCCATCCCGCCGTCAATACGCCCCCCAGCCGCCGACACCCCATCGTGATCAGGAATTCCGGCAGGATCATCGCGAACGCCGCGGCGGTCAGCGACGAAAACCAATAGGGTTGCGCTCCTTCCCGGGGAGCGGTTCGTTGAAATCCGAAACTCAGGCCCAGGAGAATCGCCGCCACGATGATTCCTTCGATTCGGACCAGGTCCGTCGCCCCGGCCAGTCCCTGGTAAAACATCGTTTCGATCTCCAGCCGTCCGCGACGCCGTTCGGCCGTGGCGCGGTCGAGAAGACCCTTGCGAAATTCGCTGTTGATCCGGAGTTCCTCGGCGACGACGGTATCTTCCACGAACCCGACATAGACCTGATGAATCTTGCGGACGGTCTGCACGACGGCGACCAGAACCACCAGCGCCGCCGCCGGTCCGAGAAGCCGAATCCAGGCCGATTGTAAAAATCCGGTGGCCTGCCCGGTCAGCGTCAGAATCCTTCCCGGATCGGCGCCGGAAAAAACGGATCGGCCCATCGCCGCATGTCCCAGGATCCGCAGCAGCGTCGCCGCCGTCAGCAGTCCCGGAAGCGACCCCAGTTCCGGACTGGACTTGCCGGTAAACCCGATCATCACCAGCGCCGCCGTCAGGCACACATTGATGACCAGCAGAATATCCAGCCCCCATCCGGGCAGCGGAACGACAAAACCGCCCATCAGGCAGATCACCAGCGTCATCGTCACCAGATGGTTTCGCTCGATGACCCGCCGCGACATGCCGGTCAACGGATTGGTTGGTTCCTCAGCTTGCATACGGTCGATCGCTTTAGTATAGCCCGTCGCCATCGCGTTTCAAGGATTATCGGTTTCGCCGCAGTCGCAGGACCAGGGCCAGGATCTCCGCCACCGCGACAAACAGCGCCTCCGGAATCGCCCGACCCAGATCCACCGTGGCAAACAGCTCCCGAGCCAGCGCCGGCCGCCGCAGGATCGGCACGCCGTAGGCCCGCGCGATCTCCTTGATCTTTTCGCAGACCTTGTCGGCGCCCTTGGCCACCACGATGGGGGAGCCCATGGTTTTCGGATCGTATTTCAGCGCCACGGCCACATGGTCGGGGTTGACGACCACCACATTGGCCGTCGGAACCTCCTGCATCATCCGCTGCAGGGCGATCTCGAACTGTTTTTGACGGATCCGCCGCATGATTTCGGGCGGACCTTCCATGCTCCGGAATTCATCCTTGACCTCCTGCTTGGTCATCTTGAGGTCTTCGATGTATTTCCATTTCTGATACAATAGATCCGCGATTCCGATGATCATCAGGCCGATCGAGATCCGCAGCAACGCGCCGAAGATCAGTCGCATGATCCCGACTACCAGTTCCGTGGACCAGGCCCATCGCAGCGCCACGATGTCCTCCATGCGATTGCGAAGGTAAAAATACACGATCACCGAAACGATCGTCAGCTTGGCCAGGGAGACCAGGATCCGGACGCCCGTGGAGGCGGAAAACATCGAGCCCAAGGCGGCGGAGGGATTGAAGAAATTGAATTTGGGCTCCAGTGGTTTGAAGGTGACATGCCAGCCGCTGATCCAGATGGAAATGCCCACGCCCGTCACCAGAAGGACCAGCAGATACGGCGCCATGATCAGGGCCGCTTCCGCCATCTTGTCGTGCAGATGCGCCAGAAAGAGTCCGGAGCTGTCCAGGACGGACCGGTCGCACGACAGGGCCTTGCGCATGCTCGCCATCATCCACTGCGCCAGGTGGGATCCCAGCAGATAGACCGTCGCGAACAGCGCCACCAGCGACACCGACGAAACCAGTTCGGAGCTTTGCGGGACCTTCCCCGCTTCCCGGGCCTTGGTCAGCCGCCTGCCGGTCGGCATTTCGGTTTTTTCGCTGCTGGCATCCGCCATATCGCCTCGGGTTTGCGCGCCGCCGTTCCTACAGCGGCAGCAGTTTATCCAGCCAGTTCATGAACTCTTTGACGAAGTGCTGCAGAAACGGGAAGAACAGTCCGACCAGGATCAGTCCCATTCCGATCCGCAGGGGAAAACTCAGAAACAGGACATTGGCGTCCGGCGCGATCTTGGCCAGGACCGCCAGGATCACCAGTGTCAGCAGCGACACCGCCACGATCGGCCCGGCCATCTGCAGACCCAGCAGCAGCATGGTGTTCACCGTCTCGATCAGGCCGTGGGTCAGCCGTTCCAGATTCGGAATGCTGCCGACGGGATAGCGGACAAAACTCTGCTGGACCAGTTTCAGCAGGACATGATGTCCGCCGACGGCCAGAAACAACAGCGCGAAGATCGTCTCGCTCAACACGCTGAGCGATTCGGCCTGATCGCCGCTGAACGGATCGAAGACATTGGCCATCGACAATCCCATTTCCTGCTCCACGATCCGGGCGCTGACCTGGATGGTCTGGAACAGCAGGGCGCAGACCAGACCCAGCCCCAGTCCGTAGATCGCCTCGTTGATCATCATCAGGACGCTCTGCAGTCCGAAGGCGTCGCGGGGACGCACGGGGCACTGGACCTGACTGCCGAAAAAAATCGCCGCCACCAGAATGATGGCGATCTTCAGGCGCACCGGGATCACCTTCCATCCGAACAGCGGAAACACCGCAAAGAACGCTCCGACGCGCGTCAGGACCAGGGCAAATCCCAGCACAATTCCCGACAGGAAATCCATCGCCTATTGTCCGTACAACTGGATCTGGTTGAATACTTCCGTCGAAAACCGGATCAGGATTTGGAGCATCCAGTTGCCGAACCACAAAGTCGCCGCGCCCATCACCACCAGTCGCGGGACCATGCTCAGGGTCGAATCCCGAAGCGAGGTGATCGTCTGAAAGATCGAGATGACCAGGCCCGCCAGCAGGCCGGCGATCAGCAGCGGTGCCGACAGCAGCAGCGCCGTTTCCATCGTATGCCGTCCCAGATACAGAATGTAATTGGCGTCCATGGTCGCCGCTCCTACTTGAAGCTCAAACTCAGACTGTTGGCCAGAATGCCCCAGCCGTCCATCAGGATAAACAGGATCAGCTTAAACGGCAAAGAGATCATCACCGGCGGCAGCATCATCATCCCGGCGCTGAGCAAGACGCTGGCGATGACCAGGTCCAGCAGCAGGAAGGGAATGAACATCAGGCAGCCGATCTCGAACGCCGTGCGGAACTCGCTGATGATGAACGCCGGCACGACGACATGAAACGGCAGCTCCGGAAGGGTTTTCGGCGGCACAATCTTGGCCATCTGGACGAACAGTTTCAGGTCTTCGTTGCGGGTCTGACGGATCATGAATTCCTTCATCACCTGGCTGGATTTGGCCATCGATTCGGCGAACACGATTTCGTCGCGAAGGTACGGCTGAATGGCCTGATCATTCATCGCGATGAAAGTCGGCGCCATCGTATAGAGCGTCAAGAACAGGGCCAGCCCCATCACCGCGGTCGTCGGCGGAATGGACTGGGTTCCCAGCGCCTGACGCACAAAACTCAACACGATCACGATCCGCGTGAAGGAAGTCGTCATTGCCAGCAGACTGGGGATGATCGCCAGGACCGTGAAGATCACCACCAGCTTGACCGGCGTGCCCCACTCCGGCGGCTTGTCCTGGGGATCCTGCGGCGCGGCGACCTTGTCGATCATCTGGACGATGTCCGGAACCGTCGGCATGGCCGAGGGGGCGATCTGGCCGTTGGGCTTGGCGTTGCCGGCCGCGGGGGCGGGTGCGGGTGCGGATGCCGCCCGCGCCGGGTTGGATACGGCCATCAGAAGCCAGACGACCGCCAGGGCCGCAAATCCTCGGACGAGTTGTCGCCGGGATTGGTTCATGCCGTGCCGTTGCCTTTCGGTTCGGAAGGTTCGCCAAGTTCGGCGATCAATCGAATGGCCTGGGATGTGCTGCCGACCACCAGACGGCGCCCCTCCACCTCCAGAAGATGAATGTGCCGTTGAGGACCCAGAGCGATGGTTTCAACGACCCGAAGATGTCGTCCGCGCGACGGATGCCAGCGGGGCCCCAGTCGCCGCGATACATAGAATGCTCCCACTCCCAGGACCAGCACAAATCCGATCGCCGTGGCAAACTGCCGAAACAAATCCGTTTGTTCCGGCAGCTTGTCATTTGGATTCCCAAACCCCTTCCATGGAGTCGCGGGTCCCCTGGGTTGAACGGTTGTTGAAGGATCAAGAGCGTTGGCGTCGTCGGCGCATCGGCCCAGCGGGACCAGACACCCGACGATCAAAAGAATCCAAATTGTTTTCCCAACGGGTTTCATCAAGCGCGTAATTCCGGTTACACGGATTCCTGCCCAGAGAGGATGCAAAAGTCATGCCGATCCGGCCCCCGGCGGTCTGATTCCCGAAAGACCGAAATTCAATCCGGGCAAACCCGGAGAGATCAGAAAGGTATTTTGCGTGTAAAGCCGTTTATGGCAACGGGTTGTGATTCTATCAGCGGCGTTTGAATCTGTGGAGGTTGTTCGGACCGGATATGGGAATCGGGTACCGATGTTCGCAGACGCGATTCGAGCGGTGACGGCCCCGCATCGCGCGCACGATCCTTAAACACCCGTCTTCCGGAAACGGATCCTGCCCCTGAGTTGAAGGGGTTGCCGACCCCGCCTGGCGTTGGAGTTCACGAACGGTTTTTATCCCTTGGTTTGGCGGGTCCCCGCAGCGGCCGTCGTTTCGGGCGCCTCCCGAACGCGTTTCAGCTCCAGACTCAGGACGCTGGCCACATCCGGCTTGGTGGTGGCAATCTCGCCGATGACTTTGGCCGAGGTTCGCTCGCTCATGTAATACAGGATTTTGACCGCATCGGCCAACTGCTGGTTGGCGGCCATGCTGATCAGGACCTTGCTGGCCTGGGCGGAGTCCATCTTGTCGTAGGTCTGAGCCAGTTTCTGCATGTTGGCCTTTTCCGTCTGGCTGATATCGAGCTGTCGGGCCTGCAGAGAGGATTCCTGTTTGCGAATCTTTTCATAGACCAGCGTCAGTTGGGCCTGGAGCTGATTGAGCCGGGTAATGTCTTCCTGCAATCCCTCCCGCGCCACGCGGATTCGCTCCTCTTGTTCGGTGAGCTGTCGCTCCTTGAACTTGTACTCCTTCATCTTCTCGCGGATGTCGAAGATCAGACCCTGCATCTGCTTTTCCGTCATGCCCCGGGCCATCTCCTCGCCGGGATTCTCCGTGATCTTCAATTCGGGAACCTTATCCTCCGGGGACTGAGCCGTCGGTTCGGTCGGGGTTTCCGTCTCGTGGGTCTCGGTCGCGGCGGCCGGCACCGGACCCTTGAGCATCCAGGTGACGCCAAAAGTCCCGCCGAAGCTGATCAGCCCCACGCCCGCCATGATGAGGATCTTCTTGTTCATGATTCCGTCTCCCTTCGCCGTTGCGGCCGTCAAGCCGGCTGCATGATCCGGCGCGCATATCCGATCGTGTTACGATCGTCCGTTTGTTTCTGATCTTGTCGTTGCTGTTCCAGTTCGAATTCCTCCTGTGCCCGGGCCCGGAGTTTTTCCAGTCCCTTGCGAAACTTCCGGACCGTCAGGATCTCCTGGATCTTGTTGCGTCGAACCATCTCCAGCTGGTCCAGTTTTTGTTCCATGCCCCGGATCGCCGTCTCCGTGACCTGCGAGTAGTGCAACACGAACTCCTGTCGAGCCATCCGCTCGACGGCCGGCAGTCGTTCCGCTTCCGACAACCGTTGCCGCAGAAGCGTCCGCTCCATCAGGATCTGTCCCCGCAGCGCCACCGCCTGTTCCGTGACGGCGATCAGCTCGGCGCGAAGGGCTTGTTCCTGTTTGAGCTTCAGGTCCAGCAGTTTCTGCAATCGCCACTCGAATTTGAGCATGGTTTACCCGCTTATGTTTTGGACCCGACGGTTGCCCGGGTCGGCGTCGGTTCGCTGAGCAATCGGTCCCAGGCCTTGGCGATATCCACCAGTCGCTTGACGGTCTCCTCAAATCGATTGCGTTCCCGGATCGACTGGACCAGGAACGACTGAATGCGATCAATGAGGGCAACGGATCCGTCAATGCGTTTATTGTTGCCCGGAGCGAACGCTCCGATACTGATCAGGTCTTCCGCGTCCGTGTAAGTGGCGTAAATTTCCCGGACTTTTTGTGCGGCCTTTTTATGCTCCTCCGTGGCCACGGTATTCATCAATCGGCTGATGCTCTGCAGGATGTCGATGGCCGGGTAGTGTCCTCGCGAGGCCAGTTTTCGCGACAGGACAATGTGACCGTCCAGCAGCGACCGGGCGCTGTCGGCCACCGGATCGCCGAGATCGTCGCCCTCCACCAACACCGTCAGAATTCCCGTGATGCTGCCGTTCTCGCTGCATCCCAGCCGCTCGACCAGACGCGGCAACAGCGCGAACACGCTGGGACAGTACCCCTTGGTCGCCGGCGGTTCCCCCGCCGCCAGTCCGATCTCTCGCTGGGCCTGCGAAAACCGCGTCAGCGAATCCATCATGAACAGGACATTCATTCCCTGATCGCGGAAATACTCCGCGATGGTCGCGGCCACAAAACCCGCCTTCACCCGCTGGATCGCCGCCGCATCGCTGGTGGCGACGATCACAACGCTTTTGGCCAGTCCTTCCGGTCCCAGATCTTTCTCCAGGTACTCGCGCACCTCCCGTCCGCGTTCGCCGACCAGGGCCACGACATTCACATCCGCGGCGCTGCTGTTGGCGATCTCGCCGAGCAGCACGCTTTTCCCCACGCCGCTGCCCGAAAAGATTCCGATCCGCTGTCCCTTTCCGCAGGTCAATAAACCGTCGATGGCCCGAATCCCCAGCGACAGCGGCTGATGGATCATCTCTCGTGTCAGCGGCGGGGGACTGGAACTGTCGATCCCGCGTTTTTCGGTTCCCTTCAAGGGTCCCTTGCCGTCGATGGGCCGACCCAGACCGTCCAGTACCCGTCCCTTGAGACTGGGATCGCACACAATCGTCCGCGGCTGATTCAGCGCAACGACCGAATCTCCCGGACTGATCCCGTCAATATAATCCAGCGGAAGCAGGATCAGGTTCGATCCCTTAAAGCCGATGACTTCCGCAGGGATGGTTCGACCGCTGACGGATCGGATCTCGCACATTCGCCCCAGGCCGATGTTGGGACCGGTGCTCTCCACCGTCAGTCCCGACACACGCACGATCGATCCCTTGCAGGTGACCAGGGTCGTATCCTCCAGGGCCGTATGGAACCGGGAAAAGTCGATAAATCCGGCTGGTCTGGGCGAATCGCTCATTCGGTCTTGTCCCGCAAAAGGGCCTCTTCCACCAGCCGCAGATGATCGGCGATCCGGGATTCGATCAATCCCTTGCTGGTTTCCACCACGCACTCGGCCCGCCCCACCTCTCCGTCGCCCTTGAAAATCACATTACCGGGTCTACTTTTCCCTAAATCCTGCAGGGCTTTGTCATAGACCTCCAGGTCCTGCGGATTCATGCGAACGGTGATCGGTTCCTGTGCCGGCGCCACGGCCAGCGCTTCGCCCACAATCCGGGCGATATCGTACTGACCGGCGTCGATTTGCCGCATCAGGATCTTTTCGGCGATTCCGATGCTCAGTCGGACGATCGGATCGCGATGGGAACCGAACAATTCTTCCTGAAATTGCTGCAACGCCGCCGCCGCCCGCGACAATCCCTCCCCGGTACGCGCCAGTTTTTCCTTGTCCGCCTTGAGGGCCTCCGGATCGGCCGAAGGTTTGGGTTTGCCAACGAGGGTCTTGAGGTCCGTGGTGATTTTTACCGAGGCGATGGGACGAAGAGTCGTAAGGGTCAGGGACGATTTGGCCATCGATTATTCCTCCTCGATAAACCGGAGTTCTTCCTTCTCGTTGGCCTCCCGCAGCGGCTTGGCGACCAGCTCCCGGGCTTCCAGCACCTCCGACTTGCGCGGCTCCGACATCAGCGAAGTCTCTTCGTCCACCATCTGGGCGGCGCGCTCCGAAATATTCGAACGGATTTTTGCCGTGATCGCCGGATCCGCCCCGAACATGGCCTTGGCCAGCACGGCGGCGTCCACTTTTCGCAGCGATTCCTGCAGGGACCGATCTTCGACCTTGAGAATATCCTCCCAGGTCACCATTAGGGCGCGCACGAGTTTGCCCGCCTCTTCGTCTTTGGCCGTGATATCTTCCAGCAGTTGGTCTCGGCGTTCTTTGTTCAGACCGCTCAGCACAATCGCCACCTTCCGCAAGACCTCTTTGGGTTTGGCGTCCTGGACAGGCGTGCCGTCTTCGCTGGTCAGTTCCACCAATCGTTTACACACCATCTCGCCGATTCGCCGCATCGTTCGAGCCGAGACTTCCGTTGGCCGGGTCATGCGCCACACCGTTTTCTGGCCGATTTCCGGATCCAGCCGTGCCAACACTTCCGTGCTCATTTTTGGCTGCAGTGCCGACAGGACCAGAGCGATGGCCTGCGGGGGTTCGCCGGTTACCGCCGCGGCGATCTGGGCGGGCGTGGCGGAACTGATCGCGATAAACGGATCCTTTTCCCGGATGGCCTTCTGCATCTGGGCGTGAAGTTCGCTGGCCTTCTCCTTGCCTGCCGCTCCTTTGAGCAGGTTGTTCACGAAACTTTTGACATGCATTCCGCCTTCGCTGGATTTTTGGAGCGACAGACAGAAATCCTTGGCCACCCCGATCGCCACTTCGGGATCGTTCTGCCCCGTGGCGTCAAGATGCGACAACTCCATGGCGATCTCTTGAATCACTTCCTGCGGTTGACCCTTGAGAAGCTCGGAGGCCGTGCCCGGATCCAGCGCCGCCAACAACAGGGCCGCCTTGCGTTTGCCGCTCAATCCCCCCGCCATATCAGGTCCCCTCGGCCAGCCAACTGGCGAACAATTGTTTGACCTGTTCCGGATTCTGTTTGAGTTCCGCGGCGATGTGTCGCCGTACCGCCAGGGCCGGATTGTCTTGGCCGGAAGGCAACAGACCCAGCGTCATCGCGTCCAGCCGATTGGGTCCGGCGACTTCCGGTCCCGCCGTCGTCGCCTTCTTGGAGGCCTTGGTAAAGATCCGTACGGCAAGCAGGGCGCACACGGCCAGAATGCCCAGACTGGATTGCCGGGCAATTTCAATATACCGAGTCAATTTTTCGTAACTGCTGTCCGAGATCGCCGCGATCAGACTGTCCGGCGGCTGATAGATCGGAATGTTCTTCACCGTCAGCGAAGTCGCGTCCAGGAGCATCTTGTCTCCGCCGATGGCGTTCTTGATGATCTCTTCGACATCCTGAACGGACATAATCAGATCGGCGGGCGCCGCCGTTCCGCTGCCCGCCGGCGGTGTTGCCGGCGTCGGCGCCGCTTCCGTCTCTCCTGCGGGTTTGGGCTTGGATAAATCCACGATCGCCGTAATCGACCAGGAAATGACCTTTCCCGGAATCGTCGTCTTGGTCGTCATCGTCTCCGGGACCTTATACTTGTTGGTTACGGTTTCCGTTTTGTCCTGGCTGCCCGGAGTGACGGGTTTTCCCTGAGCGTCGGTCCCGGCTTCCTTGACATTGGTGGATCCGTCGATGACTTCTTCCAGCGGGACCCCTTTTTCATATTCGGTCTTGACCACGGATTCGCTGTTCATATCCAGTACGGCGCTGGAAAGGATCGACACTCGGCCGGGCCCCAGAAATTGTTCGAGGGCCGATTTGATCCGTTCGTTGGTTTGTTGTTCGATGCGGGCCTTGGTATCCTGATAGGTATTGGCCCCGTCGATCAGCGCATTGTCGCCGCCCTTTTTCGTCAGCAGACCCTTGCGGCTGTCCGCCACGATCACATTGCTCGGTTTGAGCCCGTCCACCGCTCCGGCCACGATATGCGTGATCGCCGCCAGCGAAGAGGAATTCAACTGCCAGCCCGGCCGAAGCACCAGCACCACCGAAGCGCTCGTCTCCTGGTTCGGACCGCTCAGAATTCCCGCCTTGACCGGATCGACGATGTGTACGCGGACCGACTCGACCCCGTCGATCAACTGAATCGACTTGGCCATTTCATCCTGCAGGACCCTTAGCTTGTTCATCTGCTGGATCATCGGGCTGACCCCGATCGGCTCATGGTCGAATATTTCGTATCCATTTTTGCCTGTGCTGGGCAGGCCGTCTTTGGCCATGTCCAGCCGGAGTTGATACACCTGATTCTCCGGGACATAAATGCTGGTCCCGCCACCCCGCAATTCGTAGCGGATATTCTGCTCGCTGAGTTTGTCGCAGACCGCGGCCGCATCCTCCGGCGACAAGCTTTTATACAACAGTTGCATGTCGGCCATCCGGGCCCATTGCGTCAACAGGGCTCCGGTCAGGATACAGGCCAGGACGATCGCCGCAAGCATCGCCCGCTGCACGATCCCGATCTTCTGCCAGATTGCGTTAATCTTTGCCAGCAGTCCCATGATCCCTCGTCAGAACCGATTCCCGATGTCTCCGGATAACCGCGTCATGATCCGGTTTGCCTTATCCCTGCATCTTCATGGTTTCTTTGTAGGCCTCGACCAGCTTGTTGCGAACGCCCACCAGAACCTTGAAACTCATATCCGCTTTCGCGACCGAAGCCACGACCGCATTGATGTCCTGCTGTTTACCCGACAACAATTCCACGATCGAAGCGTCCGATTGCTGTTGCTGTTCGTTCATCTGGGCGAACGATCGGCCGACGGAATCCATGAAGGTGTCGTTTTTCGGCTGCGTTTTCGTCTCGACGACTTTCCGGAGCAGGTCTTGGGACGATACGGCTCCGAGTTCCGTTGGAAATTGAAATGACATCGAATGTCCCTTTCACGATTGCGATGGTTATCTCAACAAGGCCAAGCTGGCATCCACCATCCGTTGATACCTTCGCAGAATGGAGGCGTTGGCTTCATAGGCCCGCGTGGCCTGGTTCATTTGGATCAGTTCGCGCGGCAGATTCACATTGGGCATTCGAACATATCCCTGCGCGTCGGCCTGCGGATGTCCGGGTTTGAGCACTCTTTGAAATTCGCTGGGATCGGCGACGATGTCCGCCACCTCGACTCCGCTGACTCCCTCGTTGGTGGCCTTGAGGACGGCCTCCAGCCGGCGATAGGGCTCGCCTTGTCCGGTGTCGGTGGTCTGCGCATTGACCACATTCGATGTGATGACATCCATCTGCTTGCGGTTGGCCTTGAGGCCCGAAATCGCCACATCCAGCGTTCCAAACATGTCGCCTTCAACCCGCATGGCTTACTCCCTAAAAGGTCTGAATCGCCGCCTTCATTTGTTCGTATTTTTTCTTGATCAGCAGGGTATAGGCCGTATGCAACGATGAGTTCTTGACCATTTCGCCGACTTCCGTGTCCAGATCTACGTCGTTGCCCGTCGTATCCACCCGAGTGGTCCGAGGTTGAAAGAACTCCGGTTCCAGTTTGGATGAGTCGATCGGACCGTCCGCCTCGACCATCTTGGCCAGGATATCCTGGAATTTGATGTCGTACCGGCGATAGCCCGGCGTATTCAGATTGGCGATATTGTTGGCGATCGCCTTCTGCCGGACTCCTTCGGCCTTGACCCCGGACTCTAAAAGATCCAATATTTGAGTATCGTGAATCATACCTTGCTCCATCAAGACACTATCTCGCGTTCCACAATGTGCAACTCTTGTGCCAGTCATTGGAGCTTGCCAACGAACTTCAAGTGTCCAGTTCAGAGCTTGGTTTTGGGGAACACAGCCAATAGGGCAAGATGGAATCGGTTTTCGATTGTTCGGTTTTTATACAAGAACCCCAGACCATCGATTGGTTCGACTCTCTTTTTCCCACCGTGGGGAAAATTTTTCCCTCCGAGTCCAAATCCCAGACAGCACAAACCCGAATTCAAAGACCCTGTGGAGGCCGATGTCACCCGGGGGCATGGTCGTAAGTGTTTGTTGGAAAAAACATTACGAATGTATCATAGGCCGATGCCGGTTTCTTGGCACATGAATTGCTCCCTTTCAAAGAACTGGAATATCTTCAGGAGAAATGGTATGTCACAAGCTGCTGCTGCGTTGTTGATGAACCCTGCATCGGTTCAGCAGGATTCGTCTGCCTCGGTATCCCGGACGGGTTCTTCTTCACAACCGGATAAGCTTCGGGATCTGCCGGCAGGTCGAAACAACGGCGCAAACGAAACATTTCGGACTGAAACGATATCATTCAAGGATGTCCTTGAAAAGCGTTTACCCGCAAATTCACGGCAAGAGACGAATACATCCGAATTTGCCGGGGACGAAAAGCCGGAAAAGAAAAAAACAAAAACATCGATCCGGGACTTGTCAAACTTGGCCTTGTTGGCCGCAAATCCAATTCTTTCCCATCCGGAAAGAGTCATCTCAACGCAGCTAACTCCGCAAAGCGTACAAACCCGAATTCCTTCTTCGAATAAAGATCCTGGGAAAGAATCTGGTAAATCCAATCTTTCGTCAGTTCAGGTAAAGGAGCGATTTTCAGGGCGATTTCAAATTGGCGAAAATGGAACACGCGGAGAAAGTGCCACTCAATCTACCCAAGTTACCCAGAATTCCGCCGAAATGAAGCGGTCGAATGTCAAGGACTTGACAAAGGATAGAAAAATCAATGAGGAAGGGCGGGTTTCGACAAAACCGGATCATGTTGAGAATCGGATTCAGGACGGTCAAAGAAATCCATCATCCCGAAATGTGGAAATCGCGTCAACGAATTCCACGGCTGGAGTTGGCAATCCCACTCTCAATGCGGCAGTCAATCGGGCCGAGAATGCAAAAACCGATTCTCAAGTAGTTTCTCGTATAAAATTCACACAGGGATCTCGGGCTCATTCCGATGAAACTCCAATACAGCAAGTGAATCAATCGACAAAGAAGACGAACAAAACAAAAACTCCCAACGATGTATCGGTTTCACAAAATGAGAACAATGGAAACCAGCCGGCTCAATCGGATGGAGTTTTATCGTTTGTCCAATCACAATATGACGCTAAACAAGGAAGTGTGGTTTCGGGAAGAACCGAGTCCCTGACAAATCCGGTTTTCACTACTGACAATGCCCAAGTGCCTCAAAGTCCCGGTCGGCAGGTTGTTCAGGCGATTCGCGATCAAATGTCTGTGCCGACTCCCCAGTCGGAAATTCAGATGACCCTGAATCCGCCGGAACTGGGGAAAATCCGGATTTCATTCCAACAGAACAATGAGGAGATCACAGGACTTCTCGAGGTGGATAAGCTCCGTACACGGGCGGATATTCAAAAAGAACTGCCCCAGGTCCTGGCATCGCTGCAGAGTGCCGGGATTCAGGTCCGACGGCTTGATGTCGTGATGAACAATTCCGGTAACAATTCGTCGCCGGATCAACAAGCGGGCCATCCGGCCTCTTCGGACTCCTTCATGAAACATGCCGATTCGTTCTTTTCCTCAGACTCTCGTCAGGAACAAGGTCGAACCGGTTCCGAACGGTCGTCTCGGGACTTTCAGTTATCCCAAACGCCCGATAATGCCGATCAAATAAAGAGTTTTATTCGGGATGATGCGATTAATGTGTATCTTTGATTTCGATAGAATGGACGACGATCGCACAAATTGACACGAACGGAATGATCCTGTTTGACATCCGATCAGAACCATCTTGATACAAATCTGGACCCGGTCGATTCCGATTCGCCGGCTTCCGGCGATACCGGATCGGAATCTGCGATCGAACGGAAATCGGACCGTCTGGATCCGACGATCGATCGTTCGGTGTCGGTGTTGGAATCCGTTCAAGAAGTCTTCACGGATATTTCCGAAAAACCCCATCCGGATACGCCGGGAGTCGCTCTTCAGGATACGGATCCGGCTCAGACCCACGCCGAAGATTTTGTCAAACCCCAATCCAATCCATTGAAGGGCAAAGCGCTGAAGGCCTATTCTCACCATACCCGTCAGGCCCGGGAAGACAAACTGATTCTGGAATACCTCCCCCTGGTACACCGGATTGTCGGCCAGGTGGTGTCGTATTTACAGCCGCCGATGACTCGGGAGGATCTGGTCAGCGCCGGGACTATCGGACTGGTCAAGGCGGCCCGGGATTATGACTCCGCTCACCAGACCGAATTCAAAACCTATGCCTATATCCGGGTTCGGGGGGCGATTCTGGATGAACTGCGGAGTTGGTCGTTTACCCCGTCGAATTGGAAAAAGCAGTACGATCAGGCCCGGCAGGTTCTCCAGGAGATGACCGGTCAGGAGGGTGAAATGCCCTCCGATTCCGATTTGGCCGATCGACTTCAGATGCCCGTCGAGAAAATGTACAAGATATTCGAAAACGCTCGGGCACGGCATTTCCTTTCGATTCACGGTCTCAGTGACGAATCTCCGGCCCTGGGGGAATCGCTGGCCGCCGAATCCGAAGACCCCGACGATCGGCTCCAGCGACAGGAACTGATCGAACAACTGGCCAGGGCTATTCAGGATCTTCCGACCAAACAGCGAAGAATTATTATCTTGTACTATACGCGCGAGCTGACGATGAAGCAGATTGCCACAACGATGGATATCACCGAGTCGCGCATCAGCCAGCTCCATGCGGCCGCCCTGACGAAGCTGGCCGCTCGGTTAAAATCGTGGAAAGACTCCCAGGAATGACTTCAATGATAGGTCTGCGCAGGAGCCGATGATGTCAAGCAGAATGTGAACGGGTCCGTTCCGACTATGGCCGATACGCCGCAATCATTTCGTTCCGTCGAATCGCTCCAGCAGGTTGAGCAGCCGGTTTCGCTGAACCAGCGGGTTGACCGGAATAAGGATCAGGCCGATCGGCGAAATCGTCAGCGGCGTCCGAAGAGACCGAACGGGTCGGCGCCCGCGGAAAAGACCGAGGATCTGCTGGATTCCGAGAACCGAAATCCGGCCGAATCCCAATCAGCCGGAGATCATATCGATTTTCGTGCTTGAACCCAAAACTTCTTGTTAAGCGAATGCTGATGGAATCCGTAACCGTACTCAAGCGTCAAAATATCAAGACGGAAGGCCGATATCGGCTTCCCGTTCGTGTTTCCGGTGCGGCGTCGAGTCCCGCGGCGGTTCGGCCGTGTGCCGGCCCGATGGGGACACCGCAGGTCAAACTGGTCGAAAATACACCCGATTATGCCATTCTGGAAGTGATCTGCGGGTGCGGACAATCCTTGTTCATTCAGTGTCAGTATTCCGCTCCGGCCAGCCCGTAGCAAACGGGTACAACTCGAATGAATCGATGAAGGAACGATTATGATACGGAAAACAATCTGGATTCTTGCCGGTTCCGCGATGCTTCTGATGGGATGCAGCGTGGTGGACGAACCCATAAAAGTGGACAATCTTCCGACGGCCCGAGTGACGGTTGGGTCGGAGCAGGCCCTGGTTGCGGATCAGGGAGATCCGACGCTCAAAAAACGATTTGCGGATGGAACCACCGACGGCGCCACCGATAGCGCTCTGGCCTGGTCGCAGAAATACGAGGAATTGCTCAAGCAACATCAGAAGCAGGGGGATAAAACCCAGACCCTCGTGGCGGAAAACAGCGATCTGAAACAGACCATCGACCGATTGCAGGGGGAATTGGCCAAAACCAAAAAAGAATTGGATGAGGCCAATTCTTTTCTGCAGGATATGCATCGAGAATTGACACAATGGAAAGCGGATGTCCTGGGATATCGAGAGGAAATGCGCCAGGCCCAGGCAGCGCAAATGGAAGCCCTGATCCGGATTCTCAAGGTTCTGGGGGCCGAGACGACCAATCTCCCCAAAACGCAGTCCGAAAATCCGGCTGGAGGATCTCCGGCGTCCTCTGCGAGTGGAGCCGAACCAAAATCCCATTAACTCCGTCAAGCAGGATCCGATGATCGCGAAACAGAATGCAGTCATGACTGGCAGAAGTTCCTGGACACGAGGGAGGGGACTCAGCGCCGTTTTTTGGGGATTGATCCTGTGCGGTTGTACGGTCGTCAATCCCGTCGTTCCCGAAACGGGGCAATACTATATCAGTCCGGATGCGGATTTTTCCCGGATTGGACGAGTCGTCGTGTTCGAGTTCGAAAACCAAACCGAATATCCCTTCAGTTCGACGGATTTGACGCAGGCCGTCACCGACGGGTTGCAGCGGAAAAATCTGTTCAATCTGCGGATTATCCCCCGCGATTCGGATCTGTGGCAGGATATGCAGTTGGATAAATCGTCATTCACGAATCAGGAATTACTGGATATTCGAAAGCGACTATCCGCCGATGCCGTCCTGCTCGGCCGCGTGAAGGGGTATCAGCCCTATCCCCATCTGATGTCCTCCCTGCATCTTAAGCTGATTGATCTGAATACCGGCGGGATTTTCTGGGGCTTGGAACAGATCTGGGATAGCACCGATCAATCGGTCCAGCGGCGGATGAAAATGTACTACCGTGACAAGATGGGGGATATTTACGATCCGCTGAACTGGCAGGTCCTGATTACCAGTCCCCGGGAGTTTCATAAATTTGTCGCTGATGAGGTCGCCCAAACGCTTCCCCATGCGGCTCAAATTCTCAACATGAGACCTTCTGTCCGTTGAGGTGCCTGGAAAACGACCGATAATTTCATAAAAATCAATAATATCCCTAAAGCTTCTTCCATTTTTTGCGATAATCAGAAATGGTAAAGAGCGCATAGGGATAACGAAGGAAAAACCGATGAGTATTCCGATTCAAGATGTGACGCAAGTATCGTTAAGTCAAATACTTGCGCAACAGAAAGTCCAGAAGACCGAATCAACCGGACTTTCCGATAACACAACCGGCCTTGTTTCCGATCAGGCCTCAGTGATACGAAAGGCCGGCCAATGGGCCGCGGAAATACTGAAAACCGGGGAAACCGGGAAGATGACCATTGACTGGACGGAAATCGATACACCCGAGAATGCCTATCAAGCCGCAAAATCCATTCTTAAGTATGGGGTTTAGATAACCGATGGTCTGGTTGGATAGACCGTCAGGGTCTGGGATGAATCGAAAAAAGATGGGCTTGGATAGGAGTCAGTCCTATGTCAAAGACGATGTTGGTAGTCGATGATTCCGCCACGATGCGGAAGATCATTACGCGGACAATCCGTAAAGCCGGGTTGCCGGTGGCGGATGAAATTCTCGAGGCCGGAGATGGAAATGAGGCCTTGCAGAAAATCGAAGGCAAACCGGTGGATATCATTTTGTGCGATATCAATATGCCCGGGATGGGAGGATTGGATTTCGTCAAAAAAGCCCGCACCAATGAGGCCAACAAGAACACCAAGATTGTCATGATCTCAACGGAAAGCGCTGAGGGCTTGATTGCCAGCGTGAAAGCCGACGGGGCGGACGGGTATGTCACCAAGCCGTTCACGCCCGAAACCATTCAAAAGGAATTGGCCCCGTATTTGCAGTGATTGTCGGGTCGGGAATCCATTCGATATAGACTTGTAATGGAAGGTGTATTCATGGTCGGGCAGGAAATATTTAGCGAAGCGCTGCTTTCCGGCATGGCGGAAGTCTTTGAGACGATGATGTTCATGTCGGTGGAAGAGTGCAACGAGATGTATGAAGCCATCGAGGGAGAAGCCCTCTTGTCCTCCATCACCTTTAAGGGGGCCGTCGAGGGCTGCCTGGGGGTTCGATGCAACCTGAATTGCGCTCAGGCCATTGCTCGAAACATGTTGGGATCCGACGCCGGCCAGACCCTTTCGGAAGAGGAAGTGGTCGATGCCATGGGCGAAGTGGCCAACATGGTCCTTGGAGCCGTCAAGGCGCGACTGGCGGATTCGGTGGGAGACATCCAGGTATCCATCCCGACGGTTGTCAAGGGGAAGGAACTGATCAATAGTCTCGGCGAGCAGTCCTTCGAAGTCTCGAAGATGGTGCATGTGGATGAAGATGTCGCTCACATAATACTCTTGTACCGGTTTACCACGCAAGCCAACTGATCTCGAAAGGATTCGACCGAATATGGCCGAAATTGCCGAACTTCGGTCCGCCACCAACGACCTGACGGTGGAGGCCATGAAGGCCTTTGCCGAGGATATTTCCACAATGTTCGATACCGAGGTGGAGTCGCAGCAATCGGATATCGAAAGCGGAACGATTACCAATCTTAAGAATCGCTACAAAAAGCTCTGCGCGGTGATCATGGTCCGATCCGAAGGGATCATGGACGGAGAGTATCAGGTCATAATCGATCGCGAGGGACTTTTTACGCTGGCCGGCACCTTTGTCATGCAGCCGGAGCAAATCATTCATATCAATCGAAAATCGGGGGGGGAAAAAGAGGCCGCGGATATCGGCGATGCGCTCGGAGAGGTGGGAAACCTTCTCGTGGGGGCGTTCGACCGGGTGTTTCGTGAAAATTATCCGGGTCATGGTCACCATGTTCAAAGCGGCACCTTCGTCGGGAATCCCTGGTCGAGTTCGGAAAGCAAGATCCGCGTGGCCCCGGAAGCCGAATTGGACATCATCTCGTTCGCGGTCAAAGTCGGATCCTACGAGCCCTTTTATATGGCTGTGACCTTTCCGGCTTCTATTTATGACAAGCAGGCGCAAGTGGCCGCCGCTCCTCCCGAAGCCGCATCCGCACCTGCGGATGCTCAATCGGCGGCTCCGGTATCTTCCCCAGTGCCTGCGGCGTCGGCGAATCCGGCCGTCTCGGCCGACGGATCTCCTCCTCCAGCACCCCCTCAGCCGGAACCGGTGACCGCGGCTCCCGTTGCTCCGTCGGGTTCTCCGTCTCCATCGGGCCCGGTCAGCGATGCGATCCAGAAAATGGCTGCCGCGATGGCTCTGAGTTCGCAGAGTGGGGGAGTGGGCGGGGGATTGGCGAGTTGTTCGCTAACGGCCCAGCAGGTTATGCGTTCGGATGTCGTCTGGGTGACGGATGAGGAGACCGTTGAAGACATCATCAACAAAATGCAGCGACACGACAGCGGGTATATTCTCGTCGGGAAAAATGGCAAACTCGACGGGATTATTTCCCGGTCGGATGTTCGGGGCGCGCTAAGCCCGTATTTGCAGACGATCTTTTCAAAATGGCGAACCCCGATGGATATCGCCACGCTGCAAATCAAGGCCCGGTGGGTCATGAACAGGCCCGTCAGGACCATTCGCCCGGACGCCTCCGTCGGAGCCGTGATGCATGTCATGATGGAACACGGGGGAAGGTGTATGCCGGTGGTGGATGAAAACGGCCGTGTTCTCGGAATCGTTACCGTATTCGATATTTTTCACGCCCTGTTGAATCTGGGGGGTCAAACCACTTCGGCCGGGCGGATTGCCGAACCTGCCCCGCTGGTTTAATCCCCAACACGATCACGGGGATCTTCGCCAAATCGGTTTCCGGATTTTTTCCGAACCAGCCGCCTTACGCCGTTCGGACTTGGTATTCTGAACACCAACTGATGGGTTGGACTATGGGCCAACGGATGTTCTTTTGGTCCGTTGTCGTGACGGGTCGTGGAGCATATCGATGACATTCCTGCAGCTTGGCATCAAAATGCGTACAGTTCTTGCACAGTTTCTGCGGTTCTGACATATTCGCCATTCCTTCAAAGCAAATTCATTGGCTATCGTGACCCCGTTTATTCAGTATCGGAAAAATGTCTTCCCTTCATCAATCGGATATCCCCTGCATATTTCAGATTCCGTTCGGTGAAAAGGTGTCCTATAAGCCCTTCGATTCCCGGCGTGAATACAAAATATTTTCGGACGGCGAGAATGCAATATCCTCATTTTAAAACGGAAAATGAGGTTGGATCCGGCATTCAACAGGATTTTTCTTGAAGGCCCGATAATTCGCTCAAGGTCTTTTTGGTGTTTCCGATAATAACTGACGACCTTATTCCCAAATTCGATTGCCCTTGAAAGAAAACCCGGAGAAAGAGATCAGAAAACCTAAAGAAATCCGAAACTCATCCGATAATGTATTTCGATAAAACAAATTTTCCATCGGATTATCGGATAGAAAAAGCGATGACGGCAATCAGGCTCAAAACGAAGTTGGTAAGGAGATGAATCGATGTTAGCAATTAAAAACAACATTATGGCGGACAATGCGGCACGGCACCTGGGCCGAAGTTATGACGCCTTGGCCCAGTCGGTTGAACGGTTGTCTTCCGGTCTGCGGATCAACAGCGCCAAGGATGACGCGGCCGGTTTGGCGGTTCGCGAATTGATGCGAGCGGAAGTGGCCGTGCTCCGGCAGGGGGCCCGAAACGCCCAGGACGGCGTCAGTCTCTTGCAGACAATGGAAGGAGCGATGGCGTCGATCGATAACCTTCTGGTCCGCATGAAGGAACTGGCCGAACAGGCCGCGACCGGGTCCTACTCCTCCAAACAGCGCGACATCATGAATAATGAATTCCAACAGATGGCGGCGGAAGTGGACCGTATCGCGACCACCACCACCTTTAACAGTATCAACATGCTCAACAGCGCCACCGGGACCAATACCATTCATTTTGGCGTGGGTTCTCAGATCATTATCAGCTCGGTCGATGTAACGACCTCGGCTCTGGGTCTGGGTTCGGCGGCGATTAATGGGGCCGATGGAAGTAACGCGATTGCGGCCTTGAATCTGGTCACCTCGGCGATCGAAGCCAAAGACAGCGCACGGGCCAGCTTCGGATATATGATGAACCGGTTGTTGAGCACCACCGATGTGTTGAACATCCAGGCCGAAAACCTGATGGCATCCGAATCCCGAATTTCCGATGTCGATGTGGCGACGGAAATGGCCAAGCTGACGCGAAACCAGGTGTTGGCTCAGGCCGGTATCGCCATGTTGGGTCAGGCCAACAGTATGCCACAAATGGCCCTGAATCTGTTGCGGGTCTAATTCCAAGCTTCTTACCATCTGAAAGGGTGACTGCCCCGCTGTGGGGCAGTCACCCGAGCCGTAACCGGAAGACGGCGAATCGACCATACGATTCCGGGAGGATCTCATGAACGCGATCGCTCAATATGAAGAACAGGTCGTTACAACGCAAAACCGCGGACGCCTGATTATCCTCTTGTATGAAGGGGCGATCCGATTTCTTCGACAAGCTTTGGCGGCCATGGAAGTCCGGGATTTATCCCGGAAAAATCACTATATCTTGCGTGCTCAGGATATCCTCTTCGAGTTAAATACCGTCTTGAATATGGAAGCCGGAGGGCCGCTGGCTCAGAATCTTCGCGCCTTGTATAATTTCTTGAATTTGCACCTGAATCGTTCCAGTGTTCAAAACAATCCTCAGGGGCTCCGCCAGGCCATTTCGATCTTGAATGAATTGTTGAGCGGATGGAAAGCGATCGTGGCCGCATAGTCCCATAACGGAATCACAATTCATTTGGTTTCAAGATCAGGGGAGGCGATGAAGGATCGAGTCCTTCGGTTGGTATCCGAGGAGTTCAGGATTTTTTGTCGCGCGCCGGAAAAAAATTTCTCCATTTTGTGAAAAATCTTTCCATTCAAAGTTCCCCCTTTCAATCCGAGAAGTTCCAACACTATCGGTCCTTCGGTGAAAGCCGCCATATTGCCTATTTTCACTCCTTTAGAAACCCCTAAATCCTGCGATATATCCAGGTAGTAGCGGGGAATAGCTGTCCCGCTTCGCTACGGCAGTGTATCGGGAATCAGGGAAAAGGTCCTGACAGGGGCAATTGACCATTGGTTAAGGAGTTAGGAAAATGTTAGTAATCAAGAACAACCTTATGGCGGAAAATGCCGCACGGCACTTGGGATTGAGCTATGACTCGTTGTCCCAGTCGATCGAGCGGCTGTCGTCGGGCCTGAGAATCAACAGTGCCAAGGACGACGCGGCGGGCTTGGCGGTTCGCGAATTGATGCGGGCCGACATCGCGGTGCTCCGACAGGGCGCCCGAAACGCTTCAGACGGTATCAGCATGCTGCAGACGATGGAAGGTGCCATGTCCACCATTGACCAGTTGCTGGTTCGTATGAAGGAACTGGCGGAACAGGCCTCGACGGGTTCGTATTCGACGGGCCAGCGTTCCATTATGAACAACGAGTATCAGCAACTGATGTCGGAAATCACCCGTATTTCCGGCGACACCAAGTTCAACAGCATTCATATGCTGGATAGCGCCAGCACCTCGAATGCTGCGACGATTCACTTTGGTGTCGGGTCCAGCATCACCGTTAACTCGGTGAATGTGACCGCATCTGCCCTGGGTATCGCTTCCACCTCCTTGACCACATCAGCCAACGCCCAGACGGCGCTGGGGCTGGTCGGCGATGCAATTTCGCTCAAGGATAGTGCCCGGGCGAGCATGGGTTACATGATGAACCGTCTCCAGGCCACCTATTCGGTGCTCAACATTTCGGCCGAAAATATGATGGCGTCCGAGTCTCGTATTTCGGATGTGGATGTTGCAACCGAAATGGCCCTGTTGACTCGTAACCAGGTGCTGTCACAGGCCGGTGTGGCCATGCTGTCCCAGGCCAATGGTATGCCGCAGATGGCTTTGAGACTGTTGGGATAATACGCTCAACAAGGCCGTAGCGTCCGTGCCTAACGGATTGTAAATTCCGCGGGGGATGACCGTATTCTGCGGTCATCCCCCGATCCTCTCTCTCTTTCGGCTCATTCCCTCCGGGAAACGAAAATGGACGACCCGGATGAGGAAGGATCCTCAACCAAGGACCCAGGTTCAGGAAGAACCTTATGAATGTCGCAAACCTCTATCAACAAACGGCCGTCACGACGCAAAACCGCGGCCGATTGATCGTTCTGTTATACGACGGGGCGATCAAGTTTCTCCGCCAGGCCGTGGTCAACCTCCAGGCCAATGACTTTCAAGCCAAGGGTCGGAATATCCGGAAAGCCCAGGATATTATCCTTGAATTGAACACGGTGCTGGATATGGAAAACGGCGGTGAAATCGCATCCAATCTCCGGTCCCTGTATAATTTCATGAATCGCCACCTGACACAGGCCACCATCAAGAACGATCCGGATTTGATTCAGGATGTGATTCGAATTCTCGAAACCCTCAATCAAAGCTGGAAAAGCATTACGGCATAACGGGCGAATCGATCCGAATCTCATTCCCGAATTCATCGATCCTTCATCGCGGATCCTGTCGGCCGCCTTTTCAAAAAAAGGCGGCCGTTTTCATCATGTTCCTTCCGATCATCGGTTCCGAACGGGTGTTGGGGTGGGTGGGGGGTTCTGTTCGTTAAGGTCAGATCCATCCCGCTTATCGGACAATCGGAATGTCGTTGACCCCATGGATTCCCCGGTTTTTTATAGGTTCCTGATTAATCTTGACTCCCAAGAAACCGATGAGTAGTGCGATAGCTGTCGGTAGTATTTCGATTGCGATTCCACAGATGCGCGGAATCAGCCAGGAGTCGGAAATGGAACCTATGAGTACAGGCAAGCTAAGTGATCTGGTTCAACAAGCGGCGACGACAGTGATGATGGCGAACCCATCTGACCTGTCGGAAATTGACGGATTGCATAAGCTTCTCGACGAGATTCAACAGTGCTTACAGGGCTTATCGCAACTTCCGGATCCCGTTCGTCAGGAAGCGTCGGGGGCTGCGGAGTCGGCGCGTCAACTGGTTGACCAGCTTCGATCCCAGCAAGCTGGCGATGCCAAGCATACCCTGGAGCAGGTCTCGGATACGATTGTGGCGCTCCAGCAACTCAACGAGCAGATCGTGCGAAGCGTCGCCCCCGGCCAGATCGCCGTGGCGTTTCCCGGGTCGCAAGCCAAACCGCAGGAAACGCAGACCCCGGCGCCAGCGGTTGAATCAGTCGAACCCTCCGCGCAGGCGATTGCGCCGGCCGAGCCGAAACCCGCCGTGACGCCCGAAGAATCCAAACCGCAGACCGATTCGAATCTGTGGGTGATCAATCTGGATGATCTGGACTTGGTGAAGGATTTTGTGACCGAAGCCGCCGAGCACATCGAATCGGTGGAAGCCGGCCTGCTGCAACTGGAAGCGGATCCGTCGGATGCCGAATCGATCAACCGGATCTTTCGCGGATTTCATACCGTCAAGGGGATGGCGGGTTTTCTGAATTTGACGCCGATCGGGAAATTGGCGCATGCCGCCGAAAATCTGCTGGACATGGCACGCAAGGGGAATCTGAATTTGACCGGGATGAATCTTGACCTGGTCTTCGGATCGATCGACTTGCTCAAAGGGATGGTCGAAGGTCTGAAAGGGGCCATGGCAACCGGCGATCCGATTGCCTTGAGTCCGGATATGCCCCACCTTCTGGATAATCTGAAAGCGGCGGTTGAAGGCAAAAAGGTGGACAATCCGGCTGTCGCTTCTCCGGCAAGTCAACCGAAGGAACCCGCGCAGGTTTCGACAGCGCCATCCACGACACCGTCGGCATCCGAACATCCTGCGGTTGAAACAAAAGGGTCAAGCGAATCAGCAACGCCGACGGAATCGACCCCGGAATCCGCTTCGACTTCCAAACAGCCGAGCAAAACCGAAGGCGAAAAAACCGCCGAATCCGATGACACTGCCGAACGCCCCGGAGAACCCCGCAAAGTCAAGACCGCCGCGACCGACGAGAAAATCAAAGTCAGTACCTCCCGACTGGATAATCTGGTCAATATGGTCGGAGAACTGGTCATTTCGCAATCGATGGTCCTGCAGGAGGCCAATGCCGCCCTGGCGGTCGATCATTCGTTGTGCCGAAAAGTCAGCCATCAGGGAAAACTGGTGCGGGAATTGCAGGAATTGTCCATGATGATGCGGATGGTTCCCATCCAGGGCGTGTTTCAGAAAATGGCGCGTCTGGTTCGCGATCTGAGCCAGAAGACCGGCAAAAAAGTCAAATTCACCACCGAAGGCGAAGAAACCGAATTGGATCGGATTGTCGTCGATCAGATCGGCGATCCGCTGGTCCATATGATTCGTAACGCCATGGATCATGGTCTGGAATCCGCGGAAGATCGAGCCGCCGCGGGGAAAGATCCCGTCGGCCATATCTTGTTGCGGGCGTTTCATCAGGCCGGAAGCATCGTGATCGAGATCCAGGATGACGGACGCGGCCTCAATAAGGACAAAATCCTGAAAAAGGCCTTGGACATGAAGATGATCAGTCCCGATCAGGAACTCAGCGATGGGGAGATATACAAGCTGATCTTCGCCGCCGGTCTTTCCACCGCGGCCAAGGTGACCGAAGTGTCCGGCCGGGGCGTGGGGATGGATGTGGTCAAGAAAAACATCGAAGCCCTCCGCGGAAAAATCGAAATCGCCACGGAACTGGGCAAGGGATCGACCTTTACCATCCGTTTGCCCCTGACGATGGCGATTATCGAAGGACAGATCGTGCGAATCGGACAAACCCGATACATTATCCCGATCGTCAATATCGAGAGTTGTCTGCGTCCTTCGACCGACCAGATCTCCACCGTCCAGCAACGGGCGGAAATGGTTCTCGTACAGGGCGATTTAAT
>JAAYVQ010000071.1 GCA_012517095.1 Phycisphaerae bacterium | reverse complement strand
TCATGATTATGTCCCGTCCGATCCGCGTTCGGACTATTGGACGGATGATTATTTTCAACTGGAAGGCAGCGGCAAGCCGTTGCCGGACCTGGTGGTCAGCGAGTTGACGATCCCGGCGCCGGTGGTGGTCCAAGGGGCCAGTCCGTGGACCTGGGTGACAATGACGGTGAAGAACAACGGGCCGGGGATTTTGCAGTCCGGAACATTGCGGGCGGAGATATCGGGCAGCACGCGAAACGGCGAATCTTTCACGACGAGCGGATTTTTCGGCATTTCGTATTCAGCGCCGTTGTATCCGGGACAGACGGCAACGCATGATTTTGCGGTGGGTCATTCTTCGAGCTGGCCGGTGGGTGTGTATTCGCTTCGTGTCAAGGTCGATCCGGATGATTTGATCGCCGAGGCCGACGAAAAGAATAACCTGTCGGCGCCGCTGGCATTCGACATCGCCGACGAGCGGTTTTTGGCCGGGACGATCCGGTATAACGGCCAGCCATTTCCGAACCTCACCCAGATTCCGGTTTCGCATCATTGGGTACACGACAACCTGACCCACGAGTATCCGGACGATTATTTTTTCTGGTACGACACAAAAACGGGCCATTATCTGTTTTCGGGTCTTCGGAATACGGACTTGTACATCGACTTGAGTTTTCACACGGCCGGACCGGGCGATCACCTCGGAGGGAATTATCGCGTCCCCCACAATGTCGATCTTCGGTTGTTGACCGACGCCGAAGCCGGATCACACGATATGACGGCGACGCAAATCCTGCACATGATCCAGCCGCAGGACAACGGGCAGGTTTTGGAGTATAGCGCGGCCTACCCGCATTGTCCCGGGACGCGATTCGAGTGGGCTCCGGTTCCCGGCGCGGTCAAATACCGAATCAAGATCTTCCTCGACCGAGATGTGACGCATCCTTCGGGACCCGGAGTTGAGGGAGTCGCGGTGGAGACGGAGATTCCGGATTTGGCCTATACGCTGAGTCTGCCGCCGTCGGAAGAGCATTTCTCTTATTCGATGATTCTCAAAGGGTATAACGCCTCGGATGAAATGCTGGCCGATTATATGAGAACTTTCGGGGGATCGAAGATCGGATACGGCTCGGCTTATCCGTTCAAGGTGTGTCCCTCGTGCGCGCGGGCGGACATCAACCACGATTGTCGGGTGAATCTGTATGATCTGGCGATTCTGGCGGAAGAGTGGCTGATGGACACACGATGAATTGGAAATTGTAAAATGGATATTTGTAATTGATTATTGAATCCTTCGACAGGCACAGGTGGGCTCAGGACACGTTCTCGATGTTCAATTAAAGCCTCGGTTGAATTTCAAAGGAAACGAGAAATTCTGGCGGGGTGTTATGCCGATAGTGAGAGAGTGTTGGCGGAGTGATTCTTTGCGAAAGGAATGGGTATGCGGACAAGTCGAACGAACGGTTTGTTGTTGGCAATCGTGGCGGCGGGGATTTTATCGGCGGCCTTTGTGGCCGGCGTGATGGGCGGCGATCTGAATCCGACGCAGCCGATCACCTCCACGATGCGCAGCTTAGACGAGATCTACAAGAACACGCAGCCGGCCTTGCCGTCGAACTGGGAACCGATGCCGAGCATGGCGCAGGTGACGGGGGCCGGGGCGATTCATATGGCGGTAACGGGTCATACGCAGGGG
>JAAYVQ010000474.1 GCA_012517095.1 Phycisphaerae bacterium | reverse complement strand
AGGATTCGCGAAATCGCCTCGAAATCTCTGCGAAGTTTCTTCCCTTTGGCCGTCAGCTCCACCCGGACCACGCGATTATCCTTCCGGCACTCGGCCTTCCGGATATACCCATGTTTTTCAAGGGTGTTCATCATCACCGTCACCGTAGATTTGACCCGCCCGGCGGCGTCCACCACATCCTTAATGGGAACGGGCTCTTTCTGCTGGAACAGAAAACGAAGAACCGGCCCGTGTGCCGGTACGACCCCCTCGATCGAGCGTTTTTCCAGTTCCTTCTCGATCAACAGATTGGCCAGCTCCCGGATCCGGGAAATCTGTCCGACAATACCTTGTGTCTCGTTCACTTTCTTTTCTCTCGTCATATTGGTACAACGGTGATATTAGTTCGCCCTCGAACTATTGTCAAGACACAATCGGAAATTTTTTGAAATTTGATTTGTTTTTCTGCCCTTTGATCATTAATTTTTGATTTTGACGCCCTGTGTCTGAATTGTTTCATTGAACTCAACAATGTCTGTCAGCGAAGAATACTTGTCCTATGTGGCCGATCAACTCGCCTGTCTGGGTCGCGTCGAGCCCCGGCGGATGTTCGGCGGCGTCGGCATCTATTTCAAGGATCTGTTCTTCGCCGTCATCGCCGACGATTGTCTTTATTTCAAAGTCGATGACTCCAACCGCCCCGACTACCAGGCCGCCGGCATGGGGCCCTTCCGGCCGTACGATGGCAAAGAGACCGTCATGTCCTACTTCGAAGTCCCCGCCGAAGTCCTCGAAAACCGCGACCGCCTCCGCGACTGGGCCCAAAAAGCCCTCGCCGCCGTACGGACCCACAAGATTACCAGGAAACGAAAATCGAATCGATAACCGTATCTGTGAAATCTGCGCAATCTGCGGATATTGTTTTCTTTACGGCTTGGCGACTTTGCGTGAGAAATAGAATCCTGTAAATCGCGTCAATGCTTTAAGTTGATTATTTCCAAATCGATTTGATCTTGTGTGCCGTCAAGGAAACAATTTTCGCCTCGCCGCCGATCGTGCGGATTTCCAGAGGCCCTTGGCCTTTCTGATACGCAATGTTCGTGATGGACACCTCACCGCGATTGCCAAAAGTCTCGATGGATAAGCGGTCCATCAGCACATGGATTTCAATCCGTCCGTCTCTCGGCTCCAGCCACGCCTCGGACCCGACCGAATGAAGAATCTTACCCTTCACATCGAATTTGACCGCATTCCCGTTTAAGTCCAGCGCGATCTCCGAACAACTCGATTGCGACAAATCGACCTCCAGCCGGATATCAAACAAGTCGCCCGTCTGACCCGACAACGGATTCTCCCCCGGCCGAAGCGTAAAATTATCCCGCGAAAATCCCTCGCCGTGGATCGTCTCAATCTCGCGGATCGGATACCGGCATAGGGTTAGTCCCTGCGGCAGCGTCCGCAAAGTCAGCTCACAGGGGAAACTCACCTGCTGATTGAACGGCATGTTCTTGGGATACTCATCCCAGCCGCGCATCCACGCCAGTTGAATTCGCCTTGGATCGGAGGCCGGCATATTCTCGAAAGTCATCGTCGCGTAAAAATTCCGGCCATAGTCGCCTTTTCGTTTTTTCGCTTCGGGCGTAAACTGTTTTCCGTCAAACCGGCCGATCAAATAATCTCCATTTCCGTCAATCACAACCCACTTTAGCATTTTAGGATCGTTATCCGCCGTCAGCGCGAACATATCCGGGCACTCGAACGAATCGCCAATTTCCGTGTCCAACTTCGTCCAGTTCAAAAGGTTCGTCGAGGAAAACAGCAAATACACATTCTCCGCCTCCTGGCGGCTGACCGTCAGCAGCGCCGCTCGCCGTCCGGCCAGCTTCTTGACAGTATTCTGCTCACAGATCACCTGCGACTGATTCGCATTCGCTCGCCGCCATAACGCCACCATCGTCAGCGAATCATCGCCCTCGTCCAGTACCGCCGGCCCCTGCAAAAATTGCCCCCCGTCAAAATGAATCACGGACCGCCGGCCCAATCCCTCGGCGATCCGTTTCGGCCGCTGACTTGCTTGCGATTGTCTTATCGCCTTGTTTGTGCCGGACAAATCCACCCAGGCCGCCACCTTGCCTTCCGCATCGGCCGCCGCGCTGGCCGCATCAAGATGCAAAACCAGTCCGTCCTTTGGAATCGCGGCCGCTGGGTTAGCCCCTTTCGATTCCCACTTCGATTGCAGCGCGATAAGCGCCTGCCGGGTCTCCTCGTCCGACAGCGCCCGCTGATACACCAGAATCTCGGCGATATCGCCTTCGAGAAACTCCGTCCGATCCGCCTT
>JAAYVQ010000070.1 GCA_012517095.1 Phycisphaerae bacterium | reverse complement strand
GTGGCATAGTACCATCGCCAGGGGAATTCGTGATCCTTGAACCACGGGTCAGCGGAGGTAATGTCCACATTGTGGGCGTGTTTCAGGTCCGCCTGGGTGACTTCAAAGGTCAGATCCCGGGTGTAGTAGTGATCGTTCCAGGAGGGGCCGGAGAGGTTACCGAGCTGGTCTTGGTCCCAGAAGGCGGGGACGAAGGCATCCAGGAAAGTCAGGTGGATTTCGGCGGCGATTTTGTCGGAGAGGATCCGGGCGGCGGAGTTGATGACCCAGGAGCCGGCGGAGTGCCCGACCAGGTGGACATGTTCGAGGCGGCCGGCAACAGAGAGAATGGCCTTGGCCAGGCGCGGACCTGCAATGTCGCGGGCATATTTGGCGGCGTCTTCGGGATTGATGACGGTGGAACCGTCTTGCCAGTCGAAGAAGCCGCAGATCCATTCGTTGGGATCCGTCCGGCGGGCAATCTGGCCGGCGGTGTCTTCGGACCAGTCGCGACGACCCTTGTCGATCCAGCCATGGGTGATGACCACCAGACGATCGCAGGTCAGGGGAAACTCGATGGGACCGGTACGGATGATTTTGGCGTCGGCGGCGACTTCGGGCTTGAGGACAAGATAGTGATAAAAGTAGGAACCTGTATCGCGAATGGAAAAGAGATTCTCGGCGGTTTTGGATACCTGGACGGTACATTCCAGCTCTTTTTCCTTGCCGATGGATCGGACAAAATCTGCCAGCGAATTTTTGGATTCGGAGGATTCCGCCGATAGCATTCCAAGCAGAATCATGACCGCCAACAATCCCATCCCCAGGATGGATCGACAGGCGTTCATGTCGCCGAGGCGGCCTGACGGGCCAGTTCCTGTTTGAGCAGGGCCGGCAACGATTCGACGCGGTCGAGGGTCGGGTTGCTCATCAAGCAGATCTGCATCCAGTTTCGGCTGACGAGATATTCGCTCTTGTAGCTGAGCATGAAACCCCGAATCTTGAGGGCGTCGCAGAGCGGGACGGTTTTATACCGCCGGTCCAGGCAGATCGTGATGACATGCGGCGAAGCATCGATGTCGTCGATCAGCAGGTCCAGGCCCATCGCCCGGAACTCGCGGCGGAGCCAGCCGGTAACCTTTTGCGTTTGCGCCAGTCGCTGGGGCTGGTCGGTCTCCTCGAGAGAGGCGTGAAGGGCATAGACCAGATTGGAGCATAGCGTATAAGGTACGCCGTCATTGGAGGCATAGGCATACAGGTCCAGATAGGCCGGCAGGCAGTCATCGCCGGGCTGCAGGTCGTGATCGTAGAAGACCATCGACACGCCGGCATACGAACGAAGGCATTTGCCGCTGACGGCCGATGCCAGATACACGCCGTCCAGGTCGACCGGGACGGTGCCGATGCTGCTGATGCAGTCCAGGCACAGCTTGAGATTCCGCGGGCGGGCGATGGATTTGAGCATCGCCAGATCGTTGAGCATACCCGTGGAGGTTTCGCAGTGGACCGTCCAGATCCAGGAAATGTCCGGATTGGCGAGCTTGGCCTCGATGGCTTCGGGCTGGAAGGGTTTTCCCCATTCAAGGGACAATGTCTCGTATTTTGCTCCGGCGCGACGGGCCTGGCGAATCAACCGCTCGCCGAATTCGCCGTTGCTGAGGATCAGACCCGTTCCCGGTTCACGACGGAGCTGGCCGGCGATGACATCATTGGCCAGGGTCCCGGACCCCATAAAAAATTCGCAGTGTTTGGCGTTGGCCAGATGACAAAGCCGCTTGCGGGTCTGGCGATGGACGCGAAGAAAATCATCCGAACGATGAGAGATCGTGCATTCAGCCAGGGCCTTTTTGACGCGCGGGGTTACCTCGACGGGACCGGGAAGGAGGTTGACGATATTGGCCAGGACCGAAGGGATCTGTTCTTCGGAGTCGTATCCGGAGATGGAGGTTTCGGCGTGGGCCTGGGTGGTCAGGTACATCGGCTGGAACTTGGCGCCATCGGCGCCGACGACGGGACCAAACGGTACAAAGCCCATGTGTTCGTAGAGCTTCTGCTGCTGCAGGATTCCGGAGATGACGGCCAGATCGAAGCCATGCTCAATACAAAAACGGGCGGTCGATTCCAACAGGCCGTGGACGATCCGGCTGCGTCGGCAATCCTTGCGAACGGATAAAAGCCGGATCTCGCACAGGCCCTTGTGCGGGGGCAGGTATCGGTCGAGGTCGGGCAGTTTGTTATCCAGAGAGAAGGGCCGTTTGCCCCGGACGGCAAGCATGGCGACGACCTGCGTTCCGTTACGACAAATGATGTAGGAATTTTCATTGTGAAACTTGTCGATCAGGATGCGTTCGGGATTCCGCTGGTGCTGGGGAATCTCTTCAGCAAAGGTTTCGTAGTTGAGACGATGGATCTGTTCGATCTCCCACGGCTCATTGGCGACCTTGAAAGTGTACTCAGCCATTCCCGGAACCTCCCTGCGAATCCGGGCGGACTGGGTCCGTCCGCTCCGGATGAGCGTTTTTTTGCGCGATCAAAGATGCAATATTCTCCCGGTGACTGATTAAAATCACCAGACTCAGTATGACCATTCCGACAATCTCCCATGTCGGTTTACTCAGAAGGAACGATAACAACGGTAATGTTACAATCGCCATCATCCCACTGAGCATATACTTGCGAGTGCCAAGGTACAGCAATAACGCAAGACCAAATAACACCAAAAGAAGCCAAATGTCAAGGGCCATTAGACACCCAATCATGACCGAAATCCCCTTGCCGCCCCGGAATCCCAACTGGACAGGCCAGATATGGCCGGCCAGAACCGCCAGGATGCAGGCCGCAAGCCAACCGTTTTGGACGCCGATCCACCGGGCCAGAACAATGGCGGAAGCCCCTTTGGCCACATCGCCCAACAAAGTCGCGTAGAATCCCGTTTTGCCAAGGATTCGACCGACATTCCGGGCGCCGACATTCCCGCTGCCAATACTTCGGATATCCTGTCCGTACAGCAACCAAGTCAAGTAGTATCCGACGCAGATACAACCCAATGCGTAACTAATGAAAATCGCAATGATCTCTTTGATCGTTATCTTCCTTGTTGGATAGTCTATGTCTGAACGGCTGTGCCGCTCTTCTCCATTGCCGCCAAAGCCAGTTGTTTGAGCTTCATTACATCCAATTTTCCGGATCCCAGCGTCGGAATCATGTCAACGGGCAAAAACCGGTCCCGTTTGGGCTTGCACAGATTGGGCAAGTTACTCTCGCTGAGCTTTCGATGCAACCTGTCGCCATCCACCCTGCCGGCCACATACAGGACGACCAACTCTTCGCCCTTCTTTGGATCGGGCACGCTGGTTACGGCGACAATCTGGTCGCTGGTACCCAAATCCTGCATACAAATCTCCTCGACGGCCAAATGGGGCACCATTTCGCCGCCGATCTTGCTGAACCGCGAAAGTCGATCGGTGATCGTTACGAATCCGTCTTCATCGATAGACGCAATATCGCCGGTATTATACCAACCATTTTGCAGAACCTGCGCGGTTTTTTCCGGCTGGCCCAGATACCCCTTCATCACATTTGGACCCTTGATGAACAAGATGCCCCTTTGGTCGATGCCGAGGGTTTTTTGCGTCTCGATATCGACGATCTTGGCGGCGATACCGGGAGCGGGATGACCGATGGTTCCGGGTTTACCGGCGATCTGGGTCAGGCCACCGGAGACGACATCCGGAAGATTGAAGGAAACGATCGGCGACAGTTCGGTGGTTCCATATCCTTCCAGAGGACGGATGCCGAATTTGTTCTCAAAGTCGTCCGCGATGGACTTGCGCAGCTTTTCGGCGCCGGTAATGATGAAACGCAGCGTCCGAAGCTCGTCCGGATCGGCACGACGAATGTAGTGGGTTAAAAAGGTGCCCGTGGCAAACAACAGCGTTGACTTATGGGCCTTGATCGTCTCGGCAACGAGACGGGCATCAAGCGGATTGGGAACAAAAACCACGCTGGCTCCGCCGAGCATCGGCAACCACATCGTGGCCGTGTAACCGAAGGAATGAAACAACGGCAGGATTCCGCACAGATTATCCCTGGACTCCATACGGAAAATCGAGAGCATCGACTGGATATTCGCCAGGACATTGTAATGGCTGAGCATGACACCCTTGGGAATCCCCGAACTACCGGAGGAGAAGATGATTGTCGCCAGATCATCAGGATTGATTTTTCGTCCGGCCAGACAGCGGCATTGAAATCCCGCCGGGAGGAACAGGATCTTCAACATAGCCAGGATTTTTTCGCTTTTGCCGATTCCGGCCGACAGTTCTTCGAGATAGACAAAATCGGGCCGGGCGGGAATCGAGGCCTTACGGATAAACTGTTTGGAAGTCAGAATGATCTTGAGGCCGGCCTGTTCAATCGACACGTTCCGGACCTGATCGCTGGTGACATAACTGAGATTCACGCTGGTCTTGCCCAGCATCGCGACGGCGATATTGACCAGGGCCGTTGGACAGGAAGGCGGCAGAAGGATCCCGATATGAGATTGATCCCCGGCCAGATGACGAATGTGGCCGGCCAGAATGCGGGCGCCCGTCATGACCTGCAGAAAGTTGAGCCGACGGCCGGAGGTATCGCTCATACAGTGCTTGAGGGGTTTTCGGCGGGCGATGCGCAGAACTTCTTCGGGCAGTGAACGGCTGCGGTCTTTGAGACGCTCATGATATTCACAACCCAGTTCGAGAACCGCCTGGTAAACCTCCTGAGGTTTGCTGGTCGAAAGCATTGGCTGGCCAAAGATTACCTCGATGGGCACACGGCAGCGGCGGGGAAATCGGTTGAAGAGTCGGCCATGGTAGTAACTCCAGATACTGCCCCAGATACCGCCGATATAGATTGGGATAATCGGATATTCGGAATGTCGAACGATTCGCTCAAAACCGGCCTTGAACCGGCGGACAAATCCGGTCCGCGTCATAGCCCCTTCAGCGAAGATACAGACCATGAATCCCTCGTCGAGGGCTTTTCGCGCGGCCTGCAGAGAAGCGATGAGTTTTTTCGGCGAATCGGTCGCATCGATGGGGATTGCGCCCATCAGTCGACAAAACCACCCGATCCCGGGGCGATTGAAATACCCCCGCTCCATGACAAAGCGGATCCGTCGCTGCTGCGTCGAGCCCAGGATCAGCGCGTCGACCAGCGAGACATGGTTGGCAATCAGCAGCGCCCCGCCGGAAGTCGGGACATTCTCATTATGGATTGCCCGGATCCGATAGGCGAAGCGGATAGGAATCAGGCAACAGAATCGCACGAAGAAATCCCGGAGTCGCCAGACGGCAAGAATCGCAAGGGCAAAGGTAGCAACGCCCAGAATTCCGAATGACTGACGGCTGGTCAATCCCGCCGAGGAAAGTCCGATACTCAGAATCGAGGCCATCAGAACACCGCACCAGCCCATGAGATTGGAAGCGGCGACAATCCGTCCCCTCTTGCGGCCGGGGCTTCGCATCTGAATGTGTGTCTGAAGCGGGACGATGAACATCCCGGCGAAAAATCCGATAGCCGTAATAATCGGAAAGATCATCGCTTTAATCGGCGGAAGCATCGACAGAATCGTCACGGTCGCCCCCAATCCCAGCGCCCCCATCGGAACGATGCCGAATTCGATGTTACGACCGCTGAAGTATCCGGCCGTCAGGGATCCCAGACCGATCCCCACCGCCGCCAAAAGAAACAGATACCCGCTTTGTTCGGAGGTGAATCCCAGATACGCTTTGCCATAGGGGATCAGATTAATCTGAAGAAAAGCCCCAAGAGTCAGGAAGATGGCCGCACCCCAGACCGCCCAGATCAGGCCGCGATCGTGCCGGACACTATGCAGAGTTCGATAAACATCCCACGGGAAGAACCAGGATGACCGGTCCCGGGCCCGGATTGGTTCGGTTCGACGGATCTGGGACGCACAGAGAAATCCCCCCGTGGCAATCGCAACACAAGCCAGGCATGCCAGAGCATACCGCCCGCCGGTAATCTGACCCAATGCGGATGGCGCGGCTGTTCCCAAAACGATTGCGCCGTAGGTCAGGGCTTCAAGAGAGGCGTTGGCCCGACACATCTGATCCGGAGCCACCAATTCAGGGACGATGCTGTATTTGCTGGGACCGAAGAACGCACTTTGGGCCGAAATCGCAAACAGGCACGCGTAACAGGCCAGCGGATTTCCCCACGCCAAAGCCCCGACGGCCAATAGGGTGTTGATGATTTCGATGGCCGTCGAGAGAACCAGGATATCGCGTTTGCTGTAGCGGTCGGCCAGCTTTCCGCCATAGGTGGTGAACAACAGAAACGGGATGACGAAGATCCCCGCGGCGATCGAATTGACCTGGCTGATCGCACCTTCCTCAGTCAGACCGCGGATGAGGGCGAAGATCATCAGCCCTTTGAAGACATTGTCATTCATCGCCCCGAGAAACTGGGTGGCGTTGAAGAACGCAAATGATCGGTCTTTTTGTGGATTCACCGTCCGCATCTCTGTTTTCCCGTTCTCCATCCCGGCCGTTCCTCATCCTGATCCGAAATCTATCGAAAGTCGAAGGGAATTATATCGCCGGAACCCTGTCTGGCAATTATTCTCTTGCGAAGGCCTTCGCGGGAACGGCCGCCGAAACAAGAGAATGTTTTCGCTGGCGAAGCTGTTCAGCGAAGGCCTCCAGCCGTGTCGTCAGGGTCGGGTCTTCCTGGCCGTCGAAGGACAGGTTCAGGATCGGCATTCCGCCGCAATCGCGACTGATGCGGGTAGTCATCGACGCGACAATCGTCGAAGGCATACAACCGAAGGGCATAACATTAACCACACCGTCTAAACCCTTGTGATAGGCCTCGATCGTTTTGCCAACGCTGAGGATCGCTTCGCCCTCAAAACAGGCGTCCATATACGGCTGGGCCAGTCTCAACAGATGTTGGGTGGGTTCTTCGGCCAGAGGTCCAAACCGTTCCTCCAGCGGCTTGGCCAGGGTCCGTTCAATCCGTCGCATGACGAAATCCTGCAGCCAGTTTTGGATCAGACGACGGAATCGACGGCGACGAAAGGACTGTCTTTGACGGGTCACATTCGTGTAATAGATCCATTCGGACACCGACGACAGGTCGCACTGAATACCCAGCGATTCGAGTCTGCGAATGATATGGTTGTTGGCGAAGGGATGATTGCGAACATAGATTTCGCCGATCACGGCAACGCGGGGCAGGGTATCGTGGCCGTCCAGCGAAATGGCCGACAGGATTTCCGCCGCATCGCGCATATAGCGTTGCAGAGCGTCAAGACCCGGGCGTTTTTCGACCTGCTGAACCCAGCCGTCGATTATTTGTCGGTATACTCCATCAACATGATCCGATATCTTTGCCATGGGTCGAAGGCGCAATAGAACCTTATGCAACAGATCCGCACCGACGGAACCGGTCCACAGGAAACGGACGAACTTCAGACCACCGGCGCCGCTGACCAGCCGGGAGAATTCCTGATACATTCGACTATCCTGGTTGGGAGACAGGATCGCCGCCTCGTGAAGATCCGCCTGATCAAGGGCCAGTCGCTGAAGACAATGGTACATACCGAAGCGACACGGTCCCGACGCCCCGGGCATAAAGAACATGCTTCGAGCGGGATCGAAACCAGGTTTGCGGACCATAGATAACATGTCGCCAATGGTAATCGCACAGGGCAGACACTCCTTGCCGTTGGTGTGCTGACGACCGCAGGACAAGGACAACTCATCGGCTAATGGTATCACCTCGGAATCGAATCCGAAGGCCCGAAACCCCGCCGATATGCCATGGGCACAATCGCCCATGTACGGAATATAGATCGTTCTGCCCGAGATCGATCCGTTCCCATAGGACGATTCGGATCTGTGCGACTTCCGTTCGACGGGTTGATAATGCCGGAGACTGTCGAAATAGGCCTCCAGGCGAGTCACCAAACCCGCATCGGCGGAGTGCTCGTCCAGTTCCAGCAGCAAGGAGGGTTTCCCCTGTAGGCAATCCTTGAAGAAGGATTGAATGAATGAATCCGGCCCGCAACTGAAGTTCGATAAGTAGATACCGAATAGCCGAGGATCAGATCGCAGGATCTCGGCGGCCCGCAGGATTTTCTGCCCGGAAACCCAATACACTTCCCGATGCAAGGAGGGATTTGCCAGCTTTGCGGTTCGAAGATCAAGAAATTCCATCGGGATCAGGGTTGCTCCCAGATCCGCGAGTTTTCGCGGCAATCGCAGATTCATGCCGGGGTCGCATCCGTTATACGGACGGCTGACCAGGACAAATAATTTCTGATTCGGGGGCAGCGTTGCGAGCATTTCCCGGCCTTTATCCCGCAATTCTTGTTCAAAGGCCTCCTGTGCTTCCAAGGCCTTCCTCATGGCTTTTCGAGCCAGACGGGGGGAACGATTGAATTCTGCGGCCAGACGCTCAAAGCTTCGTTTCATCGGCCGAGGGCCATCGCCGAGATACATCGGCGTCATAAGCAATTTGGTTCGTCCAAGTCGATTTCCCATCGCCGATTGGATCTGGAAACCGAACGACTGGACAAAAGGACACAACTGGTAAAAGTCGTTTTCCTCAAACGACCGATTCATCGAGGCAATCGAAGGAAGTAAGAGATAATCGACCTGTTTCTGAAGTAATTCGGCACAATGTCCATAGGCCACTTTGACGGGAAAACACGGCTGGGCCGGAACTTCTTCGATCCCCCGCTGGATGGTCGCCTTTGAGGTCGGCTCCGAAAGTACCACCTCCAATCCCAACTCCCGTAAGAAGGTCGAAAACATCGGCAGCAGTTGCCAAGTCATTAACGCCCGCGGGATTCCAACGGTCGGCTTGTCTCCCTTCGGCTGCGACTCGCCGAGGCCGGCATGCACCAGCATGCGCTGGTTTCGCCAGGCGAAGGCGTCGAATACAGAATCCAATTGCTTTCGTTTGGCCAGGTTATACCGGTCACAACGGCTTCCGTAATGGAGCGGCTCTGAACCGGGCAATCGGACCCGTTTGATCTCGCATTCATTGCTGCAGGCCTGACAAGTAAACGAATCCACTTCGTATTGGATCTCGGCCAGATTCGCAAAACCCCGGAATCGGCACACAAAATCGTGCCCCTCGTCAATCCGCCGTTGGCGGTGTTCCATTGCAATGGCCGCCGCACCCAGAGCGCCGGTAACTTCATGATGGTCGGGGACGAGGATGGTCTTTCCGGTCACTTGTTCGAACGCGGACCAGACGGCATGATTGAACGCCGTACCTCCCTGAAAACAGATGGTTTTTCCAATCCGGTGGCGGCCGACGACGCGGTTCAGGTAGTTGTGAACGATCGAATAACTCAGGGCCGCGACCAGATCCTCTTTGCCCGCTCCCTGTTGTTGCCAAGCCAGAAGATCCGACTCGATGAAAACCGTACAACGGTCGCCCAGCTTAAGCGGATTGGAGCTGGCGAAGGCCAATTGCGAGAATTCTTTCTGGATCGAAATCCCCAGCCGCTGGGCTTGTTCTTCGAGAAACGACCCGGTTCCCGCGGCGCAAGCATGATTCATCTCGAAATCGACGACCACGCCGTTTTCCAGGGCGATATATTTACTGTCTTGTCCGCCGATCTCGAAAATCGTATCAACCTTCGGACAGACGATCCGGGCACCCTGGGCCTGAGCGGTGATCTCATTGATGACAATATCGGCCCCGATGAAGTCGCCGGTGAGATATCGGCCGGATCCGGTCGTTGCGGACGCCAGAATCCGGACTTGATCGCCGACCTTTCGATAGGCGTCGGACAGACCCTGGCGAACCGCCCGGAGGGGATTCCCGGCGGTCATCAGGTATTCTTTGGCCAGGACCCGCATTTGCGAATCCATAACAACGACATTCGTGCTGATTGAACCGACATCGACTCCCAGATACGCATCGATCGGATCGGAGGTCTGTCGGAGTAACTCATCGTAAACCCGACTGGCCGGCGGCGGAAGCGTGGGATTAGATAGTTTCGGACGGCGCGGCGCGGTCTGGAGAACCCTTCCGGCTCCGGCCAAGTGGGAGTCGAGACGATCGATCCGCAACGGCGACGGCGAAAGAATGCCCTTCTGCCGGATCGTCCAGACGGCTCCCATCGCTCCGGTGAACAGATGCTGTGGAGGAACAATCAGTTTTCCCTGTGCCAGTTCGAAAACCTGCTCGAAGGCCCGGACAACTCCGGCATTGGCGGCAACACCGCCGGTGAATAAAATCGGCCGAAGAAAGGTACGACCGCATCCGAGATTGCTCTTGAGCCCCCGGGCCAATGCCATGCACAGACCCGCCAGGATATCGGCGGTCGGGGTGGCCTGCTGCTGCAGGTGAATCATGTCGCTTTTGGCGAAAACCGAACATCGTCCGGCCATTCGCGGAACGGTTTTACTTTGGAGGGCGATGGACCCGAACTTCTCGATTTCGATTCCGAGCCGCTGGGCCTGCTGATCGAGAAACGCCCCCGTTCCTGCGGCACAAGCCGAATTTAAGGCAAAATCCCGCATTCCCAATCGCCCCATGGATCGGTCCAGGAAGATCAACTTGCTGTCCTGACCGCCCATATCGATGAGGGTTGCCTCCACCAGATCGGGATACAACTGGCAAATGGCGGCGGCCTGGGCCATCACTTCGTTGACATAAGGAACCTCAAGGATTTCAGCAGCCAACCGCCCTGCCGAGCCGGTAACGGCCGTTACGAAGGTTCGATCGGGAAAGGAACGAGCCAACACAGCCAACTGGCCGCGAAGGATTTCAATCGGACGGCCGCAAGTGCGGCTGTAGTCGCTGAACAGAATCTCTCCCGCCGAATCGAGGACAACGATATCGCTGCTGACCGAACCGATATCGATCCCAAGAAACCGTCGATCCGACGGCCCGGTCGATGCGGAAACAACCTGTCCCTGTTGTCGTATCGAGGATTCTTCCATATCCCACGCTTTCTGAATCAGCGTCTCCTGCACGGGTTCACCCACGATTATATCTCCTTTTCACAGTTCCGCAAGCCGATTCTTCCCGTAGAAACGCCACCGGACTCGTATCAGGCACAAGTCGGTGACAGGGTTGCCGAATTCGGAATCGCCGGTCGAACAGCGGGATCGTATCCCCGGAGTCCAAATCGCCAGTTTCTTCCATAGAAGGCCAGATTCAAAATCAACGGGTAAATCAAGTGAGATAATCCCTGGGGAGTTACCATCCATCGAAGCAACCGTCGCAGGATGGCCCGCGGCCGGTAATACTGATAAGCCACCCAGTCAGCCCCCGCCTGAAGTTGATCGGCCGTCATCCGCTTTGGCGTAAAGACGACATGACTGTAATCATAATGGGCCAGATCCGTGTCGCGGATTCGGTCCCGCATCTGTTCATGCAGTGCTGTTCCCGGCAACGGCGTAACAATCGAGACCAGAATCGTGTCGATCCCGATGGTACCAAGCAGTTTCAGCGTTCGCGCAAAAACTCCCGCATCGTCGTCATCGAAACCGAACATTAATCCCCCCTCAACGAAGATTCCGTGGGTATGGAATCGCGCGATCGCGTCGCGATAGCGTTGAGGAACATTGAATGCTTTATCCTGCGTGCCGAGAGCTTTGTCATTGAAGCTCTCCAGCCCTACGAACACCCCGACACAGCCGGCGTGGGCCATCGCGGCTAACAACTCGTCATCCCAGGCGACTTCGATCGACAGTTGCGTCAACCAGTGTTTCCGCAGGCCCGCAAGACCCCGAAAGAGGGCAAGCGCATAATCGCGATCCTGTGTGAGATTGTCATCGACAAAAATGAAGAACTTCTCGTCGAAGGTTCCGACCTCGCCGATGACATCTTCAACAGGCCGACAATAATGATGCGCGTCGTAAAACCGACTGACGGAACAGAACCGACAGCGGTTCCGGCAACCCATCGTCGCATAGGTCGCGCTGGTCGTGGCGTATTTGTGACGCGAAAGCAAATGCCGCGGAAGATCGCAGGGAATCTGACCGTTCGGATTACCGTGATAGATCGGCTGTATCTTCCCGGCTGTCAGATCTTCCAGCAGACGCGGCCAGGCATCCATAGCGGGCCCGACTACGACGGCATCGCAATGTTCAAGCGCCTGGTGAGGATTCAACGAAGGATAAAATCCGCCCATGACCACGGGTATCCCGCGACTGCGGAATCGCGCCGCGATCTCAAACGCCCGTGGCGCTGTGGCCGTCATCACGGTCAGGCCCACAACATCGTAATCGCCGTCGAAGTCGATCGAATCGACCTGCTCATCCACCAGTGTGATCTGGGAATCTGCAGGGCTCAGCCGCGCAACCGTCAACAACGATAACATCGAGAAACGGAATGAGCGTCCGTTGAACAGTTTATTCTTGCCGATCCCGTTCCACGGGCCCGACGAGGGACACATCAATGCGATCTTCATGGGTGCTCTCCTTTCAAACCGGTTGTGCAAGTACATGAAATTACATATCGTCCTGGTGTGTTTCGATGAATTCCAAATCCAGCGGAGGATTCTTTTTCAGGTCTTCCGGATTCGTCCAGCGCAGAACCTTCTCCGACGGATCAAAGAGTTTGACCAGTTCCCCTGAGACATCGATAACTTCGACATTCTCGCCGACGAAATCACTCTGCCAGACAATCGCCACCACACCAACCCTTTTTGCAACTTCGGGCAACCGATCCTTGACAGGGGCCAGGAGGTCATCCACCGGAACCCTGCCAAAACCCTGGCGATGAAGTTTCCGTTGATGGCTCTTGCCCCAGGCCTTCAGCTCCTCCGCCTTTTTTGTATCGCCGTCGGCTTCGGCTTTCTTCATCTCTTCCATTTTCTCCCCGACGGGATTGTATTTCGATGACGCCCACGCAATGGCGATCGCCCGATTGTCATAAATTCCGATTCGGATCTTCTTCGATTGCGTCTCGTCCGCCGCCGCATGTTTGCTCTGCCCCATTATGGCCATCCCGCTCAGAATCCCCGCACACACTGTCAGAATGATTCCCGTCCGCTTCATTGTCGCGTCCTTTCTGAAGAGTTAATAAAGTTGTACCGTCCACCGGTACAAATCAGGTTGCTGAAGGATCCAATAAACAAACCAATACAGTTGATTCCCGATGGCAATCAGCATTCCTGCAACCCCGCCTGCCGTAAGGACTCGTTCAACCGTTTTCATGTTTGTTCTCCTAAACCACTTTCAAAGTCTTATCAACTTAACTTACTCCGTACAAATCGTATGCCAGATAACAAAAATACATAAGTCTATTTAATTCAAATACTTACAAGGCGTTAAAATATCCCACCAGGATTTCTTTTGACATAATATGCCGTTTCAATATACAATTCTTGTATGGAACAAAGAAAGCTATCACAAGAAGACAGGACTTTTTTTGACTTAGTTTCGGATGCGGCCTTCGCCAATCCATTCAGCCCGAAACGAGCGGAGATCGATCAGCGGATCATCGGAGGACGAAAGGGAAACTGGAAAGAACTCTTACCCGAAACCATCGCTCAGGTGGAACGGAGGGTCGCACAACTGGATGGAGATTCGCCGGTTCGTCTGGACGATTTTGTTGCGCCCGACCGGGAACGAATGCAATATGTATTTCTCTTCAGCATTTATCATCATTACTCCAAAATCTTTGACGATCACATTCTGGCGCAGCTTCAGGCCGGATCGCAACCGCTTTCGATCGATTTTGCCGGGGCGGTTTTGGGTGAGTTGCAGCGGCGTGGATTTGTCCGCCGGGATGCCCTTCGATGTATGGCTTTGTTTTTTCAGATTCGCCGGGCTTTTCATTTCATCGATCGCGGCCTGACCGGCCGCAGTCCCTGTATGCAACGCTTACGGATGGACCTGTGGAACAACATCTTCACGCATGACATTCGAATTTATGAAGCTCAACTCTGGGACCGAATGGAAGATTTTTCGACGCTGCTTCTGGGGCCGACCGGATCGGGAAAAGGCGCCGCCGCCGCAGCGATCGGCCAAAGCGGTTATATCCCCTTCGACGATAAGGCGGGGCGATTCGCCACAAGTTTCACGGATACCTTTGTCGCCGTGAACCTGACGCAGTTCGCCGAAACCCTACTGGAATCGGAATTGTTCGGCCACGCCCGAGGCGCCTTTACCGGAGCGGTGGCGCCGCATGACGGACTGTTCACCCTGTGCGGAAAACACGGCTCGATCTTCCTCGACGAGATCGGCGACATCAGCCCGCAGATCCAGATCAAGTTGCTTAAAGTCCTCGAAGAACGGGTCTTCAGTCCCGTCGGCAGCCACCAGACCCTTCGTTTCCAGGGTCGAATCATCGCCGCCACCAACCAGAGCATTGATCGGCTTCGGCTCCTCGGCCGGTTCCGCGATGATTTCTACTACCGTCTTTGCAGCGACACGATTGCGGTTCCTTCCTTGCGGCAGCGGATCGAGGAAGACCCCGGTGAACTCAACGACCTGATCGATCATGCCGTTCGATGGATCGTCGGAGCCGAGGCCCCGGATTTGTCTGAAAAAGTAAGCCAGATTATCCAGAATCGACTGGGACCCGCATATCCCTGGCCGGGCAATGTCCGGGAACTGGCTCAATGCGTACGGAGCGTAATCATCAAGTGGGACTATCAACCTCATGCGATGGCGCCGTTGGATCTGTCGGAGCGATTGACGACCGATATTCTGGAAGGAAATCTTTCCGCCGAGATTCTTCTGAGTCGTTATTGCGGTTTGCTCTACGAGCGTTTCGGTAACTACGAAGAAGTCGCGCGAAGAACGTCGCTGGACCGACGAACGGCCAAGAAGTACATTCAGCAATCCGACATGGGCGGGGATTGAATCACGCCCGCATGTAGCCGATCAACTCCGAAAGGCGGGCCATTTCAAGCCGGACCGGAAGTTCAAATCCCTGCTGTTGAAACGCTTCAAGGAACTTGGCGTTGATTCGACACAGGCGTTCGTTCAGGTCGGCCAGGTCCAGTGTATTATCCGGACCGAAGGAATAGGTCTCCGGATTAATGCGTGTAAAATTCAATGGGCAAAACGAAACCTCCTTCCCCTCGGAACCATTCTCTTGCGGGATAGTCACGGGCAGACCGTGTGTTCTGCAGATGATCGGTCGGACCGCATAGATCCGACAGAATCCATTCTCCAGCCATCCACACGAAGCTCGTGGATCAAAACGCATCTTCTTCGTGCCTGACTCGGCCAGTTGACTTGCGATCGCATACAGCTCCACGGCAAACACCGTCAAGTTCACGCAACAATCGCAACAGCCCGCTCGACAGACCAGATGCCCGCCATGTATCGTCTCCAGACGGCCGATCCGATCATCAACCTGACAACGCAGACGCCGATAGGCCCCGATTTCCTTTTCCAACGAATTCTTACCCTTCTGGTCCATCCCCGAATTATACATCGACTTCCGTCGCTTGAAAATCCTTGCGAATCGCAGCGGCAATCCGCATAATAGAATTCGTCGCTGAGATGCGTGCCATACTGTGCGAAAGGACCCATTACCATGAAGATGATTCAGATCACGCCCGGATCCGGGGGGACCTTCTATTGCGAGAATTGTCTTCGCGACGGCGCCCTGGTCCGAGCCATGCGTCTGGCGGGTCATGAGGTTATCCTGGTCCCGATGTATCTGCCGCCGGAATTGACCGGCCCGGAACTGGCCACCGAAGCGCCGATCTTTTTTGGCGGCCTGAATGTCTATCTGCAGCAAACCAGCGCCGTATTTCGCCATAGCCCGCGATGGTTCGACCGGCTCCTTGATTCGCGCGGGCTTCTATCGCGGCTGGCGCGTCTGGCCGGCATGACCAAACCCCAAACGCTGGCGGAGATGACCCTTTCGATGCTGCAGGGTACCGAAGGTCGTCAGGTTAAGGAATTGAATCGCTTGCTTGAATGGCTGGCTCCCCTGGCCGATCAGACGGATGTGGTCTGCCTGTCCAACGCCCTGCTGGCCGGATTGGCCGGTCCCATTCATTCGCGTCTTCACCGACCGGTCTTGTGTTTTCTTCAGGACGAAGACGGTTTCCTCGACGGTCTCGGCGACCCCTACAGCCGGCAGGCCTGGGACCTGTTGAAACAAAAAGTCCGGGATATCGACGGCTTTATCACGGTCAGCGATTTTTACTCCGGTGTCATGCGGCGACGACTGGATCTGCCCGAATCAAAGATCAAAACCGTCTATATGGGAATCGATACCATCGGATATGAACCGGCCCCCAAAGCCCCGGATCGGCCCACCATCGGATTTCTATCGCGATTGTGCGAAGGAAAGGGGCTCGGTATTCTCTTTGACGCTTTTGCGATTCTTCGTAAAGATCCGCAGTTGTCCAATCTTCGATTGCGTCTGGCCGGGGGGAAGACAAGAGAAGATATCCCGTTTCTCGACATGCAAATGAAAAAACTCATCGCTGCGGGTCTCGACGACGCCGTGGAGTTTCTGCCGGTCTTCGACCGTTCCGCTCGCATTGCATTTCTGCGAGAGTTATCGGTCCTAACGGTCCCCGAAATCCGTCCGGCCTCTTATGGGTTGTATCTGCTCGAAGCCCTGGCCTGCGGTGTACCCGTCGTCCAGCCGTGGGAAGGCGTGTTTAGCGAACTGCTCGAATTCACCGGAGGCGGCGCCCTCTATCAACCGAACCGGCCGGAAAACCTTGCCGAAACGATCAAACCGCTTCTCCTCGATCCGGCCAAGGCCCGTGAATTGGGCGGTTGGGGGCGGGAAACAGTCCTGAACCGATTCAACCTCGAACAGACGGCGGCCGAATTGGGAAAAGCCGTCGCCGAACTCCTTCAGACCCGGATCGAATGAATCCGCCATTACGCCGGTTCGCTCTCCTCCGGGTCTTCCGGTAGTGGTTCGCCATCCTCCGCTTGCAACGACTGCACCAATTCATGTCCCATCAGCAACGATTCGAGAATTTTGGAGTCCTTGGGGATATGAACGGTCACATATTCGGCCTTTTCGATGGCCGTATAGGAATGATCCAGGATACCGTCAAAGAAAATCGTCTCGTCCTCCCCCAAACGATAGATACGATCGGCGACCCGTAACTCCACTTTTCCGCTAAGAATATAACAGAATTCATTGCACTCCTCATGCAAGTCCATCACATGTACCTTCTCGCCCTTCTCGGACCTGACCCGGATCATCTTGGCCTTATCGTACACGGCCACCATACAGGTTTCCAAACCCTCCATCGGATTTCGGAGAGCCATCGAATTGCCCAGTTGCGCCCGCCGTCGTTGAACCAATCGTCGCTCCGCCAATCCCACCAGACTGCTGGTGGACATCTGCAATGCCCCGGCGATGGCATCCAGCGTCTTCAAGCTCGGCATGGTCTTGTTGGTCTCGACCGTCTCCACCGTCGGATAGGTCAGCCCCGACAGTTGTGCCAGTTTATTGAGTGTCATGCTGCGTTTACGACGAAGAACCCGAATGACAGTAAAATCATATTTACTATTCATTGTATCGTTTCCTTTCGACGATCATCCACCATCGCCTTCCCCGCAGAATCCGAACGCACTTATCGGACCCGACGAGACAAAAGTCCGACTTACCTCAATAGCGACAATTCACGATTAAGCACATCGTTTTACATGGATACACGAATTATACATTTTTCCGGGCCCGATTCAATGAAAGCTTTAAGATTTTCTTTATTCGAAAGATTATTGTGAAAAAACAAATAATGTCATAAGCGAAACCTTCCGACATTCCGCTCGGTAGTTTTTCTCGAGTGGCGGATTTTCAAATCCAGAAGAGAACAGGCAATAATAAGTCAGGAGATGCCCATGGCACAAACAGTATTAGAGAATGCAGGAACCGCTGCTCAGAGCAAGGCCGGCAAGTACCTGACCTTTGCCCTGAGTAATGAGGAGTATGGCCTGGAGATCCTCAAAGTCCGCGAGATCATCGGTTACATGCAGATCACCGCGGTGCCCCAGACCCCGGCCCATGTCAAAGGCGTCATCAACCTCCGCGGTCAGGTGATCCCCGTCATCGATCTTCGGATGAAGTTCGGAATGAACGAAGCCGAGGTCACCGAGGAAACCTGTATCATCGTCGTTGAAATCACCCAGGGAGACCGCCGGTTCCAGACCGGTATCGTCGTTGATCGCGTCAAGGAAGTACTTGATATCGCAGGCGAAAACATCGAAGACGCCCCCCAGTTCGGCTCCAATGTCGATACCAACTTCATTCTCGGTATGGGCAAGATCAACGGTTCCGTTAAGATCCTGCTGGACATCGACAAGGTTCTCGGAAATGAACAATTTGCCTCCCTTGGCAGTTAATCGGTCGTGAAGACATAACTGGAAACTTCAACTACGCACAGGAGAATACAATGTTTAAGAATCTGAAACTGTCGGCGAAAATGGCTTTGGGATTCGGCGTTCTGGTGTTGATTTCAGCCGCGCTGGGATTTGCGGGTTGGTATGGACTCAGCAGTGTCCAGAAAATCGTCGCCATCAACGAGAATGGAAATAATGTTCTCAACGCATTGAACACCTGCGCTACCCTGCGTCGAGATTTTGCCATCAACGGCTTCGAAGTCGCCAAAGGCGAAACCAAGAACGCCGCGGATAAGTGGCTGGATTCCTTCACGGAAATGTCCGGCCATGTCCGGGATCTTCAGGGAACCTCCGGGCTGGGCAGTTCTGAGAAGGATCTGGTCTCCAAGATCGCTCAGGATTGCGATCCCTACAAGAAGTCCTTTGATGTCGGTACCGCCGCCCAGAAATCCAAGGATGACGCCTTTGCCAGTTGGGGAAAGGTCGGCTGGGCCATTACCGAAAGTATCACGACCGCCTCGGAAAAGACCCTCAAGCCCGCCATCGACAAGGCCCAGAAGGACGGTAATGCCGCCGATCTGTCAAAGTGGACCAATCTTCAGAACGACCTAAACGAAAAAGTCGTCCAGAATTTCCTGTTGCAGCGCGTTCTGGCGGTGTACCTGCGAGCCACGGATTCCGATGTACAATGGGAAGCGTATCAAAAACAACTGGCCAAGACCAAAGAAGGAATCGCCTCCTGGACCGAAGCCGTCAAGGGAAATCCCGAACTGGAAAAAGCCGCCCAGGCAATCACTCAATCCATTACCCAGTATGAGCAGGCGGGACAGCAATATTATTCCGGTCTGACTTCTCAGCGCACCGCGAATACGGAAATGGGTCAGGTGGCTTCTCAGATCGTCAGTAATACCAAGCAATTGAATAAGCAGTTGGGTGAGAATCTGAATTCGCTGGCCAACAAGACCAATCTGGTTTTGATGACGATGGCGATTTGCGGTATCGTACTGGGTGTGGTACTGGCGATCGTAATCACTCGAAGCATCGTCAAGCCGATCAATCGGATCATCGCCGGCCTCAATGAAGGCGCTGCCCAGGTGGCTTCCGCCTCCACGCAGGTTTCGGCCGCTTCGCAGTCGCTGGCCGAAGGGGCCACCGAACAGGCCGCGGGCCTGGAAGAAACCTCCAGTTCCCTGGAAGAAATGGCTTCCATGACCAAGAAAAACGCCGACAACGCCAACCAAGCCAACACCCTGGCCTCCGAGGCCCGAAAGGCCGCCGACAACGGCTCCCAGGCCATGGGTCGTATGAATCAGGCCATTCAGGAAATCCAGAAGTCCAGCGGCGAAACCGCCAAGATCATCAAGGTCATCGACGAAATCGCC
>JAAYVQ010000473.1 GCA_012517095.1 Phycisphaerae bacterium | reverse complement strand
TTTAAGAATAGTATTCCCATCGAAATTTGGATATAAAAGAGGACATGGGATGTTGAAATTGACGACTGAATAGTGACTATTGACTACTATGGAAAGTCGCTGGAAAAAGATTGGCAGGGTGAACATTGGGGAATCGGCGGGGGTAGTGGGCATAGTGCCGGAATGCCCATTCGACTGGGCTCAGGATAAACTCAAGCAAGGTTAAGGCAAGCAAAAGGCGGATTTGAAAAATCGTGCGTTCAATGAGGAAGACGGCCAAGAGAAGGATTCATTGAGGTCCAGAACAATTCGGAAACCGTTTTCCATACAGCGGTTTTCGGGGTGACAGCGGAAGCGATTCTCACATCGACAACTGAAAACCCCGTCGTCCTCGTAGGAGCCACCCTTGAGAACCCGCTCGGGATGATCGGGTTCATACGGATCCTGGCACCATTCTCTGACATTTCCGTACATGTCGTGCAACCCCCAATCATTCGGCTTTTTTTTGCCAACCGGTTGGGGTCTTGGGGGGAAACCCCAACTCGAAGTTGCTTTCTCCGCCGGAGATCCGATTATGAAGGTGATCATATCGCTAAGATAAAATTGCGGAGTGGTATGTTTATCCCAAGCATACTTGCGCATTTGGCTTGCATCTTCGCCAAAGAAATAGGTCGTCGTTGATTGCGCGCGACAGGCGTGTACCCACTCGGCTTCGGTTGGCAACCGATAAGTCTTTCCCTCCATCGTGCTGAGGAGGGCACAGAAATCGACCGCTTGATACCATGTCACGGATTCCACTGGACAGTTGTCATGCTTGTACTGACTGGGATTGGAGCCCATTACTTTCTTGTACTGACGCTGGCTCACTTCATAAATTCCCATGTAGAATCCCTGCCTGATCGCAATCTGAGGGGTAGCCCAATCCCTTCCCACTTCGCGGACTGGCTCGGGCGGAATCCAGACCAGCTTGAGTCCGATCGAGTTTGTCCATAGGGTTCCCGCCTGGGGATCCGCAGGTAAAGGCCGAACTTGCTGTACACACCCCAGACAGAACATCGCGCACAAAACGCCGTCGATAATCTTTCGCGAGATCGGCATCTTGATACCCTTTTGTTATGATTCGCCGCACCCATCGGAACCGATCGGTATATGAATCATTATGTATCCTGTTGTCATCCTCCGTCAATCCGGAAAAATACCGATTTTGGAAGGTATTTTGGATTTGGCGGGAATCGGTTCCGAGGGCTGACGCGGAATAAGGTGTGAAAAGTGGCAAGGTGGAAAAATGCGAATGGGGGCAAAAAGGGAACAGGTACCACCCGCCTTCGGCGGAACGCAACCAGTCCCTCTTGTTGCCGGATGCCAGCCCGTGCCGGACGGTTTTGTTATGGTTTTGGGGAATCGGGGGCGACGACGACGGCGGTGCCGTAGCAGAGGACTTCAGTGGCCGAACCCTTGCTGACGACCTCGGAGGCGTCGTACCTCATTCCGATGATTGCGTTGGCGCCGAGGGCTTCGGCGTGTTGGCACAACAGGTCGAAGGCCTGAGAGCGGGCCTGCTCGCACATCTCGGTGTAGGCCCCGATTCGGCCGCCGATGATGTTTTTGAGCCCTCCGACAAAGCCCTGGATGAGGGTCGGCGATCGAACGATGATCCCCCGAACGATCCCTTTGTACCCAATGATTTTGTAGCCCTCGATCGTAAATGTTGTGGTCACAAACATGGCAACCTCCCTGGATTCTGATTTCTGGTTGACACGGTTTGGCAATCCAACCGCAGGGACGATTCTCTCATATCGGCAATGGAAAACAAGGAAAAAAGGCATAAAATGGGCATGGTCAGTGAGGCCTTGCGAAAACGCAGGGAAAGTATTTCTTGACCGATCCACGGGGAATCTTGTAGAATAACATCATTGATGAGGGATAAACTTGTGTTTATCGCAAGGGGAGAGTCTATATCGGTTTGTTTGTAAAAGGAAATGCGGAGGGTACATCATGAAAGGAATTCGCGTCCCGAATGGGTTTTCGGCATTGATCTGTTTGGTCGGACTATTCGGCATTCAAGGCGTCTGGGCTGATACGCTGATTTTTGACAATTCCAATTACACCGGTTATATCCTCACACCGCCTTCCTATACGGAATTCCTGGATTACGGGCTCACCAACGGCGGACGCATCAGCAAATTCGTGTTCGGGTACTCCTCCCCATCGGCCGTGAGCGTGTTGGTGCGATTTTATGACGGCACTTATCGCGACGATCCCGGGTATGAAATCCGTCAGTTTTCCATGACGGTTCCCGGGACGGGCGACTTTGTATCGACCCTTGAATATGTGATCCCCGAGCAGGATCGATTCGATCTTCCGGCCGGATATTTCGGATACTCGTTTGAATTTTCCAATTCGGATTCGGGGATCGCCCTGGCGACGGGCGGGGCCGGAATCAAACGATATTACTGGGTATATGACGAGTGGATCGGCGATTTTATGCCCGCCGATCTGGGCGAAAACTGGAACTTTTATTTTCAGGTCTATACGGCGCCGCCGATCAACGAGGTGACCTGCGATATCGAGGGGTATAAGTTCAACGATTCCAACGCCAACCATGTCTGGGACTCGCAGGAGCCGGCGATGCCGGGATGGGAATTGTTTCTGGATATCAACGGCGACGGGGCGTTTCAATCCACCGAGCCGAATGCGGTGACGGACCCGAACGGCTTTTACCGGTTTGAGAATCTGGCCTCGCCGGCGAACTATCGGGTGCGCGAGATTCAGAAGGCCGGATGGACGCAGACGCTGCCGGGATCGGCGGAGAATTTCCAGTATGTCATCAAGACCGATCCGAACCATGTGTATGGGCCGTACAATTTCGGGAACACGACCTTCGTGCCCAAATATTCCGGCGGCGACGGATCGGCGGCGAATCCGTATAAAATCAGCGCCGTTGCCGACTGGGAACTCTTAACCAACACGCCTGCCGACTGGAGCAAAAATTTCATCCTCGTCAACGACATCGACTTAGGAGGAGATTCCTTGCCTTTGGTCGGAACCGGAACGACTCCGTTCACCGGGACCTTCGAGGGTAACAACTATGTCTTTTCGAATAAATCCTCCGGTCTTTTTGGTATCCTTGGAAGCGGGGGAATGATTCGAAACCTCGGCATGGAGAATATCCAAGTTGTTGGCGGTGGTCCGATGGCGGGTACTTTATGTGGAATCAATGAAGGGGGAACAATCCGGGGTTGTTTTGTCACAGGATCGTCGGGTCGAGTATCGGTTTTTGGCGCCGGTGGATATACCGGCGGACTCTGCGGACACAACCGGGGTTCGATCAGCGAATGTTACACGACGATTCCGGTTTCAGGGACCGGGGAATTGTATGGCTTTGGCGGTTTATGCGGAAAAAACGAGGGAACGATCAGCCGTTGTTATGCGACAGGAAACATTTCGGGCTTTCTCTATCTGGGCGGACTGTGCGGGATTAACGAAGGCACCCTGCAGGCCAGCTATGCCACTGGCCAGGTTAGCAGCCCTTGGGGTTGGTATATCGGAGGCCTGTGCGGGCAGAACCTGGGCCAAATTCAAGACTGTCGGGCCACCGGCGGCGTTGAAGGATACGAAGATGTCGGCGGATTGTGTGGGTGGAATGATGGAGGAACGATTCACAACGGTTACGCGATCGGAACCGTTGCCGGGTATTCCAATCTCGGCGGTCTGTGTGGGAAAAAAAATGGTGGCACGATTGGCGACAGTTTCTGGGATATGAAGACCTCCGGCCGGACAACCAGCTCCGGCGGTGATGGCAAGACGACGGTGGAGATGAAGACCAGGGCGACCTTTGCCGATGCCGGGTGGGATTTTACGACGATCTGGCGGATCTGCGACGGGACGAATTATCCGCGGTTGCAGTGGGAGCCGCGGCCGGTGGGTGATTTCGGTTGTCCGGAAGGCGTCGAACTTGCGGACCTGCGGGTGATGGCAGAGGACTGGATGGCAACCGGGGCGTCGGTTGCGGATCTGGCTCCGACGCCGCCGGACGGTAAGGTGAACCTGCAGGATTTTTCGGTGTTGGCGGGCCAGTGGATGGTTGGCGTGGATTAATGAGTTGCGATGATCAGCCAGAGGGCGACATTGGCGGCCAGGAAGGCGGCGATCAGGACGATGTCTTTCCAGTGAGGGCGGGGGTGGCCTTTGGGGTCGAAGTGACGACCGTTGAACATCATCATTGCGCGGCAGGAGCGGCAACGGATCGTACCCCAGGAGTCGAACAGAAACAGCGGCCAAGAGACGAGGAATCCGGAGGTAAAGGCCAGCAGCATTTCACCGGCAATAAAGCTGGGGGCATAATACCACGGCAAGTTCCACGGCTTACCAAGTAAGACGATCCAGAGGGGAAGGGCGGCCAGGACGCAAAGAATCCAGTAGATCCGTCCGAAGGTCGGCGAGATCACGGATCGACGCCATCCGCACTTGGGGCAGGTATATTCGGCGGTGACGAATTGGAAGAGATTCATTTATGTTTTCCAAACAACTCCCTCAGCGGACAATTCGAGGATTGGCGTCCGAGAGAGTTCTACCCACGGCGTTTTATCGGTGTCGAATTCAACAATTGAATATTCTCGAGCGCATGTTTTCCAACTTATGCACGGGCACGCATTAGGGACGCTATCCCATGCAATCTTGCTTCTGGCTTGAAGCTCAGCCAAAGCCGCAGCGAAGCTATGGAACTCTCCGCACCATTCGGCATGAATTTCATCTTCAATCACAAAAACAGTGTGCGGCATTCTATTTTTTCCGGAGGGCGTCAAGGTTGGTTTTGGCTTCGGGGGCCGCTTTGTGAAGTTCGTCGAGCCGGGGGCAGGGGTAGTCGGCACAAGCGGCGCAGGTGGCGATGGATTTGGGCCGAGCGCATTTCCGGATTTCGCAGAGCTGGTCGCAGTAGTAGGTCTTGACGCCGGGGGCTTTGCAGCCGGTGCAGTTGATGTGTTCGGGTTTGATGGGAGCGTTGTACAACCGCGCCCATTCTTCGGCGACTTGGGCGCGAAGGGCGTCGTCGTTTTTCTGCGTGGCGATGAAGGCGCCGCACTTTTGGCAATCGAGGCCGCAATATCCGATCATATTTTTCTCCTTGAAGAGAGTTTCATCATCCTTTTGAGACCGTTTCCACTATATCAGAATCGAGAAGAAAATCAAAAAGGAAAGATACAAGACAAAATGCACAGACAAAAGATTCAAGATGGAATTCCCTTGACTATTCAGGCCGAAACCATTATTCTGAAGTTTTTGAATGACGTATCGGCAAATCCGAAGAGAGAACAAAACGGGATTTCGGACGCCGATTTCCGGATGAGGCCAGACCGTTAATACAGCGGGTTCAAATGAGAACCGAAGGGTGATCTAACAGCAACCGCCGGCGATAAAGAGTCCGCGGAATATCGATCGATTTATAGACTCCTGAGGTTTCCTGGATTATTTTTCGGATCCCATGGCGGGAAAATCCGGTTTCTGTGTCATTCGCGATCTTTTGTGAATCCCGTCCGGCCTAATCCGAACGGCGCCAAGAGGAGCGTAGCCATTGGACAGTCACGGACATAGATCTGGAATCCATTTGGTTCGAGTTTTGTTCATCCTGATGATCTGGGTCGGGGAATTATCGATTCTCTACATCGCCGGTTCGCGGCTTCATTCATTGCCGAAACATTCCGTTGTTTCCGAGACGGAATCGCCTCCCCCCTCTTCGAGTTTTGGACCGATCCGTTGCGTTCAGCGGGATCCCGAAAACGGCCATCGGCCGTTATATGCGATTTCGCTGGCGGATATTACCGCCGACAGCGGAAGCGTTTTTGTTTTCAAGACGGGATTATTCAAAACGATCCAGGTTCATTCGCTCCGCCTGCGACGGTATGTCTATGAATCCGACGATTCGTCGACTCCGACAACGATGAGATCCTCCCCTTATGCCGATCCGGCCGGAATCCTGCAGGATTTGAAGGTCGTCGAGGATCTGGTCAGCGGCCAACAAGAGAAGATCCGGTTGGGACAGGGAATTGAACTTCGCGTCGAACGGCCGGATTTCAGCGATGCGTCCCAAGTGATCGTGGACGATTTCGATTATCGCGTCCTTGTCGAAGGACATTCATCCCTAGCAATCGTAAGTAAACGGGCCGTCGCCTCCTACGAAGAATCCGGAATCTTGCTGCGGGGGGGCGTAACAATCACGGCGAACGACGGGGCGACGCTGCGAGCCAATCGGGTCCGCTGGGATCCGAAGCGGGGATCTTTTACGGTCGAAGGAAATTTCCTGCTGTCGCGAGGGGACTCACAGACAGCGGGACGAGCGATTTGTCTGGATGAACAATTACACAAGTATCAGGACAGAATCAATCCCATTACGGAGGATCATCACTATGTATTACGGTAAAACCAGGACAATGGCTTTGTCCATCACGATCGCGATGGGCCTTTGGATGGCATCTTCCGCCGCCGCAGCGCCGATCAACGACGATTGTTCGGACGCAATTGAACTGTTCGCCAATGAACCTTATTACGGAAGCACCCTGGATGCGACCGGAGGGTACACGGACGGATGCGAGGGATGGAATGATGTCTGGTTCCGGTTTACGCTTCTCCAGGAAGGGATGGTTCAGGTGACGGTCACCGAATATAACTATTTTGATTCCGCCTTATCCGTCCACAGCGAGTGCGGAGGATGGTATCCGGCCTGCGCCGATTCAACGGCTGGATGGGGCGAGGAGATTTGGTTTGAAGGTCAGACCGGCACCACCTATTGGATTCGGGTGGCCGGGATTTGGGGAGCCATGGGTGATTTTGTCCTGACGGTCATGGCTCCGGAGCCGATTCCTCCCACTCTTACGCTCGAATCACCTTTCGGCGGAGAACAATGGCTTGAAGGAATGGTCCATCGTATTGCCTGGGAAACGACCGGAACGGTCGAAACCGTTCGGCTGGAATTCTCCGCCAACAGTGGAAGTCAGTGGACGGAAATCGCAACGACCGCCAATGTCGGATATTACGAGTGGCTGGTTCCCTCGCTGCACAGCGATCAGTGTCTGATTCGGATCAGCGACGCGGGAGATCCGACGATCACCGACACGACCGATGGGACATTCAGCGTGACCGCCGGTACCTGCGATCAGATTCTCAACTACGCCCGCAGACGGGTGTTGGATCAGACGGTTTCCGGATTGCGGGCGGCGTATGCCGCTCTGGATCAGTTCTTATCGCGGCCGGATTGCACCGGATCGGCTCGTCTTCGGGAGGCGCGGTTTCTCCACGCCGCAACGCGAATCGCGATGCTCGCCGTAGCGGACGATTCGATCGAACCGCAAAGCGCCCTGGAGCTTGCACGATTGTTTGGACTCGAACTGACTGGGGATTTGTTGAACGAAGTCGATTTTACCTATCCCACAAATAACCATGATTACTATGAAGTGCCGGCCGGAGCTCCGAAGTGGGACCAAATTAAACAGATCCTTGAAACCACGACCGTATCGGAAATCGACGCGATTGTCGCCGAACTCAACTTGATCACGGAAACCTCGGCGAACCGGTTCCGCATCCGGTTTACGCCGGAAGAAACCGGCCGATCCCACGACCTGGAAGTGGATTTCGCCGAGGTGTTGATCCTCAAGAGCGGCCTGAAATGGGCCAAGGGGCTGATCCTGACCGAGTCGGCTTATGATCTGAACATGAGCGAAGAGGATCAGGAACTGCTGGCCCAAAAGATTTACGGTGATGCCGTGAGCATCAATCAGGATCTCTTGAACAAATACCCGAATCTGCTCAAGATCCTGCCGACCCCCGGCCATCCGGAAAACGGGAAAACCATGCTCGCCAACGCGCGCAGTTCCATCATCGAGGCCATTGGCGATATTCTCGCGGCCATGTCGTATATGGAATCGGAGAATGTCCCGGCGGGAACCGATCCGCAGGACGATGAGTTGCTGTATATCGACGGCAGCAATCTTCGCGAAGCCAACATCGTCCGGCAACGACTGAATACACTCAGGAATAGTCTGTCCAGCAATACCAGCGCCGTGTACACCTTCGACCAAGAACGGGAATACCGATTGACCGATCCCTCTAAACCCGGACGGACATGGACTCTTAATTTGGGCGGGTATGATCCCTTCGAGCGGCCCACGGAGGGGGAATTTTGGACGAGTGACCCGGATTATCCGGGATCCTGGACGGTCACCAGCGCCGACTATGAGGGAAACAATTTCCTTCTGGAGATGGACTATACCTGGGGATTCGGAGGCGGAACCCTGGAGGGAACTTTCAGCGCGGACAAAACCCGGATCACCAGCGCCCTATTTGAATATTGGGTCAGTTGGATGGGACAAGGGAGTCTGGACAATCTTTCGGGTCTGCAAACCGAAGTCTCGACCGATCGGGTCGAATTCAATTTGAATCCGGTCTTTAATGCGACCGTCAGTCCCCGGAACATGCTGCCGACCTTTACCGACTGGAACTGGGTGCTGCCCAATACCATGGGCGCGGGGCTGGGTAACAATGCGACTCTGGGCGGGGTGCTGCCCGGCATGACGCATGCAGACTGGAACGATGCATTCAACGCACAACCCGCATCCGGATATCCAACGGGAACCATCGAAGGGACGGTGCAGTTTGACCAATGGATCGACGAGCCAATTTATATCGAGGCCTATACGGAACCGGCGGATTCGGAAGGCAGCGTGATATCCCGGACGATGATTTCTCAACCCGGAAGTTATATCCTGAGGGGGATTTCCGCGGGCCAGACGGCCTATGTACGGGCCTATGTGCCGTTATTCGGGTTCAAGATTTTTGAGCTTTCCGCGTTTGAAATTGAGAGTCGGGTCAAAGTCCCTCTTACCTCAAATCGAACCCTGGGAGTGAATCTATCTCTGCAGCGCCCCACGCGATTGGACAATGGGGACTGGTATGTGGGAACTCTCCATAACGAACTGACCTTCCGTCGCTATTATTCTTTCGAGGCCAAGAAGGACGGCCTGTACAGTTTTCAACTGGACACAACGAATCTTCCCGGCGCCATGATTTTGATTTACAGCCGGAACGCCAAAACCGAACTGGTGAAACGATTCCAATGGGAATCGCAGGAAATTGTGGATTGGGTTTGCCCGATTGACGGCACCTATTATGTCAAAGTGCATGTTCCGGAATGGAACCCCTGGGAGATCTATGACGGAGTCTATCGGATTCGGATGATTACCCCGACCCCCGACATCAATCGGGACGGATGCGTCAACATGGAGGATCTGGCTATTGTATCTTTACATTGGCTGGATTCCAATTGCGAACTATACAACGATTTCTGCGAAGGCACGGATCTGGATCACAACGGCCAGATTGACCTTGTCGATTATTCCATTTTTTCAACGACCTGGATGAGGTGTTTTCAGCCCGTTACCCGAGGTCGTATTGCCGAATGGACGATGAATGACAACGCGGCCGACAAGATCGTGGCGGATTCCGGCGACAACCATTTCAACGGCACGGCTCAACAGAATACCGCGGCCCTGACAACGGCCGGAACGATCGGATCGGCTTTGGCGTTCAACGGAACGACGGATTGGATCGATTGCGGAACCAGCCCCGCCCTGCTTGGGGATGCCTGGACGGTCAGCGCGTGGGTACAGTGCGCAGACCTGGCAACTCCGGTTTTGTTTTCCTTCGGCGGTAATTATCCGTCGATCAAGCTGCAGAATAACGGAAATGGAAAACCGCTGGTCCACCTGGGCAAGACCAACTATCGTTACTTCGACGCGATGGCATGGACAATCCTGAAAGACGGGCAGTGGCACCATGTGGCGTTTATGGTTCCGGGCAAGGGTCAAATGGATATCGAACAGGCCCAGATGTATTTGGACGGCGTTCCTGTCGCGGGCGATGCGGCCGTGGCGACAGGTCCTCAGACCGACAAGAGCCATCTGTATCTGGGAGCCAATCCTTCGGCGGGAACGCAGCGATTCGGCGGGGTTATGGACCAGGTGATGCTGTTCAACCGCGCTCTTTCGGCCCAGGAAGTCTTTTTGCTCTTTGTTTCCGATCCCCCCAATGGACTGATCACCCACTGGACGATGGACGACAACTCGGACAATCCGGCCGTAAACGACGCGGGGGAACATCACCTCAACGGCACGGCACAACAGAATACCTCGATCCTGACAACGGCGGGAAAACTCAACACCGCACTGTCGTTCAATGGGACGACGGACTATGTGGATTGCGGGACGAATGCGGCGATGTTGCCGGACGCCTGGACGGCGTGCGCATGGGTCCAGTGTACGGACACGACAACGCCGATTCTGGTTTCGTTCGGCGGAAATTACTCGTCGATCAAGCTACAGAATAATGGAAATGGAAAGCCGCTGATCCATCTGGGCAAAACCAATTACCGATACTTTTCGGCGACGGCGTGGACAACGCTATTGGATGGGCAGTGGCATCATGTGGCCTTTTCGGTTCCGGGCAAGGGTCAGACGGATATCGAGCAAGCCAGGATGTATCTGGATGGAGTGGCGGTTACGGGCGATCCGGCGGTGACGACCGGTTTACAAAACGACAAAAGCCATGTCTATCTGGGGGCCAATCCCTCGGCGGCGGCGCACCGATTTGCCGGGTCAATGGACGACATTCTGTTGTTCAAACGGGTGTTGTCGGAAAGCGAAATCCGGAGGGTGATGAATCGGATACCGTAACCGATACGGCCGGTTTACGGCGATCCTGAAACAGGAGAAGCCGAGAATAT
>JAAYVQ010000472.1 GCA_012517095.1 Phycisphaerae bacterium | reverse complement strand
CGACAACAGGGTTTGATAGCTTGAAATATCATACTCGACATATGAACCGGCCGCATGGTCGCCACAAGCAGCGCTTGGAGGAACCGAATTGGTGATATTGCCACTTCGGCATACCTCCGAACCGTTCAGATAGGCGATAAATCCGTCATCATATTTCATGTGCAGTTTCAGCGTGATGATATCCGAGGAGTTGGTCACGGCGAAGGGAATCCGGCAATACACGGAGGATTGCTTATTGTACATCGCGCTTTCAAGATTGGTTAAAATCAGAGCGTCATAAGGCGTACTCCGATCATAGCCGACGCCGGTGCCGGTGGAGCCGTCCGTCCATCCGGCCCCCGGCGTAAAGGTCTTGGTCGTCCAGGTTATCCCGAGCGTGTTGTCCGAAGGAACGAACGCCCGAACCAAGGCGCCTTCCGAAACTAGTTCGACGCTCTCGGTAGTGACCGTATTAGGATTGGTCATCGACAGCGAAGCTCCGGAAGCGGCATTTCCGCCGTGCTGCGGCTGGCCGTCAATCTTGAAGATGGGCGGATCGATACTCGGATACCATTGGGGACTCTTGGCCCGGAACTGGCCGATCACCACATCTCGTCGTCCCGGCAAGTAGGTGTTCAGGACAAAATTATAGGCATTCTGCCAGTCGATGTTTCGGGTGTGAGGAGTCGCTTGCCGATTGTCGCCCCATCGCGCCGATTCGCCGACGATCGCACTTTCCACCTCGGCGGCGATCGCTTGGTAATATGCTCGAATATTGTTGGGAGTCAGAACGCCGTCGTTGAACATGTGCTGATACACACGGTCGGCAAACAACATCCGATATTCTTCATTGGCCGTCCACTTTTCGTTAATTCCCGTTGGAGTACTTGCCCCATCGCTTGCGGTTACATTCTCCGTGGGGTTTTCCATAATATGTTCGGCGTCCCAGGTGTGGAACCGCCACCGTCCTGACGGATCAAAATGGTTATGCGATGCGTACCAGTTCTTGTGCGACCAATCCGAGTTGCCAAGATAAAAATTCAGAATCATGTAATCGATGAAGTTGGGCACATCCAGGTATTCCTGCAATCGCGCATAATCGGTGACGGGGACATTGACCATTTGCGTAAAGGTTGCGTTGTTCCCGCTGACCACGCCGCTGACGGAATGCTTGAGAACATCATAATCCTCCTCCAATCCGCCGAGATAAGCCGACGCAAAAGAATCGTCCGGCCGTTCGTGAATCCAGTACAACCCCCAGTACAATCCATTCAGGTACAAATGGACCGGCCGTCCATGCGCTCCATAACCGCCCATTCGATTCTGCAGATCGGAGATAAACTGATCGCGCGTATATTCCCCGCGGCCTCGTTGTCCCGAATCGGTATGAAGCCATACATTGTTTAACCGCGCCTCAAGGACAATCGTGTCGAATCGATCCGTCGCTTCCCGCTCGTCCGGAAACAGGGTATAGCGTAGCTGTGAGGGTCCGTATCCCCCGCGAAAGACCAGACGCATCGAACATTTATAAGTCTTCCAACGGTCCAGACTCGTACCGCCTCCGGTAACGCCCCCCTGCATCCGAACGCCGCAGTTGACTTGGAATCCCGGTTCCGTTCCGTCGGGTAGGATCAACTCCGCCGAGGCCTTTCGCTCGGTTCCATCTTGCCCTTCATGGATGTAAATACCGCTGGTTCCGAACAGATCATCCCTGCTGGTTACGATGGACAGCGTTGGAACCGCTTTCAAATCATCCAGAATCCGGCCGGCATAGATGCTGCCGAAGGTTCCGGTTGGAGAACAAATGTCCGGATCCATTTGATAATCGCCCGTCACGGCCCCCGTGCTCGATCCTCCTGGCCAGATCGCTGGAAAACCCGCGGGGGCAACCTGTGCTCCGGTGCTCGGATCCGTCGCCTGTTTGATGACATCATTCAGATATAGATAAGTATGCGTATCGACATTGGATGGAATATGATTGTCCTTGAATGCCGCGGCTCGAAGACAGGTTGTCGTGCTGATCGCGATCGGACCGGTGTAGGTATTTCCATTCGTCAGGGTCGGTTCGCTTTGATCGTTCGTCCAACGGATCGTCGCGCCCGGCGTTCCGCACACAATCGCCACCGAAATGGGTTGCGTGTAAAATCCTCGATCGATGCTGAATTGGGTGTCGGCCACTTCCCCGTCATAGGCCGCGTCGTTGGCCGCTCCGCGCGTTACGCTCTTGAGAAATCCGGTCTTGTTGTTGTTTCCGATACCGTAGGTCATCATGCCGCGCTGTTTCGGATAATCAAGATATTCGTGCGCGATTGTCTTGCCGTCGGGCTTGACCAGAGCCAGATATCCGCCATCGCCGGACATCTCAAAGCTGGTGTGCGGATTGCCGAAGGTATCGACATAGGGATAATTCGTTGGATATCGCAGGGGATCTTTGTTGGAGGCATAAACGATGAAATAGCCATTGGCGTTGACTTGCTTGCCGCTGGGGAATTTCCATTTCGTCAGGTTGTCGGGATCATCGGTCAAAAACCATCCATCCAGAGAAATCGCTTCGGCAGTCGTATTGCGGATCTCGATCCAGTCCGGATAATCGGAGTCGTCGGTGGGATTGGGATTGTTGCTGTAGAGAGTGGGCCGTGGATACAAATCGTACAAATTGGAATTGATCGCCATGAATTCGCTGAGAATCAGCGTCGTCTCGGGAACCTCGACATAGGTTCCGGATAACAGATATTGTTGCTGTCGAATAGATATTAACGACTGACCGGCCGGCTCGATCCAGCCGGAAATCGGTTTAAAGTCGATCGTGTGCGTTCCTTCCATCACCGAATCGACAAGCGCTCCGCTCGATCGCCAGATCCCGCCGTCGATTCGCCACAAGGCGCCGGCGGCAACCGCGCCGGCGGGAGACAGCGTTGTCATAATTGTGCTGGTCCAGTCGCTCAGCCAGTTCTGCGCGACAAAGGCCATATCGATCAGATTGACTCCCGTATCGTCGTTGAAATCGGCCGGAACATCCATCGATAACCATTGATCGGCAAAGAGTTTAAGATCAGTTAGATCGACCTTGCAGTCAAAGGTCAGATCACCGACCGGACAGGATGGTTCCAGAATGGTAATGACGACCGAATCGGAGGCGGAAAGAAGGCCGTCGGTTGCGGTCAACTCGAATGTGTAAATTCCTGGTATGGGAAGAGTGATATCCGTCTGAATAACATCCTGACCCGGATTGAATATAACTCCTTGAGGGCCCGATATTTGTGTCCAGGTTACTCCAAGAAATCCATCCGGGTTTCCCTTTCCGTCATCGCTGATGGAACCGGACATCGTCAGGCGGTTTTTCGGCCAGACGGCCGAATGATCAACGCCCGCAAAAACGATCGGTGTGTGATTGACAAGACCCACAGGAGTGATTTCCAGAAAGCAGATTTTAGCGTTAATCATTCCCGCAGCAGCACTTACGGTGAGTCGTCCGTCGAAAACAGTGACCGTCAGATTGTACTCATCGAAGTTGTCCGCCGAATCCGGATCGGTGAGAATGGTTCCCTCGACATTGACGGTGTTGATCTGGTTGGTGTAGAGGGCATCGCCGCAGACAATATGCAAATCGTACTCGTCATTGTCTAAGGCGATTTCCCAAGTTCCGTGCGGTGCGGAAGTCCTTTCCATATAAAGAGTTGTGGCATAACGATTATCCGGGTGGACATCGTCGCCTCGATCGTAAACCTTTGTAATTGCGGAGTCCCAACCATACGAATAACCGTTGCCGCGATCGCCGAAAATCAGGCCGGAATCGGGAAGATAACCAGTCGGAATCGGGGAGGCGGCCGGCTGGAAATTGATCTTGATCTGACTGAAGACGAGAGGAGAAAGTGTCATGCTTACGGCGGGAATGAGTTTTGCATAAGTCATTTCCGATATTATACTTACAGCAAGAATGATCCAGATGATTTTCCGCATATTCAGAGTATCCTCATTGAGATCGGGAAACTATCGATAGAATTGTCGGCGAAAGAGCATGCGAAAAAAAGGCCAAAAGCGAAGGTTGATCGGATTTCGTCACCTCCACAGATCGAAACATAAGTCGTTTACAAATAATCATTTACACATAACACTTCCACCTTTGAATTGGTTCTTCCCCCCGCTGTTAACTGCAT
>JAAYVQ010000471.1 GCA_012517095.1 Phycisphaerae bacterium | reverse complement strand
CTTGCCTGTCCGGATGCGTTCATTCCTGCCGGACCGCGAAAGGTCCAGCTCGAGAGTTTTGGAATCTCCGAAGACCGGATCGTCAATCTGGTTTTGTCTCTACGATCATAGATCGCGGTTTGTTGGAAGAATTGTATGGTCTGTATGATCCTTCCTCTCCTTTCCGTGTCAGGAATTGGATTGATCCGCGGAGAGGATCGGCATTGCGCGGTTCAATACCGATTCGACGGATTCTTCATCGCCGATATCGAGCCATTGGACCTGTCGGAATGTTTTAAACCAGGTCCGCTGGGCCTTGGCGAGTTTGCGGGTATTGACCTTGATTTTTTCGACGGCGTCGTCGAGGGGTATTCGCCCTTGGAGATGATCAATCATCTCGGCATAACCGATGGCGGCGCGGGCCTGTCGGCTGAGGGGTTTTTCTTCGCGGAGGAGAGATCGAACTTCTTCAACCAGTCCCTGGTCGATCATTCGCTTGACTCTCATATTGATTCGTCGGCTTTCGGCGGATTTTTCGCGTCGAAGACCAAGGATCGTCCAATCGCGGAGCATCCGTCCGGAACCGAACTGCTCCTGAAATGAACTGATCGGTTTGCCGGTCAACTCGAGAACTTCCAGGGCGCGAACGATTCGCCGCTGATCGTTGGGATGAATCCGTGCGGCCGCTTCGGCATCCACGCTCCGCAGGCGTTGATGCAAGACGGTACCCCCTTCGTCGAGGAATTGTTTCCGCAGTCGCTCTCGAATTATCGGATTTTCGCCGGGCCCGTCGAACAGGCCATACAACAAGGTTTTGATATAGAGAGCCGTGCCTCCGACTGCGATGACGGATTTGCCACGGTCGAGGATCCCGTCAATGGCTTCGTTCGCCAGGTCGAGGAATCGATCGACGCTGAATGCCTCGGACGGTTCGACGACATCGATGAGGTGGTAGGGAATCCGCCGGCGTTTTTCCGGGGTGGGTTTGGCCGTGCCGATATCCATTCGCCGATAGACTTTCATCGAGTCGATGCTGATGATCTCGCCGCCGAAGGTCTGTGCCAGTTCAAAAGCCAGTGAACCCTTGCCCGATGCCGTCACTCCAAGAACCAAAATCAGCGGACCATTTGTCATCTTCGGACATTTCCCACACTCTGAATTTGCATGAATCCTTTCGATACAAGGACCATACTATACTCTCCCGATGTGGGAGAGCCAATCCCGAAATCTATAACCGATCTATATCCAATTAATAGGAATACAATTCCGGGATCAGGAAAATCTGCATTTTTTTTGTTACCAATGTCCCCTGAGAAATACCTATCTCTTTACGAACGGGTGAATCAGGCAAGAGTTGTTTCGATTCGGATAATGAATCACCAGTCAACAATATGTTACGGAATTCCATGGATGACCAGAATTATTTTGAACCTGGGATTACTATATCTGTGAAATTCATCTTTTTGGTCTTTTTGTTTGAAACAGATTTGCCGTAATTCAATGAAAAAACCAATCAGGGGAAGAGGAGGAAGAAAGAGCTTCCCTTGTGAAGGAACCTATAAGGCAAAAAACAAACGGCTCAGCGGAGAAATCATCGCCAGGTCTGTTATGCTGGATTCAGGCGGCCGATGGAAATCTGTCTCGGTTGATCGAGAGGAGCTGGCCGGGAATTCTGATGGGGACGGTGATAACCCTGATTCTTGGCCAGATATTCGTGGCTACACGGGGGAAGACCTTTTTAGGCATGTTTCTCGGAATCCTGCTGTATATAACGGCAACGATATTCGTCGTCGCATTGGTACGGTTGATATTGTCGGTTGGATTGTGGATTTTCCACAAGTTGCCGAAATCAGGATTGCTGTGCGTGGTTGCGGTATTTATCGCCGTGATATTGATTCCCTATGCAATCTGGTACTGGATAATTGGAATCGGCGGGATTGCGGGTGGGTTGGTCAGTTTGTCTTTTTCTCGAGGTTGGCGACGCCCCAGTTCTCTGGCGTTATTCGCCACGGCGATTCTGGTCGTTGGAATGACGGTCTGGTGGCTGCTCAGTCCGGGGGATGATTCATATCTGGCCCGCCCGAGCGCCGATGGAGCCCCGGTTGAACCCTTATCGCTTCCGTCGCCGGCCGAACGAGGGCCTTTGCCATTCGAGTATCTGACATATGGAAGCGGGAACGATCTGCGTCGTCCCGAATTCGGGCCGACGGTGGCCATTCGGACCAGCACGGTGGATGTATCGTGTTTTTTGCCGGAGCTGGGAAAATGGCGACACCGCGAACGGTGGTCGTATTGGGGATTTGATCCGACGAAGTTGCCCCTGAACGGGCGGGTGTGGTATCCGATGGGTTCAGGGCCCTATCCGCTGGTGATGATCGTGCACGGAAATCATCCGATGTGGGAAAACTCCGACAGCGGATATACCTGGCTGGCGGAACATCTGGCCAGTCATGGATTTGTCGTGGTTTCGATCGATGCCAATTTTCTCAATAGTTCGGTCGCCTCTGACTACGACCAGGGAGAAAATTTTGCGCGGACGCTTCTGTTGTATCAACATCTGGCGCTGTGGAAACAATTCAGCAGTGCCCCGTCGAGTCGGTTTGCGGGAAAGGTGGATTTTTCAAAGATCGCGCTGGTCGGACATTCGCGCGGGGGACAGGCGGTGACGACGGCGGCGGGATTCAATCGGCTTTCGTCGCATCCGGAGAACGGGAATTTTCCCTTTCATTTCCAGTATGATATCCAATCCGTCGTTTTGATCGCACCGATGGATCCGTATCTGCCGTCCGGATCACCGGTTCCGCTGTCCAATGTGAACATTCTCGCTCTGGGCGGGGGCCACGATGCTGATACGCTGGGGTTCTGGGGATTGCGTCCCTATTACAGGACGACATTTTCCGGAGATCAATATTATTGCAAGGCGTCCGCATATTTGTATCGCGCCAATCATTCGGCCTTCAACACAATCTGGGGCGATCGCGACTATCAGCCGCCGCTGGGGTGGCTGCTCAATCACAAACCGGTGATGGCACCGCAGGATCAGCGGAAAACCGCGAGGGTCCTGATTACGGCGTTTCTTAAGGGGACTGTCAAGGGCGAAACGGCTTATCTGGATCTGTTGCGCGACACTCGCCGAGGACGGCACTGGCTGCCGGATGAAATCCTGGTCACACAGTTTGAGGATTCGCGGTTTCGATTGATCGCGGATTTTTCGGAAGACCTCGATCCGATCACCGCCACTGTTCCGGGGGGCGCCATCGTCCATGAAAATTTCAGCCGGGTCATGGAGACGGTCCTGAACCTGCGGAACGAGGCGTCAACGGAGCAGAAGGTCGTGTTTCTGGGATGGAAGCGCAGCGACTGGAAAGATCATACCCCGGCGCTGCTGCCCCAATATTCGATCTTCGTGCCGGAGTCGCTTTTGCAGGAAATGAAATTCGGTCCAGGGCACCGATTGTCTTTTATTCTTTGTGATACTCAACGGGAACCGGAAGTTGTGGATCTGAGCGTCGAAGTGGAGGATGAAAGCGGGCATCGGGTTCGGCTTCCGCTGCGACATTTTGCGCCGATTCACCCGCCGTTGATCAGCAAGTTTTCCAAGGGATTCTACGATTTCGGATCCGCCAGCGATTTCGAGCTGATACCGCAAACCTTCGAGTTGCCGATGAAAGATTTCCTTTCGGTCGATCCGCAATTTGATCCCTCGCGGCTGAGGGTGATTCGATTTGTGTTTGATCAGTCGGAAAGCGGTGAGATTCTGTTGGGGCGGATCGGGATCGCTGCGTCGGAAGAATCGAACTGAGCAAAGTCCGATTCTTCCGACGGGCGTTATCGGTTATTGTCCTTTTGGTTTTTCGTAGATATATCCTTTTCCCCATCCGGCCAGCTTGAAACAGGCGTATTTCCGAAGATAAAACTTGATGGTGCCTTCGGTCAGGCCGGTTTTTTTGGCGATTTCCTTTCGCATCATGGGTCGGGAACTCATCACCTTGCAGAGCTTAAAGGGACCGGAACCCGGCTTGGGGGCCGGCAGCTTTCCGGCCGATGAGCCCTTGGCTTTTCGGCCGCGCGACTCGAGCAGGCCGCCGATTTTCTGGTCCAGGAGGTTGACCTTTTTCATCAACTGGGATCGTTTTTTGACCAGCTTTTTGACTCTCGCGATTTTGGCCGCTTCTCGCATGATCGTCTCCATGTCTTGAACAAATTTCCGCACATTGGTTTTTACTAGCATAGCCGTATCCTTTTTTCAAAACGAAGAACCGAGAATAG
>JAAYVQ010000470.1 GCA_012517095.1 Phycisphaerae bacterium | reverse complement strand
TGTCGGACAGGTACATCGCGATGTACAGATCCCCGCGCGTCGTGTTGCGCAGAACCGGCTGCGAGACCATGTAGATGTCGTTGATCTGCAAGCCCGGCTTGATATCCTTGACGAACAAATGCGCCATATCGGTTCCTGTCTGCAAAAGGGTTTTGTCGTATCCAATTCGGTGGACCGATTATAGCGTCATCCGGCTACCGATTCAATCGTCGATCCGCGGGAAATCTGGCAGGTTCATCATCCTGTGCTGTCCGTGTGAATCGAATCGCAGTTGGAGAATCATTCGATCGCTGATTTCCGTTTTGACTTTCGGATACTCATCACGACCCCCGCTGCCAGAACAAGAAATCCCAGCGCCACAAACCGCCACTCCGCGATTTGTTTTGCCAGGATGTAAATCCTTACGCCGAATGGTAGGGACAGAAATAAGAACACCAACCGGTCCCGTGTCCGTAACCATACGATCACCGTAATCACGACGGCGATTACCAACACCAGCGCATAGCGACTACTCAGCGAGGATGGAAGGAAATCATACAGAAACGCCGCCAGGCCAATGAATCCGATGATGCGACCTGCGACATGAAGCTGGCGGAGGAAGATCAGATACAGCGCCGTGCATCCCAAGCCGATTACACCCGCCAGGGCTCCGTATGGAGTCAGTTGCCATGCGACGACGCCCTTTGTAAACGAAGGCGTCTGGCTTAGTCCCAGCGTTAGGATCGCAACGGCCAAAAAACAGACGGATGGTTTCCACGCGATAATCCCATATGCCATCAGACTAACAAACAATGTTACCCCGAATGCGGCGGTATTGAGATCCCATGGATGAAGCGGCGAATAACCCGCCGTCAACACGGCCCCCAGCGCGCAGGCATACGCGACGAAATTCAGATTATGCCAGCCGTTTTTCCGGGCCGTTACCAGATACCCGATCCCCATCAAAGCGCAGAACACCGGCGGCCAGACCACAATGTCCAGTCCGATGCTCCCAGTCGCCGCGACGGCCTTCTCGTGGATCGCATACCCCAGCGCAACCAGTGGAATACATGACACCAGGATATGCCCCGGCCCGAATGGAAGCTTGCTCAGCCGAAGGATGTTCAGCAGCAATAGGGTCCCCAGACCGATGGCGCCGAGAAAATCACCCATCGGTTTTGCGATTGCGAACATATAGGCCGACGCATACTGATGGACACTCGATGACGCCAGCAGGATGATTGTCAGGATGCACACCATGATTGGCGATTGAAGTAACGCCGGCGATTTATCTCTGGTCGTCTCGCGCCGGTCTCGGAGCCGTTCGTACCAGACAATGCCCACGGTCAGCAATATCCCCACCCACACCAGAAACCATACGCCTCGTCGCCCCAATTCGTTGGCGGCGTCGGTTTGAATCGAATGGGCCATCAGGATCGGTCCGAAGTAATTTACGGCAACCAGTCCCGAAAGTCCCAGCATCGACAGTGTCCCAAAGGGAATCCCGATAAATCGGCGAAGGATATAGAACTTTCCCACTCCCAGGATCGTTCCGATCGCGGCCGGATAAACCGCAAAACGGAGATCCCGTTCCGCCACCGATCCCATCGCCACGCTTGTAGCCACCATGTAGATCACCAGGATCAGCGTTACCGAGATCGCATCATCGACGACTTTACGACTGACGATCAGAGCCAATACGCCCAGAAGCGCCAATTCATAAACCGCCAGGGTTCCGATACAGGGCATGGCTGCCAGGATCGTTTCCGTGTCCGACAACACCGGACCCAATAGTTTTACGACCCCATAGGCGACCAGCACGGCGCTGATGCAATAGAAGATGCTCCCGCCGGTGAAGTTAAAGAAATCCCGCAATAACTCCCAGTCGGTCTTGCCACGCATGTCGGGGGTTCCCTTACCTGCCACAAGCGGAATAATCGATCCTCCTTCTGTCATCTTCATTGGGTTGTCATCCAGAATCATGATGAATCCTCCTAAAGTTTGTGTTCGTCAATTCCGGGAGTTCACAGATTAAATTGCCAGGAATGAATCTTCTGCTGATTTGGCGTCATTGTCCCTGCTGCGCGAAGTCGGATTTGTCCCGATCCGTTTGTCCATCTCAGATACTTCCAACTTCGATTCCTTCTCGGTCGCCTCTGCCGAAACCATGCTATCCAGTACACCCGACCAAAAGGTGTAGATGTTATCGTGATTGACGCCGACATCGGGTACTTTTACATATTCCGAATGGCCATCGGCGAAGATTATATTCTGCCCTTCCCGACGATGCGGGATCGAGTTGGCCTGCATGATCTTCTCTCTGGAAATCGTCGAATCCGAAAAGTACGGCGGCAGGAGCCGAACGCCCTCCCACCATTCCCGTGGATTGTCGTTCGGCTGGATAATGTCTCCGTGGTCAAACCACGGACTCATATCCCCCGCAAAAGCGAAGGATGCACTGAATGATCCCCGCGTCGGAAAACGCCCATACGGATTGTGCATCGAATAGCTGACATGCTGGTAGGGATCGTCGCCAAAGTCCCAATATTTTGTAATGTGTTCGCTCGAGCTGTAGTATTCGTAACCGAATGCGGTCTGGTTCGTCTCATGACAAACAAACGATTTGGGCGAGACATCCACTTCCCGCACCAACAGATACCAGCTTGCGCTGATCGTCCGGCCTGTCCGGTACTGGGCTCCATCCTTGCCAAAATCTGGTTTCTCCATGTCGTAGGCGAATCCCAGCGTTTTGGACCACTCCCCCTCGCCCGGTAATTCGGGAAACCACTCCTCATAGTCGTCGGCATACACCGACGCGGCTGTTCCCAGCCCTTTGAGATTTGTTCCGCAGACCACCCGCGAGGAAATCTTTTTGACTTTGTTCAGGGATGGCATCATGATCGCGACCAGGAAAAAGAGGATCAAGATAATGCACAATAATTCCCAGATGGTAAATCCCCGAATTGATTTGAGATGGTTTGCTGTCACCGTAGTTCCCACCTGCTTTTCTACCTAGGAAATTTTCCCGATACCGACCTTTAACTCCTCCGTATTATCCGCTTATCAGGGATGTTCGTCAAGGTTCTATTCTCTATACGAACATACCCCAATATTGGATTTTAAAATGTCAAAATATTTTCGCCTTGCCGATGGTTCATTCCAAGATGCCGATTCGACTTATTTATTTCGAGTGGTCTTTCTTTTGAAGGTTTGAGAATTTGTATTCGTTGAAGAGGATAGAGATTTCCACAGTTCGATCGGCAGTTTCCCGGCGAGCGGACGGAAGGGCAGGGCGATTTTTTGTCCGCTGCCGGCGGATTGGTATCCGGCGAACAGGACTTCCTGCACGACGCGGCCGTCTTCGCCCGTGGATTGCGGC
>JAAYVQ010000469.1 GCA_012517095.1 Phycisphaerae bacterium | reverse complement strand
CAGCCAGGCCTGCGCGAAATGCATCAGGTCATCCAGTGAAACCTTGCAAGCCTGAACCTTGAAGGGGACAGTACCGGCCGAGTTGAACCGGATCCACCCAATATTCTCACCCCATGCCCAGCCGCTGAAGTTGCCATTGTCGTCGATCGTTACACCGTAACGGGCCGGGTCACCGGGCACGACGGGATTAAAGTTGATCCAGCCGACATTTTCGCCCCAGGCAAATCCGGACAGGTTACCCAGGCCGTCGTTGGACACGCCGAACTCGGCCGTGACGCAGGTGTCGGCGTTGCGACAGGACAGGTTGATCCAGCCGATGTTCTCCGCCCAGGCATAGCCGGTCAGGCGGGCGTCCGTCGCCGTTACGCCCGGACCTTCCGAGGGTTCAAAATTCACCCAACCGATATTTTCGCCCCAGGCGAATTGGCTGTTGTCATCATAGGGATCAATGTTCTCGGCCGTGGAAATCGGGGCCAGAGCGATCAATAGGAAAACCACCCATCGAATTGTCAATAACCGCGACATCAGTGTTCCCTCCGGATTCAAAACGCGATCTGTATTATACCAAATGGGCCCGATCCGTTCAAGATTTCTCGAAAAATCATTGATTCTCCGCCGAGGGGCGATATAATAGACGGGCTTTCGATGGCGAAAAAGCAGTCCGCATCCAACCGGTGCGGGGGCGTAGTATAATGGGAGTACACCGCGGTCGCATCGCGGGGATGCGGGTTCGATTCCCGCCGCCTCCAGTCCTTTCGATTTCCCCATCCTGGCCGTCATCGAAGGGTCTGTTTCCTCGTATTTTTCCCAACCACAAACCCACGGGAAGATTCCGCGAGCCGTTCTGGATGAGTGTAACTCCTTATCAGGCAAGATTTTACCGGACCTGTTTTGGCTTTCGAGACCCTCAAGGGATTTGAGATTTGATATCTGGAGGCCGGATGGTGTATATTGGGGGGATGGAAGTGTGGACGATTCAAAAACTGCTGGGCTGGATGGTGGAGTATTTCGGCGTCAAGGGCGTGGACAGCCCGCGGTTCAGCGCCGAGTTGTTGCTTGCGCATGTGCTGGGGTGGAAACGGATCGAGCTCTATACGCATTTTAACGCCGCGGTGGGGGCCCAGCGCCTGGCGGAGTTGCGGGGATTGGTCAAACGGGCTGGCGAACACGAGCCGATTGCATATCTGGTGGGGGCGACGGAGTTTTATTCGATGACGATCCGCGTCAGCCGCGACTGCCTGATTCCGCGGCCGGAGACCGAGGGGCTGGTGGAGCGGGCGATTGATTTTCTGCGACGGCGTTCTGGCGAGCAACAGGTGCTGGACCTGTGCACGGGTTCGGGGTGCATCGCGGTCGCGATCGCGAAGAATCATCCGACGGCGAATGTCATGGCGACGGACATCTGCGAGAAAGCGCTTTCGGTCGCGGCGGAGAATATGCGGGCACACGGGCTGGAGGATCGCGTGCGGTTGCTGGCGGGCGATCTGTTTGAGCCGGTGATCGCGGGGCTGGATGCGGCGAGGTTCGATTTGATCGTGAGCAATCCGCCCTATGTCAGCGCGAGCGAGTACGAAAAGCTCGACCGGAATGTTCGGGATTATGAGCCCAAAAAGGCGCTCGACGGCGGGGCCGACGGGCTGGATGTGTATCGGCGGATCGCGGCGCGGGCGGCGGAGTTT
>JAAYVQ010000468.1 GCA_012517095.1 Phycisphaerae bacterium | reverse complement strand
TTCAGGCCGAAGGGCTGGAAAAGGCCCTTAAAAAGGTCGGCCAGACGATTGATGCCGTCGTCGATTTGCAGGTGGATGATGCGGTGATTTCGGCTCGCATGACCGGGCGCAGAAGCTGCCCAAAGTGCGGAGCCGTCTATCATATAGAAAATTTGAAGCCCAAGAAGGCCGGCCAGTGCGACAAAGGTTGCGGCGCCCTGGTTCAGCGGGAAGATGATAAGCCCGAGGTGGTCGCCAATCGCCTCAAGACTTATCATCAGCAAACGGCCGTCGTTGTGGGTTATTACCAGAAGGCGGGCAATCCCATCCTTCGAATCAATGCGGATCAGCCGATCGATCAGGTTACCCAATCGGTCCTCGAAAAGCTGGATTCGCTGAAAAAGTAGGATTTGTTCGCCCATGGCGATCAATCTCCGGAGCCATCGCGAGTTGGATCTGATGCGCCGGGCCGGAAAGGTGGTTGCCGAAGTTCTTTCACAATTGCAGGATAGTGCTAAGCCGGGAGTCAGCACCGGCCGTTTGGATCGAATCGCCATCGAGGTTGCCTCGAGGGCGGGAGCTGAATGTCTGTTTCAGGGCGTTCAGGGGCCATATGCGTCGATTCCATTTCCCGGGGCGATTTGTGCGTCGATCAACGAACAAGTGGTGCATGGTATTCCTTCCGAGAAGATTCTCCTTCGGGAAGGAGATATCCTGAGTATCGACTTCGGCGCTAAGCTGGAAGGGTATTGCGGTGACGCGGCCATTACCGTCGCTGTCGGATCCATCGTTCCCTCTCGGCAAAAGTTGATCGATATCACGCGACGACTTCTCGATATCGCCGTCGAGCGTATGGCGCCGGGCATCAAGTGGAGCCAGGTAGCCGGCGAGATGGAAACCTGTGCCCGAAAGGCCGGTTTTTCCGTGGTTCGGGATTTTGTCGGTCACGGAATCGGAACCGAGATGCACGAAGATCCAAAGGTTCCGAATTTCGTCAGCGATGATCTGCTGCGAAACGACATCCTCCTCAAGGAAGGGATGGTGTTGGCCGTTGAGCCGATGGTGAATATGGGTCGAAGTTCTGTTCGGACCCTGTCGGATGGATGGACGGTTGTGACTCGGGACAAGAAATGCTCGGCTCATTTTGAACATACGATTGCCGTCGTGGCAGGCGGATGTGAAGTGTTGACCGCCTGATCCGGCGAGAGAAGGCCCACCCCGCGAAGGTCGCGGGACAGGGAACAGTGCCATGGCAAAAAAAGACGCAATACGACTGGAGGCCAAGGTTGTGGACGCCTTGCCGAATGCGATGTTCCGTGTGGAATTGCAGAACGGACATCGGATTCTGGCCCATGTCTCCGGCAAGATGCGCATGAATTTCATTCGCATTTTGCCCGGCGACACGGTTACGGTCGAGATGAGTCCATACGACCTGACCCGGGGTCGGATCGTGTTGCGAAGTTAAACCAGGAATCTGAAACGAAGTGAGAACGCCATGAAAGTGCGAAGCAGCGTAAAACGGATTTGTGAAAATTGCAAGGTCATCCGACGCCGGGGCGTCGTCCGAGTGATATGCTCGGCCAACCCCCGTCATAAGCAGCGTCAGGGATAACCAAAAGACGAAACCATCGAGTTTTGAACAGGAGTTGTTATGCCGCGTATCGTGGGTGTGGATATTCCGAATGACAAACCCGTCTGGATCGCGCTGACCTATATTCATGGCATCGGCAAGTTCCAGGCCCGCCGGATTCTCAAGGAAGCCGGCATCCAGGAAGGCCTTCGAGCCAACAAGTTGACGGAAGACGAGGTCAGCAAGATCAACCAGTTGATTGACCGTGATCACATCGTTGAGGGTCAGCTTCGCCGTCAGATATCGCAGCACATCACACGGCTCAAAGAGATCGGATGCTATCGCGGTCTTCGGCACCGTCGGGGACTTCCCGTTCGCGGCCAGCATACGCAGAGTAACGCGCGAACCCGCAAGGGCAAGCGGAAGACGGTCGCCGGGAAGAAGGGCGTCAAGGAAATGCGTGGATAATAAACAAGCTGTATCCAGAATACAGATGACAGGAAAGGTCAATGGCTAAAGGCGTAAAGAAGAAAATCAGGCGGAATGTGGTCAAGGCGATCGCCCATATCAAGGCGACCTTCAACAATACGCTGATCACGATCACCGACACCAACGGCGACGCCCTGTGTCGCGATTCCAGCGGAACGGTGGGATTCAAGGGATCCCGCAAAAGTACGCCGTTCGCCGCGTCCAAGGCCGCCGAGAAGTGTGCCAAGGCGGCCATGCGGTTCGGCGTCCGCGAGGTGGAAATTCGCGTCAAGGGTCCGGGTTCCGGCCGGGAAGCCGCGATCTCGGCCCTGCAGCAGGCCGGCCTTCGTATCTCTTCGATCGAGGATGTTACGCCGATCCCCCATAACGGATGCCGCCCACCCAAGCGGCGTCGCGTGTAACCCGATTTTACGGAGTCCGGACAGGAACATCATTACCAGCAGGAAAGATGCAAGCGTATGAGTCGATATCTTCGTTCATCATGTAAGCAGTGTCGTCGCGAGGGAATGAAACTGATGCTCAAAGGTTCCCGATGCGAAACGGCAAAATGTCCCATCGAAAAACAGGAACGGTTGACGGCCCCGGGCCAACACGGCTGGCGGCGAAGCCGCGGCAGCGATTATGGAGTTCGGATCCGCGAAAAGCAAAAGCTTAAACGCTTTTACGGACTTCTGGATCGGCAATTCATGCGGTATTATCGAGAAGCCGCCCGGAAACCGGGAAACACCGGTAAAATATTGCTGGAGCTGTTGGAACGCCGTCTGGATAATGTGGTCTATAAGCTCAACTTTGCGCCGTCTCGAAAGGAGTCACGACAGTTGATAACGCACGGCCATATTTATCTGAATGGCCGCCGCGTCGATGTGCCGGATATCACCGTTAAAATCGGCGACAAGATCACCGTCAAGAATTCCGATCGTAGTCGAAAACTCATTAAAAAACAGATCGAGACCAACCCCAACTATTCTACCCAGGGTTGGCTGCAACTGAATGTCGAAAAACCCGAGGCCACGATTGTCTCCATGCCGACGCGAGAAGACATCCAGTTGGTCGTGGACGAGCAGTTGGTCGTTGAGTTCTGTTCCCGATAAAACCAGGTTCCGGATGCGAATCGAATAACGCAGCGAATACCAGAGAGTACTCCGGGGGGCTTTGTGGCCCACGGGTGTGCTGAGAACATAAGCTGCACCAGTTACAGGAGGTCCTGTATGAGAATAACCTGGAGAGGTTTGGAAATTCCGACGCGGGTCATTCGTGACGCCGCGGTATCCAGCGATAAGTACGGCCGGTTTTATATCGAGCCGTTCGAACGCGGTTTTGGCACGACGATCGGCAATAGTCTTCGTCGTATCCTGTTGTCGTCACTGGAGGGCAGCGCCGTTACTTCGATTAAGATCGCCGGCGTTAACCACGAATTTACGACGATTCCCGGCGTTATGGAAGATGTTACGGATATCGTTCTGAATGTCAAGCAGTTGGTTGTCCGTATGCGCGGCGAAGAACCCCGGACGATGGTTGTCCGCGCTGACAAGGCTGGAACGGTAACGGCCGGCAAAATCGAGGCCGATTCCAATATCGAAATTTTCAATAAGGACCTGGTTCTTGCGACGCTAACCCAGGATATCAAGTTTGAAATGGAAATGCGCGTCGGCAATGGTCGTGGGTATTCACCGGCTTCGGAACGGATCGCTGCTATGGATCGATTCGATCAGGAAATCGGACGGATCGACATCGACGCGATATATTCGCCGGTTCTTCGTGTACGGTACAAGACCGAAGACACCCGCGTTGGCCAGCGAACCAACTACGACAAGCTGATCCTTGAGATCTGGACCGATGGAACCGTTGCGCCGGATATGGCTTTGGTTGAGGCGGCCAAGATTCTCCGGAAGTACCTGACGCCCTTTACACAGTATGAACGACTCGGCTCTGACACGGTTGAGCAGGATGTCGCTGATGAAAAGACCGTGGGGACTTCGGACGAAGATAAGGCCGCCAAACTGGCGATGCCGATCGAGTCCCTGGAGTTGTCCGTTCGGGCGTATAACTGCCTTCATGCAAACCATGTTCAGACCGTCGGGCAACTGGTGGCGATGACCGAAGCCGACCTGCTAAAGATCCGGAGTTTCGGTAAGACCAGTTTGCGGGAAATCCGGCGCAAGTTGTCTGATTTGAGTTTGTCGCTGGGCATGACAGAGTAAGATTGAATTATCTTTCGTAAAAGATAGAAGGGTTGGACAATGCGTCATCGAGTAGCAGGTCGTTCGTTGAGTCGTACCAGCGAGCATCGTCTCGCGCTGCGGCGGAACATGGTCCTGTCGTTGATTGAACATGAGACCATCTCCACCACGGTCCAAAAGGCCAAAGAGGTCAAGCCGTTTGCCGAAAAACTCATCACTCTGGCCAAGAAGGGAACCCTTTCCGCTCGTCGGCAGGCCATTTCCCTTCTGACGGATCGGGACATCGTCGAGGAACAGGATGGCGAGTTTGTCACCAAGGGAACCGTGATTCGAAAACTCTTCAGTGAAATCGGTCCCCGATATCTGGATCGAAGCGGAGGATACACGCGGATCATTCATCTGGCCAAACGACGGCTGGGAGACGGCGGACAACTGGTTCTGTTGCAGTTAATCGGGCAGGAACAAGTTCCCGCGACGGAAGAGAAACACGCCAAGAAATCCAAGAAATAACGGATTTTCGGTGGCCTTGATCAAACAGGGATGGATCAATGGCGGGACAGGATTGTATTTTTTGCCGGATTGCCAAGGGGCAGATCCCGTCCGTCCGCGTATTTGAAAACGATCGGGTTCTCTCCTTTTTGGATATTCATCCCATCAGCGATGGTCACGCGCTTGTGATTCCAAAAGTTCATGCCGGTTCGTTATCTGAATGTGATGAGGGGGCGTTGGCGGAATTGATGCGGATAACGAAATGTTTGGCTCCTGCGATTGTGAAAGCGACGGGATCCGAAGGATATAATCTGTTGTGCAATAATGGCCGGGCGGCCGGGCAGTTGGTGGATCATGTCCATTTTCACATTATCCCCCGCCGTTTGAACGATGGAGTTTTGGCTCACTGGCCCCATCGGGACTATCCGGCCGGAGCAGCCGAGGCCTTGGCGGAAAAGATTCGTTGCCATCTTGTGATTTCCTGAATCAAAGGACTTGCATGGCTTTCGATTTCACATTACAATATAACAATCGATCGCGGGGTAGAGCAGTCTGGTAGCTCGTCGGGCTCATAACCCGGAGGTCGCAGGTTCGAATCCTGCCCCCGCTAGTCTCTAAGTCACGTAGGGACAGGCACTTATGCCTGTCCCTTTTTTGTTGGGCAAATCGACTGTAGCAAAAATGTAGCAAAAATTCATGAGTCATCCAGTCGTAAGCTTGGCAAGGACAGGCTGTGGTACAGTAATGGGCAACCCGCCGAATCCTCCCTTTGTTTTTTAGCTATACCCCCGTATAATCAATCCAACCATCCGGGACAAAAGCATGGTAAGCTTCAATCAAGATATCCGCATGATCAAACTGACCGAGCAGGAACAACTCGCAATCCTGCAACACTGCCCCTCTCTGCCCCAAGACTTATATCAAAGAGTATTCTCCGCCCAGGATGGCTGTCTCAATCTGACACCTGACGAATGCCAGGAACTCCGGAGTGTTATTAAAGAGCATTTAGACCAAGAAGTCTCATCCTCTATCCCGGGTGTTCTGGGACCGGTTTTCAATAAGCTCTCTAACAATCCATTTATTCAAAAGATCGCCGAGGAACTGTCGGGCAAAGATTATGACAATATCGAACAACTGCAGGCCCATCTCGATACCCTGAACCGCCGGCATAATACTACGCCAGATCCCGAACTAGGCAATCTGTCTCCCAACCAGGTTCAGCGGCTGATTTCAACTCCATGGGATCATCCTGCCTGCCCCATGAAGTTCAACCAGGATCTGACACCCGAAGATGTCAAAGATAGCCCTTTATTTTTTAACTCTGTCTTGCTTCTCGAAGAACTCCTGGCCCGACAAGATGAGCCTACCGCTACCGCCAAAGGGAACCTGAATCGAAAGGTCATCGAGGCCCTGCGTCCGAACCTGAAGACAATCAAACAGGTCGACTCAGATTACTTTCAACAACGCCCGATTTATTCTGAAACAGAACTTGTCGATCTCTGGATCCCCAGACTCATTTGCCTGCAGGCAGGCTTTGTCCGCAAGTTGAAAAACAAATTCCTTGTAACCAAGCTCGGCCAGGAAATGCTGCAATCCGAAAACACGGGCCGGTTGTTTTGCCAGCTATTTACCACCTATTTCGTGAAGCATAACATCGCCTTCTACAGCCCCATACAGCCGGATTTTTCATTTGTTCAGGGAACAATCGCCTTCAGTATATATCGTCTCGGCAAGTCCAAGGATCACCAGGGCTCCATCAAGGCCATTGCCCAACGTCTCGTATTGCCGGGGGTGTATGATGATATTTGTAAACGAATTCACAAGAGCTGGCTGAAACCTGAATGGATAATCGAAACCAAGGTCATTGATCCACTGGAGTGGGCTGGGCTGATAACCTGTCGCCGGGAAAAAGTGAAATACCTCTACGAGATCAAGGAAATCAAGACCACGGAGCTATACCATAAGTTCGTGCGATTTGCGTGGTGATGAACCGGATAGAAACAACAATTCGGAGGGTATTCATGCGAAGAGTAATCGTGGTAATCGGCTTGTTCGTATTCGGCATTATGTATTGTCCATTTCTATTCTCCGTACAAAACCCCGTGCCCGATTCTCAGATCAAAGACAACATCCCCTCAGAGATCCAATCGTTTTTCAGCCCTCCAACAGGATATAAAAAGGATCTTGGCCAATACAGATCCCCCTTGAGATTTGATGACAGTACTCAGGTCAAAACGCCGGAAGATTGGATAAAACGCCGCCAAGAGATAATCAAGACCTGGCAGGATCTGCTGGGTGTATGGCCCCCTTTACTCCCTGATCCCAGAATCGAATACCAATCCAAAACCCACCGGGACAACTTCACCCAACATCAGGTTCGCCTGGAGATCGCCCCAGATCAGCAAATGGTCAACGGTTACCTGTTGATCCCGGATGGCAAAGGGCCTTTTTCCGCAGTCCTGATCGTCTATTACGATGCCGAAACCGGAGTTGGGCTGGGTAAGGAGAATCGGGATTTTGGTTATCAACTGGCCAAGCGGGGTTTCGTTGTCCTTTCCATCGGAACCCCGGACTTCTGCAGCCTCCAGCCGCCCTATAAACCATTGTATGACTCCGGCAATCCCACCCCCCTTCAACCCCTGTCCGCTTTAGCTTATGTCGCCGCCAACTGCCACACCGCTCTTGCTCAACTTCCGGAGGTCGACAAAGACCGGATCGGAATCATGGGGCACTCCTATGGCGGAAAGTGGGCCATGTTTGCCTCGTGCTTGTATGAGAAGTTTGCCTGTGCTGTCTGGTCGGATCCAGGTATTGTGTTTGATGAGAGCCGGCCCAATGTGAATTATTGGGAACCCTGGTATCTAGGATGGGAAACCGGGAAACAGCGGGACAGGGTCATCCCCACCAACCGGAATCCGCGAACTGGGGCATACAGAATCCTGATGGAAAAAGGCCATGATCTCCACGAACTGCATGCCCTCATGGCCCCACGGCCTTTTCTGGTTTCAGGGGGCTCCGAAGATCCGCCTGAGAGGTGGAAGGCCCTGAATCACACCATCGCGGTCAATCGTATCCTTGGATATACGAACCGGGTGGCGATGACGAATCGAAAAGGGCATGATCCAACACCCGAATCCAACAGCCAAATTTATAGTTTTCTGGAATACTTCCTGAAAAACCGAAAGAGACAGTAAATCGCTCTCCCCGTTGATGCACGAAAAGGAGATTCACATGAGAAAACTGCATGAGATTATCATATTCCTTACGTTTTCTTGGAATGCCTTTGCCATAAACATTTCACACCCCGTCATGTATAACATTCGAGATTTCGGCGCTGAATCCGGTGGGAAGGTTCTGTGTACGAAGGCCATTCAGGATTCGATCAATCAATGTGCGGCGGATGGTGGAGGTACCGTTTTGCTTCCTGCGGGAACAT
>JAAYVQ010000467.1 GCA_012517095.1 Phycisphaerae bacterium | reverse complement strand
TGGAATTGGCCTGGAAGTCATAAACCATTGAAAAACCATTACTACAGCCCCTCAAAAAAGCCGAAATACTATTGCCAAATTCTCGGTTTTGGAAATATCCGGCCGAGAGATAATCGTATATAGAGATGGATAAAGGATTTAGCGCGGGCCGTTCGGAAGCGGACGCGTAAGACCGACAAACAAAGGAGTCCAGTTATGTTGGTCCTGAGCAGACAAAAGGATGAATCGATTATCATCGGGGACGATGTCGAGATCACAATCGTCGATGTGCGCGGCGACAAGGTGCGACTCGGCATCAACGCCCCCAAAAGCATTACGGTGCATCGCAAAGAAGTCTATGAGGCGATTCAGCGGGAAAAGGCCGAGAAGGCCAAGAGCGGCGCTACCGAGAATCCGCCCAGCGGAAACGGCGAGACGGCTTAATATTCACACTCTATTCGTAATCGAAATCAAAAGCCCTTCCAACCATCGGAAGGGCTTTTTTTGCGCCTGATTGATGGGGTATCCTTCGGGAAGGAATTGACGCAAGCGGGGGATCGGTTATACTTGGAACCCGTCAATTGGATCTGAATGAATCGGCGAACGGTTTGGCGTTGGAGACAATCCTATGAGAAAGGACAATCGCACGACCCTCACACGACGGCAGTTTCTGGCACAGGGAATGATGGCGGCTGGCGCGGTTGCACTTCCGTATTATGTTCCGGCCGCGGTACTGGGGCGTAACGGAATCGTCGTGCCCAGCGAACGGATCGTGATGGGCGGGATTGGCTTAGGCGGACGCGGATCGGGGGATCTGGAGTGGATGATCAACGAGCCGGATGTGCAGTGGGTGGCCGTCTGCGACGCTCGAAAAGGCCAGCGATTGGCCGCGAAGGCCGCTGTTGACGCCAAATACGGCAATACCGACTGTGCGGAGTACGCGGACATGCGTCAGCTCCTGGCCGAGCGGACGGACATCGACGCGGTGCTGATCGCCACCGGTGACCGCTGGCATGCGCTGGCCTCGGTGCTGGCGATGCGGGCCGGCAAGGATGTCTATTGCGAAAAGCCCGCGTGTCTGACGATGGCGCAGGGTCAGGCGGTCGTCGAGACCGCTCGCCGTTACGGCCGGATCTATCAGACCGGCGCCCAGCGGCTCAGCGAGCCGAACCATGTCTTCGCCATCGAGATGGCCCGGAGCGGCCGGCTGGGTCCGATCCATACCGTGTACGCCGACTGCCGATGGCGCGACGGCTTGCGCCACGACTGGCTGCCGGCCGAGCCGGAACCGGCCAAGGAGGAGTTCGACTGGGACCTGTGGCTGGGGCCCTGTCCGTGGCGGCCGTACAACGCCGGGTATGTCAACGGCGGCGGGTGGTATCATTTCTACGATCTGGCGACCGATGTCGCAATGTGGGGGGCACACACTGTCGCCCAGGCCCTTGCGGGTCTGGATATGACGAATGTCACGACGATCGACTTCGAGTTTGCCGGCCCGGACAAGACGATGGTGACGCGACTGTCCAACGGGATCAAGCTGGTGTTGTTCCGCGTCGCCGGCTCGGTGTGGGACCCGTGCGAATACTGGCACGGCGCCTGCGGCGAGCGGTTCGACGGTCCCGAGGGCTGGGCCTCCGCCGCCGACGGCTATGCCGGACCCGATGTTTCTTCGCCGGCGATGCTGCGCGAATTCAAGAAGGTCGTCGCCGATTATGTCGGACGCACGCAACGACCCATGAACCATGTCCGCGATTTCTTCGACTGCGTCCGCTCCCGCCGCCCCACCGTGGCCCGCCCCGAAGTCATGCTTCAGTCCATGAGCATCTGTCTGGCCGCCGACATCTGCGAACAACTGAAGCGCAACCTCAAGTTCGATCTGGTCAAGTACGAGTTCGTCGGCGACGAGATCGCCAACCGCATGCGCTCCCGCGCCATGCG
>JAAYVQ010000466.1 GCA_012517095.1 Phycisphaerae bacterium | reverse complement strand
TCGGGAAAATATCAAGAATCGGCTGGTCTATGGGGTTGCGATGATGCGGCAGGTCTTATTGGAGCTTGGAAAGCGTTTTGTGGCCCGCGGTCTCATCGAATCGCCGGATGAGGTATTTTTCCTTCTGCAAAGCGAACTTCAAGGGGTTGTCGAGGGTGGGATCGAGACAGGGGAAATCCGCCGTCGCATTCGTTCGCGCCGAGGGGAATACGATTTCAATTGTTCGCTGAATCCGCCGTCGGTTGTCGTCGGCCGATTCGATCCGGGTGAACATGTTCAATTTCAGATTGATCCTTCGACGCAACATCTGAATGGATTGGCGGTAAGCGCCGGTGTCGTTACGGGACCGGCCCGCGTGATTCTCCATGCCAGCGATGATTTTGTCCGTCCCGGAGAGATCCTTGTGGCACCCTTTACCGATCCGGGTTGGACGCCGTATTTCGTGAACGCGGCCGGAATTGTGATGGACCAGGGGGGGCTGTTGAGTCACGGCAGCATCGTTGCCCGCGAGTTCGGCATCCCTTGCGTGGTCAATGTCGGACCGGGCACGAAGATCATTCAAAACGGCCAGGTTATCCGCGTCGATGGTAACACCGGAACCGTCTGGCTGTCCGAATGAAAATCACTGCATCGAAGGCGGATCGACATTTTTTCCCACTTTCTGGGCCAACCGCTCGTTGATCTCATAGGTGCCGTAGAAAGGGGCGTTGGCGTCAAGCCACAGATACAGGACGCGAAGTTCTTCCTCGCTCATCTTGACACGGTTGTCGCAGATAGCGTTAGTCACGATTTTCGCCAGCTTGCTTTCGTCTGCGCCGCAACGGCCGGGCTTGCTGACAATGGCATCGATCGTTTCGCCGCCCCATTCATACCATCGGACAAATGGTTTAAGATTATTGTAGGCCTCGGTAAACTCGCCGTCGGGTTTCCCGTGCAGGGCCAGTTTACTTTTTCCTTCTCCCGTCGATCCGTCATGGCATCGACTGCAATGCCGATCCAGGATGGGCTGGACCAGCAAGGGAAAACTAAATGGCCGGGTACCGACCGGTCCCGGTACGATTTCCGATGGTTGCCGCAATGCGGCCTGCAGTTGCCGACCGGGGGCGACGGCGCTTTGCGTGCGGCGTTCGTGGCATCCAATACACCCCCTTCGTTCTCCCGGCTGCAGGTAAGCCACGGACAGCATGGTCTGTACCGCGCGACCATGTTCATCGACGGCCTGAAAATATAGGGGTTTTCCCGCTGGGGCGCGGAAATATGCGGAACCATCCTTCTCCACCGGGACCGTCCCGAGCAACATTCGGGCGCTTTCGGCGTTGGCATACCCGATCCGAGGATCGTTGGCGACATGGGTGCGGGATTTGGGCAGGACTTGGAATATTCGCAACTCGCGGATCGGCCGGTCCGCAGGCAACGGGAAATGGCCGGTTCGTATGTCCGAGAGCAAGAATTCTCCGTGCTCGCCCATTTCCGGATCTCGTGCGCTGGCAATTGTCGGCGGAACGGGGCGACTGCGAAGCGGAATGGGATACATTGCCGAGATTCCGTCCTGGCTATAGAGCAATTCCATATTCCCGAATCGGTCGAAGTAATAGAGGCCTGTGTGGGTATCCTCACTGGTGCCGGAACTCATCCCCGGCAGGGGATCGAAACTGAATCCGACCAGGAAAAAATCCTCTGATAACGGCCAGGGTGCATGGAAGTAGCTCTTGGGCCAACCTTTGGATTCGGGGAAACACACCTCCGGCGTAAGAACTTCGACTGAGTCGAGATTATCCTGACCGGTTTCGGGATCGAAGGCGACCTTGTCCGGATCGAGCAACGCCAGCGAGCCGCCGACATTGGCGTGATGAGCGCCGGCAATGAACGCGATCTTGCGTGAACTGGGAATCGCGCGGGGCTGATAGCAGGCGTTGATATCCATTGTGTAATTGGCGAACATAGCGGTCGCGGCCGTGCCGTCGGGATTGCTGACCCACAGGCCGTGAAAATTGGCGGCCGAGCGATCTACATAGTCCCAGCGGATATAGACAATCCGGCCGTCATGGAGGACGCTGGGGTGCCATTCGCTGGTCTCGTGGAAGGAGAGCGTCTGGCGGGTCTTCAGGTCCGGGGTGAGACGATGGAGCGTATGGGCCGGCAGTGGCTCCCAGGGATTGTTGCACCTCGTAAATCCGCCGCGGTCGGAAGACATGAAGGCGATGCCTCCATCCGGTAGGGGGCAAGGATCGAAGTCGTCATCGGGGCCGAAGGTCAGTTGTCGCAGGTTCGATCCATCGGCGTTCATGGCAAAGATATGGAAACACTGCCGTTGCGGCGAGTAAAAGTCGGGTTTTTGGGCGGCCCGCTCGGCGAAGGCGAAATAGACCGTTTGGGCATCGTACGACAAAGATAGCGTCGTAAAGTTCCCCTTTGGCAGACGATCGCCGATCAAATCCCGTGTTTCGAAAGACCGGCCGGGATTTTCAAGGACATAGATGCTGCCGCCGGAAATGTCGGCGTAATCATAATAGTAGCCGAGGTACTCGTGCAGCATTTGACAGATGAACCGTTTGCGGGTCATAAACAGAATCGATTGATCCGACAGCAGGGGATTTTGAAACGCCGTTTTTCGGGTAAGCCAGCGAATCTGATGGTACAGTCCGTTTCGTTCTGTTTTGGTCATGGATTCAATCGAGCGTGATGAATCAACCAGTTTTCGAAAGTCGGCTTGCTCGGTTCGCAGGTCTGGAGAATCGGGAAGGGCATCCATCGCGGTAAACAAGCGTTCTGTCCGACCAATTAGATCGCGAATCGCCTGCGGATCTTCGATCGTTCGGCCGGCCCTCTGCTCCTGTGCCGCCCAGTCGGCCTCAATCCGGACGCGAAAGGAAGTGGTCTGTTGTGATGGCACGCCGCCGCAACAAAACGACACGCTCATGAGAATCGGGATTACGATCCCTGGCCTTATTGATTCAACTTTCGAATCGTGATTCGGGGAAGGATTGATGGAACTGACAATCCTTTCAATTACCCACCGTTTCATATCCATTCCTCATATAGTTAAGTTCATGGTTTTGCTTCCTGATCCCATTGGATCAGTCTGCTTTTCCTTCGTTCTGAAAGAACGAAATGGTTGGTTCTTGTTCTACTTTTTCTTCCGGCGGAACGCCGGTCTGGATGTCCTTGTG
>JAAYVQ010000465.1 GCA_012517095.1 Phycisphaerae bacterium | reverse complement strand
GGGGAATTATGTCTCTGCAGCCGATCAATTAAAGATTATGTTGTCTCAAAATCCTGATAATCAACAGGATCGCCTGACCCTGGCCTCGATTTTGTTCCGGCAAAAACAATTTGACCAGGCCGAGGAGCTTCTGACCGAAATTCTCAAGGATCAGCCAACTTTCCTAGATGCCGTATCAGCGCTGATCGATGTGCGAATGGTTCAGAATAGGTCTTCTGACGCATTGATCATCGCTAACCAAACGGTAGAGTCCGCCAAGAATGCGGAGGCCTATTTACTCCGTGGCCGCTTGTATCTTCGACTCAAGCAGATTGATAATGCCAAAGCGGATATGCTCAAGGCCGTCGAATTAAATCCTGATAAAGTGCAGGGTTGGATTTACCAGGTGGATTTTTACCAGGCCGTCGGCGACATTCCGCAGTCGATCCGGGCCGTAAAAGAGGCCCTGGCCTTATCGCCGAATGATGTGGGTGTGGTCCGCCGGGCGATTGTCTTGCTTCAGGCCAGTCCCGATCCAGCCGACTCCAAATCCGGCGTGGATTTATTGGATAAGTCCTTGCTTCAATTTCCCAAGGATGCGGGACTTGTTTTGATAAAATCCAGGAATCTTCTGGCATCCGGGACGAAGGTTGCGTTCACTCAAGCTCTTGATTTGCTCAAAACCCTGACGCGCGAACAACCGACCGTCGAGGAGGCATGGGTCCTGTTGGCTCAAGCTTACCTGTCGCGGTCCGATACGGCCAATGCGCTGGAAACGACCCTGCGAGGTCTGGCCAATCTGCCCCAGAGTTTTGCGCTAATGATGAACAAGGCCGCTTGTGAAGGATATCGCAATCGGTCCTTGGCAATCCCCACATATCAGCTAATCTGTCGCCAATTCCCTGAAAGCGCCGAAGCTGTATTGTCCTTGATTAATGCCTATATCCAGGCGAATGACGCCCGGTCGGCTCTGGAACTTCTGGGAAACTGGAAAGATAAAATCCAGGAACCTGACCGGCCGCGATTCGATCTTGCCCGAGCGGCGGCAATCTGGCAATCCGGTGACACAGTCGAAGGGCAAAAACTATTCGATGCTCTCTATGCCCAGCGCCCGGATGACCCGGCCATACTGGTTATTCATGCCGAGACATTGGCCCGGGGACAAAAATGGCCCGAATTGGTTGATCTTGTTTCTCGATGGTTTGCCAAACGCCCGGATCGGTCGGATATCATTGTCAATTATGTTGAAACATTAACCGGAAAGTCTCCTTCATCCGTCAAAGAGGCCGTCGAACCGATCCTCCTCAAGATGCTCGAGATCAAACCCGACTGTGTTGACGCTCTGGCAGCGCTGGGTGTGATTATGCAATCGTCCGGCCGTTCGACTCAAGCCCAGCCATTATATGAGAAGGTCATTCAGCTTGATCCGAATCGGGTTATTGTCCTGAACAATCTCGCTTGGATTATGAGCGAGGATCTCAAACAGTATGACAGGGCTCTGCAACTTGTCGATCAGGCAATCCAGAAACGACCGAACTATTTTGATGCCTACGATACCCGCGGCGTAATATATTATCGGCTCAATCAACTTGATAAATCCCTTGCCGATCTTTCCCGATGTGTAGAGGAGTTTCCTGCCGGTTCCGCAGCGTTAACCGGTTCCTCTTTCCATCAGGGCAGAACCCTGGCGGCTATGCAGAGAAAGGTTGAGGCAATGCAGGCCCTCCGGAAGGCGATCGACTTGAACACCCAGACACAGTCTTTATCGGAGGCCGATCTGAGCGAGGCAAAACGGTTGTTGGAGGAATTGGCCAGGTAGCAGTCAAGGAAAATATTCGAAAATTTTAAGCAGTCATCAGATAACCCGTGTCCGGTTTTAATCCGGATACGGGTTTTATTTTTTTATTCCATAAATCCGGATTCGGTCGCCATTGAAGCGATCGACCGGATTGTTTGTTTCTAAGTCCTTATAGGAAAATTGGTTATGGTAAATCGTGTAGGTCGTCAATGTCGGCCGGATCGACTTCACGAATTCCTATAAAAAGATAGGTCTAACCTCGAAATCGAGATTCCTATCGGTCATTTCAAAAATCGGTATTTTTCCGGATTGACCTTTTAAGGAAAAGTCGATTATAATATCCTTTGAAATGGTAGGGTTGTTACAGATATTATACACCCAACAATCCGTAAGGATTGTCAAGTGTGGGTGAAGAGGTCGAGGATGATGAAAGTGGAAGGGAGAATGCTGTTGTAGTCCTCGGTGGGACTGTTCCCGCCAGCGGCGGCTCGGAGCGGATGACAATGCTGCTGAAGGCGGGAACTTTCCCCCGGGGATCCGCAGAATCCTTTCCCCGGAATAAAAAACATGACGCGGTGTTGTGCTGTATATGGATCATGAGATCCATTACGGTGGTAAATGAGGTTGATGAAGATTGTGGATGGGAGAAACGAAGATGAACCGGAAGGGTGTGATTCGGTTTTGTCCACGGGTACAGAGCCCGATCCCAGTCGGTTTGTCTATCGGTCCCTTCTCGATTCATTTAGAAAACTTCAATCAATCCCGAACTCGGTAATTTGAGTTGGCGGGAGAGGTGTATTAAACGAATGAAACGGAACAGAACAATTGGGG
>JAAYVQ010000069.1 GCA_012517095.1 Phycisphaerae bacterium | reverse complement strand
CGACAAGCTCACCGGCGACATCGAGCGGCAGATCCAGGTGGCGATCGCGACGGCGGAGCTGGTGCTGTTCGTCGTCGATATCAAGGAGGGTATCACGCCGCTGGATCAGGAGATGGCGCGGCTGTTGCGCAAGCGAAAGCTGGAGGTGATGCTGGTGGCCAACAAGGCCGACACGGCCAGGCATTTCGGGCAGGCCGGAGAGTTTGAGCGGCTGGGATTCGGCGAGGCGTTCTGCGTGTCGGCGGCCAACAACACCAACCAGAACCTGCTGGTCGAGCGGATCTTCGAGCGGCTCGGTGAGGCCGCGATTCAGCAGGCCCCCGCCGCCGCCGAGATCCGCATCGCCGTCGTCGGCAAACGCAACGCGGGCAAAAGCTCGCTGGTCAACGCCCTGGTCGGCGAGAACCGCGTGATCGTCAGCGAAGTTCCCGGCACCACGCGCGACGCGATCGATGTGCCCTTTGAGTACAACGGCAAGCGGTATGTCCTGATCGACACGGCGGGCCTCCGCAAGAAGAGCAAGCTGGCCGACAGCATCGAATTCTACAGCATGATCCGCACGATCGAGGGCCTGAAGCGCGCGGATGTCGTGCTCTTTCTGATCGACGCGTCGCTGGAGTTGTCGCAGGTGGATAAGAAGCTGGCCGAGACGATCGTCGAGGAGCACAAGGCCTGTGTGATCGTCGTCAACAAGTGGGACCTGGTCGGCGACCGGGCCGTCGGCGAGACCTATCGCGAGTACATCGACAAGATGCTGCCGAACCTGCGATTCGCGCCGATCACCTGCACCAGCGCCACCACCGGCGAAAATGTCCAGACGACGCTGGATCTGGCGGCCGACCTCTATGAGATGTCCTCGCGCGAGATCGGCACGGGCGTGCTGAACAAGACCTTCGAGCGGATCGCCGAGCGGCCCGGCGGCACTGGCGGCCACGCGGGAGCCAAGATCATGTACGCCACGCAGGTGGCCGTGCGGCCGATCAGCTTTTTGCTGTTCGTCAATAAGCCCGAACTCTTCGACGACGGCTATCAGCGATACCTGACCCACCAACTGCGGGAACAACTGGGGTTGGAGGAAGTCCCGATCCGTTTGATGTTCCGGCGGCGGGAATAAAAATTGCTCAGTTGAAATCGATGGACACGAATTGAGGAGAAATTGAATGGTGACCAAGATTATTGGGTATTTCTTACTGGCGGTCGGAATCCTGGGGGTGGCCCTACAGTTGAGCGATCTTTTGGCGAATGGATTTTATGCTCCTCGAATCGGGTACCTTGTCTTTTCGATTGTCCTATGTCTACTCGGGTATTGGCTGATAAAGCGGCACAAAAGGGGATAGCTGGCATCGATATTAGGGTCTCCGCCAGCTTTGAGAATGGTGAATCAACGGATGATCAGTCGATCGGTTATGGGTACCGACTTGGAATTCACCTGAAATAGGAGGTTGATGAAATGAGTTTTCTTTTTCGTCCATCCGTAACGAAACTGATCGCAAGATCCGATACATCCGGCATGATCCGGGCGCTATATTCAACACGAACGGAATTTCAAGAAGTCCTTGATATCCTTGACACTCTAACCCGATTGAAGCCACCATCGGTCATTTCAATCCTCAGGGCAATTGCCGCAATGAAGACCCAACCTCCGGAGTTAGAGGGAAAGAGACTTGAGGGAGTAATCCGATGGAATTGGCAGTCGGATTTCTTGAGTACAAAAGCGATACAACTGCTTGGGCAAATCGGAGGCGATGACGCAGGACAAACATTATTTGCGGTTCTTAAAGACTTCAAGCATCTATCCCATTTTGAGATTAATCAACCTGTGGCTGACATTCTTTCGGCAATCAAGGCCTCTCGATCAGCGACCGCGATCGCCATGACCATTGATTTTCTAATCAAGAAACTGGAAGAACCTTTCGTATCCATTTTTTCCATTATTCAGTGGAGCCGCCACATGGGGTGGGCGCCCCGGACTCCATCGGAGCATGCTTATTGCCTTCTCGCAGAAACCAGCGGAGAAAACCTTCCGGCGGCAGCCGTCGGCGCCACCGGTGATGTTCGTGAGGCATTGGAAACCATCCTGGGTAAGCTCCCGTTCCATCCGATCTATGCGAAAACACTTGCGGCGCTGGCAACTCCGTCTGCGGTTGCTGCGCTTATCCAATACCTTCGGAGTCCCACGGTATCTGCCATGGACAAATGGGAAATCATCCGCTGGCCGATCCTGGCCGGGCAATCTCACTCCTTCGGCGCCATTCTGGATTGCCTTAGTACCAAGGATTTTTGGGAAATGCTGACCCATCATGGAGGTTCGAATGCAGAGCAACAATTGACGGATGTACTTAATAGTATTATCAGGGGATCCAAAGCGGAGTCGGCCAGTTGGATCCTTCAATTATTCCAATCACGCCGGGCCCCGGATAGTTTGCGCAGGGCGGCCTTCTCGATTATTCTGGAATATGATATATCGATACCCCCGAAAGATCTGGAAGAAATTTTCCGGTACGATGATTCCCAGATATGCATGGCTGTACTACCGAAACTGACCGATCCCATCTTGTTGGCAAGCATTGCAAAAACCGGAAAATCGGAAATTCGCCTCCGGGCGGTAGAAAAAATTGCCGATCAGCGCATTCTGGCCGAAGTGGCCTTGGGCGACGACAATCTGGAGGTCCGGAAGGCCGCAAGAGAGAAATTGACGGATCATCAATGTATGATCGAGATTCTTAAGGGCAATATCGACAATGAATATCGATTCAACCAAATGGTTCTTCGTCTGAATGAATGGCCTGTTGATCCGAGTCTCCGTGATTGTCTTTGTAGTTTCGTAGAAACAGAAATCGAAAAGAGAGTGGCATTCCTAAAAACACCGGAAAGCCATATTTATACAAAAGTGCCGGATGGAGGATCCGGCGATACAACTTACGATAATCAATATGAGGAAGGTTATCTTGTATTGAAAAAACTATCGGGGATTGTCCAAACCTGCGTTTCCTTGTGTCGCCGAGAGACCCTTGAAAGATTATCGCATCTCGAAGGGGAGTATCAGGGCCATTCGACGATAACAGACAAGTTCATGAATATCGAAACGATTAATCATAAGGCGGATTGTTCCCCAATACGGTCCATGTGCGCACAAGAGATTGCACGAAGGAAGACGCAATAGTAGGGTACGACAATGCAATGTTTGATCCGTGGGATATATGTGATTGTTTGGTTTGCTGGCTTGTCATGGGTGGCATGGGGAGCGGAAACGAACAAGCCGGTATTTAAGAACTTCATGGGGATCAACGGCCACTTTACCTTCAAGCCCGAGCTCTATCGGCAGGTGTGCGGCCTGGTCCGCAACTACCACAATGTCAACTGGGATGTCAAGCAGCCGGGCGATGCGATCACGCTGCCGGCCTGTGTCAACGGCGTCAACTGGAAGCAGCATGTCTATGGCCCTTGGAAGAAGGGGGGCTTTGAGACCGACATCTGCATCCAGTTAAGTGGTTTCCAGACCGATGTACCGGACTATGCCAAGATCTGGACCGGCAAAGAGCAGTGGTGCTACGACTACGGCAAGGCAGCCGCCGTATGCTTTGGGCCGTCCGGGGCCGGGAAGCTCTGTACCTCCATCGAGATCGGCAACGAGCCGGGCGCCAAGTTCGACCCGACGCTGTATAAGACGATCTTCGAAAAGATGGCCAAAGGCATCCGCGACGGCGATGCGAAAGTCAAAATCCTCACGCCCGCGGTGCAGGCCCGCAAGGGCGACGACTACATTCAGGATGTCCGCACGATCTACGGCGACAAGGATATCCTGCCACTGTACGATGTGATCAACCTGCACGTCTATGCGACCGTCGAACGCAAGACGACCTCCGAAAGCCCGTGGAACCGCAGCTACCCGGAGGACCCGTCGATTGAATACCTCAAGATCATCGACGAGGCGATCGCGTGGCGCGACCAGAATGCCCCCACCAAGGAAGTCTGGGTCACCGAGTTCGGCTATGATGCCTGTACGCCGGAGGCGATGAGTAAACGCGCCGACTGGTTCCTCAAGCTGGACTGGCAGGGTTCGACCGAGTTGCAGCAGGCGCAGCACCTCGTGCGGTCGTTCATGGTCTTCGCCGAGCGCGATGTGCAGCGGGCGTACATCTTCTACTACGACGACAACGATTCGGCCAGCGTGCATGGCGCGTCGGGCCTGACGCGGAAGTTCGCGCCCAAGCCGGCCTTCTGGGCCGTGCGGCAGCTTTACCAGACGCTGGGCGAATATCGCTTCAATCGGATCGTGACGAAAAGACCCGGTGAGCTGTTTGTAAATGAGTTTGTGCACGGCGCCGATCCGGCGAAGATTGCATGGGTGGCGTGGTCGCCGACGGGCGCGCGAACGAACGAGAAGGAGGGTTACAAGCCACGCGAGGCCAAGGCCACGCTGAGCGATCTGCCTGCCCAGCCGAGCAAGGTCCTCGGCATGGCCACGGCCGACGGCGAGGCGCCGAAACCGGCGTGGGAAAAGCAAGGACCTTCGGCGATTACGCTGACCGTCGGCGAAAGCCCGACCTATATCCTGATGGATCGTCAGAAATGAAATAGAGCAAAGAACAGGGGAGAGTGTCATGACAAGAATGACGCGACGCGAGTTCATGAAGTCACTGATGGCGGCGGGGATCGTTGCGACCGTGGGACGATTCGCCGCGGCCGCGGAGAAAACCAGCGCGGGACGAAAGCCGAACTTTCTGGTCATCGTCGCCGACGATATGGGCTATTCGGACGCCGGCTGTTACGGGGGCGAAATCCAGACACCGAATCTGGACCGGCTCGCGGCCGAGGGCCTGCGATTTTCGCAGTGTTATTCGACCGGCCGCTG
>JAAYVQ010000464.1 GCA_012517095.1 Phycisphaerae bacterium | reverse complement strand
TCCGACGGGATGAACAGGTTGACATACAGTTTCTTGTCGCCGTCATTAAAGTAGATACTGTCGCCATATTTTGCGTGGTTTTCGACGCCGGTTCCCGTGCAACACCAGAAGCTGGCGGTGGGGGTGTTGTATTCCTTGTGCGAGCCCGGCCGCAGCGGAACATAGTAGCACATCATGCCGGTCTCGGGATTCTGCGAGCACAGGATATGATTGTAGATCGCGCGTTCGCAATAATCGCCGTAGCGAACCTGCGGATCCCAGGAATACAGATGACGGGTAAGCTTAAGGACATTGTAGGTGTTGCAGGTCTCGGTGGTGCTGGGTCCGAAGGCCGTCGAGAGCCGTTCTTTGGGCGAGAACATCTCGCCGTCGCTGTGGCCGCCGATGACATAGGATCGCTCGTTGACGACCGTATCCCAGAAGAACAACGACGCGGTCTTGAGGTCCTCCCGGCCGGTCAGCTCGTACTGCCGTGCGTGGCCGATGAACTTGGGGATCTGGGTGTTGGCGTGCAGGCCGGTCAGGTTGTCGCGTTTTTCGGAAGCGGGAACCAGCAGCGCCTTGTGATTAAAGCGGAGGGAGATATCGAGGTATTTCTTTTCGCCCGTCAGGCCGTACAGGTTGGCCAGGGCCTCATTCATCCCGCCGTGTTCAGTGCCGAGCATCCGTTCCATTCGTTCGTCGGATAGTTTGCTGTTGCGTTCGATCGCCCAGTCGGCGAATTTCTTGCAGATCTCCAGGGCCTGCTCGTCATCGCAATACACATACATATCCATAAGCCCCGCGTAGATCTTGTGCAGCGTGTAGTAGGGGGCCCAGACCTGCGACGGTGCCTCGACGCGATCGATGAACGATTCCGGATAGGCCGATAGGAATCCATTGGGGCTCTTGGCCTGACATTCGGCCAGACCCGCCACGACCGCCCGGCCTTTGGACTTGAGCTGCTCGTCACCGGTGGCCGCGTACATCAGGGCACAGGCCGTCAGGTAATGGCCGGTAAAGTGGCCGCGAAGCTCACAGTTGGGTTCCTCCCAGCCGCCGAGGGGCTTTGCGTTGCTCGGTAAGCCCGCATTGAGGCGGAAGGTGTGCAGCAGCCGATCAGTGTCCAGCGACAGCAGGTACTGGCGATCCAGTTCCTGTGCGTGTTTGAAGGGACCGTCGAGCAGGCGTACTTCTTCCAGTCCGAAGGCCCGGACCTTCAGCGGAACAACCGGCTGGACTTTCAACTTGGTGTTGTTACCCGCCAGCGGATCGGCCGTTGCGCCGGTTCCCGCGACAAAGAGGACACTAAGGATGACGACTGCCACTCTGAACTTCCGAATCATCGTTGATCTCCTGAAGGATTGGATTGATTTCAGAATTCACAAAGATATATCATAATCCGAAACACCGCCGTTGAGTAGTCCGATTTGCGCATATTTTTCACCCGTTTGCGAACCACTCCGGGAGTGTCGTCCGGGCAAAATCGACCCATAAACGATTGCGGTTATTGTGGATATGCGGTATAAATCATCCATTCTGCAAATAGATTGGATGGGATAACGATGCGCTCCAAAAC
>JAAYVQ010000463.1 GCA_012517095.1 Phycisphaerae bacterium | reverse complement strand
TGCGCTGGCCGTCAAACTCCGACCCCACGGCATGTGGATCGGCTATCACGCCCACGCCGGCGACTTCAAGAAGATCAGCGGCGAGACCTACTGGGATATCCTGTTCGGCAATACCCGCAAGGAAGTGCTCATGCAGATGGACACCTGCAACGCCTCCGACGGCGGCGGTGACCCGATCGCCAGCCTGCGGAAATACGCCGGCCGGTCCCGGACCGTGCATATCAAGGAATACTCGGCCACGAACAAAAACGCCATCCTCGGCGAGGGCGACATCGACTGGAAGACCGTCTTTTCGATCTGCGAAACCATCGGCGGCACCGAGTGGTACATCATCGAAGAGGAAAAGGATGTCTATCCGCCGATGAAGGCCGTCGAGCTGTGCCTGCGGAACTACAAGGTCCTCCGCACGAAAATGTAAAAAGACGGCCGGATGAAAGCCCCCAAATTTATTTGGGGGTTCAAAATCAAACGGAGAAAAACCCCGGGAATAAATCCCGTGGTTTCCAACCGGAAGTTAAAGAGTCGATGGAAGCCCCCAACTTTATGTTGGGGGTTTGAAAAACATGAATTGGAAATAACCCCCGGGATAAACCCGGGGGCTTTCATGATGTGGTATCTATGGATCGAGTGATTGCTTATATGCTGACTTGGACCACCTATGGGACATGGCTTCAGGGTGATCCCCGGGGATATGTGAAGAAAGGACGCGCCTTCGGACCGAACTCCGCATTATTCAAAGCAAATCAATCGATTCTGCGATCCGAGCCGGTTTATCTGTCAGATCGTCATCGAGAGATTACCCGCCAGGCAATCGGCTCAGAAGCCGCTGAACTGGGGCAAACCGTACTGGCTTTACAGGTCGGACGAAAACATATCCACTTAGTTGTTAACTGCGGACAAATCTCTCCACAAAAGGCGGTCTCGCATTACAAAAATGCCGCCCGTATTGCCCTCAGTAAAGAGGGATTGTCCGGTCGAATTTGGACTCGAGGATATAGTAAACGGCTATGTTTCGATGGGCTTCAACTCAAGACTGTCATGGCCTATGTACAAAATCATGAATTGGAGCCCCAAGATTTCTAAACGAAGTTTGAGAATCGAACAACACGCTACCACCTTCAATTGAGGATTCAAAATCATCCGTTGTGGAATAACCCCCAAATTTATTTGAGGGTTCAAAACCAAACGGAGAAAAACCCCGGGAATAAATCCCGGGGCTTCCAATCGGAAGTTAAAGAGTCGATGGAAGCCCCCAACTTTATGTTGGGGGTTCTGAATGCGGTAATAACTCTGACATATACCCGTAGAAAAATAACCCCCGGGATAAACCCGGGGGCTTTCATTTGTCTGGCACTCAAATCAACTTTGTCTGGCCGGGGACGAAGGTCGGGTAGCTGCCGCCGGGGCCGGGCTTAGTCGGCGGTTCCATGTCATCGCGGCAGTCCTCGGGTTTGGGGGCGTAGAAGAAATCGGACTTGTTGATCTGTTCCCAGGTGACCTCCTTGCCCGTGTAGCAGGAGATCTGGCCCATGACCGTGGTCATCGTGCTGCGGGCCATGTAGTCGCCGTTGTTGATGGGCTTGCCGGAGCGGATTGCGGCAAACAGCAGGTCGTGTTCGCGCTGATAGGGATCGCACTGGCCCTGCCACCGCCAGGTGGTCTGGCCCCAGATGCGGCCGTCCATCACCGAGGCCTTGCCTTTGGTGCCGGTCACGACGCTGGAATATTCGTCGTAGCAGCCGGTGGTCGTGCGGCAGAAGGCGTAGATCTTCAGGCCATTGGCCATCTCAAAGATCACCGAGTGGTGGTCGAAGACATCGCCGTAGATCATGTCCGTCATCGACGAGCGTCCCGCCAGGCCGTGACATTTGACGGGCACTTCGTTCTTCAGGACCCAACTGGCCCGGTCCATATTGTGCACCAGCGACTGCGGCACATCGTCGCCCGACAGCCAGGTAAAGTGATACTGTGTGCTGCACTGCCACTGCAGTTCCGAGAGCCCGGGCTTGCGGGGAATAATCACATACGGGGCGCGCAGGAAATTTTCCTCGATGGTGACGATCTCGCCGATGGCCCCGTCCCAGATGCGTTTGACGGTTTCTTCGTAGCCGACATGGTAGCGGCTGTGCAGGCCCGAGACGATGCACAGCTTCTTTTCTTTGGCCAGGTCCGCCGCCTTCTGCATCAGCTTGCAGCCGGCCGGATCGATGCCGTGCGGCTTTTCGACGAAGACATGCCGGCCGGCCTGGATCGCCGTCATCGCGTGCAGCGGATGGAACTTGGCGGCGTTGGCGATGCAGACGACATCCGACAGCTCGATGACCTTCTTGTAGCCGTCAAAGCCCGCAAAGCACTGATCGTCCGGCACCTGGACCTGATCGCCGCGCTCGCCTTTGATGGCGTTGCGGGCCGCATGGACGCGGTCCATGAAGATGTCGCACATCGCGACCAGCTTGGCGCCCTTGTCGGCGGCCAGCGCCTGCGCCCCGGCGCCGGTGTTGCGCCCGCCGCAGCCGATCATGCCGACCTTCAGCGTATCGCTGCCGGCCGCATACGCGCCCTGCTGTACGCTCATCGCGCCCAGCACGCCCAGCGACACCGCCGCCCCCGAGGCCTTGAGAAAATCCCGCCGCGTGGTTTCCGTGGAATGGATTTGTTCCATGTTGATCTCCTTATGGATGAGTTGTTCGCCCAATTGACTCCTCACACATTTCGTTCCGCTGACTCCAGCGCATTCTACGATACCAGCCCTCAGCGGGAAATCCAAATCAATTTTGACTGTCAAAGGGTCCGGGGGATTTGCTATAATGGCGGCGTGGTGACGCAAAGACGATCCCTTTTGAAACAGGAGCGCAAACCATGAAGCGCAGAAGTTTTCTGAAACTGGCGGGCACGGCGGCCGCGGCCGCGGCGATGCGGATTCAGCCGGTCCTCTATGCCGCCGAGGACGGCGCCAATGACCTCTCAGACAAGATCGCCGGTATGCCGCGACGAAAGCTCGGTCGCACGGACCTGAAGGTCTCGCTGGCCGGTTATCCGGGACTGGCGATGACCAACGCGCCCGATCAGGACGAGTGCAACAAGAGCGTGCGCCGGGCGCTGGAGATGGGCGTCAACTATTTCGATGTCGCCCCGGCCTACGGCAACGGCGTTTCCGAAACCCGCATGGGCATCGCCATGGAGGGCCTCAACCGCGATCAGTACCTGCTGGGCTGCAAGACCAAGATGCGCGACAAGAAAGGCGCTCGCGAGGAACTCGAACGATCGCTTTCGCGGCTCAAGACCGACCACTTCGACCTCTACCAGTTCCACCACATCCGCTTCCCCGACGAGGTCAAGCAGATCTTCGGCCCCGACGGCGCGATGGAGACCTTCCAGCAGGCCAAAAAGGAAGGCAAGATCCGCCACATCGGCTTTTCCGCCCACACGACCAAAGGGGCGCTGCTGATGATGGAGGCCTTCCAGTTCGATACCGTGATGTTCCCGATCAGCTATGTGGACTATTTCAACATGGGCTTCGGCAAGCCCGTGCTGGAGTTGGCCGACAAACAGGGCGCGGCGGTCCTGGCGATCAAGATCATGAGCGGCGGCGTCTG
>JAAYVQ010000462.1 GCA_012517095.1 Phycisphaerae bacterium | reverse complement strand
TACGCAGGTGTCGGATTCGGAGGTTGACAGGGTGGAGCGATTGTTGAATAATCGACCCCGGAAGTGCTTGGGCTATCGGACCCCGGCCGAGGTGTTCTGGGCCAACCCGAAGTGTTGCGCTTCAGATTGAAATTGGCGAAATATTTTTGTACCAGGCCTTTTTCGCGAGCTCAGCCACATTTTTTCGGACCAGATTTGGCAAAATTGGTCTCGGTAGTGACAAATTGGTGACATGGATTCGGTCGGGGAAGACCTAAAATATTGGATTTGGTGGGCCCACAATGATGTCCCTCTGTGTACCACGATATTGTGACACTCCGCAATCGAAAGAGGGGAGCAACAGAGAATACAAAGCATGCCTGCGTGAAAGGGTTATACTCCGTCTACTCGACCATGGATTCGTACGGGAAAGACCTCAGATTTGGGATTCTACAGATTCACAATTGCGTCTCTGAATGCCAAGGTATTGTGACACTCCTCAATCGAAAGAGGGGAGCAACAGGGAATTCAAAGCATGCCTGTGTGAAAGGGCTATATTACGTCTACTCGACCATAGATTCGTACGGGAAAGGCCTTAGATTGGAGACTCCATAGACCAACATCTATCGACTAACTCTGCACACGACCTGTCTTTCAATTGGCTATGTAATTGGCCACAACCTACAAAGGATCTACAAAAAGGCATACAGTATCATACTTGAATATCCCTTAGCCATAGGCGCCACAGATATACCACACCTGAGAACCGTTCGAACTCCGGGATAGATTTTGCTTGGAGAGATCCTACGTTGTTTGGCCTTGATAGACGAAATCGCACAAATGTGGTGAAGACTTCTGGCCAAAATCGCAGCAGGTGCTATCTAAAACTTGTATATCGCTTCGTTACTGCGTAGCTTGGGTTAGAGTTGCCCTGAAGAGATTTCAAATGCCATCATATCCGATTCAAGATCATCTGAGCGTGCCGTTAATGTGATTCGGCCTTTAGAGGCGTTGGCTTTTATCCATATACAACATCTCCCCTGATAGACACTTCGGGTGTCAGCATGAAATGGTTCATGACTGAGAACGTCGCCGTTATCCACGGCCGCAATTACACCCGGCCCAGAAATGGCAAACTCGATTTGATTGTTTGCAGTTGGAACCATAACTCCCTTTTCATCGACTACATATGCTTCTACTCGTAGAATATCATCCCAGGATTGTGTGATTTCTTTCCTTTCCACATACAACAGAATCTTCGAAGCCTTGGTAGCCGTATGATGCTCATCCGTAGCGACTGTCTTTCCAGCATTGGATGCGACCGCCTTGATCGTGCCCGGTTCAAATTCCACCTTCCAGACCCGGGCGGAATCATTGGCGGGTTTGGGCAGCGGTCCCAGCGACCGGCCATTGAGGAACACTTCCACCGACTCGCAATTGCTATAGCATTCCACCGTCTCGGAATGCGGTTGCAGATTCAACGGCGTCCAATCCGCAAACTGCGTGACTTTCAAGCGGTCATCCGTACGGAGTTCATAACCCGGGTCGATGGGGGACGGTTCATTCTTCCCGATCCGCCGGACGATCCGAACCATCGGCCGGTCCGACCACCAGCTTTGGCGTTGATAGGAACGGGGGCGCAGGCCGCTGGTCCGGTCGATGATTCCAAAGGGCGTTGAGATCGCCGGCCAGGCGCGCGACTCGCCGAGATAATCAATCCCGCTCCAGATAAACTGTCCCGCATACTCCGGATGATCCCGCAGGGCAAGCCAGACGCTCAGGTCGTGGCCGTTTTCGGTGCCGAGAATCTTTCGTTTCGAATTTTGCCGATAGGCGGCCAGGATTTCTCCTTCCCGGTAGTTCTGGCCCACCACATCGAGCATATCCGCAAGGCCGTTGTCGTAATCGCGGCTCTGATTCGGGCGGAACAATCCCTGGGTCACGGGCCGGGTCGGATCTTCCCGATGATAGATTTCGATCAGCGAATTGAGAATCCGTTTGGCCAAATCCGCTTTGGGCGTATCATGAATTTCATTGCCGGCGCTGTACACGATCACGCATGGATGGTTTCGGTCGCGGCGGATCGTATCGCGGGTATCGATCATGGCCCAGTCATTAAAGTACAGATGGAAATCCCCTTTTCGTTTGCCGACGGTCCAGACATCCAGGAATTCATTCATCACCAGCATTCCCATCCGGTCGCACAGATCCAGAAACTCGGGCGCGACGGCATTGTGCGCGGTCCGGATGGCGTTGGCCCCCAACTCTTTCAGCGTTGTCAGCCGATCCCGCCAGACCTGCAGGGGAACCGCCGCGCCGAACGCTCCGCCGTCGTGGTGCACGCAAACACCCTTGATTTTCACGTTCCGTCCGTTGAGCCAGAATCCGGTGGCCGGTTCAAAGGAACATTCGCGAATGCCGAACGATACTATTTCATCATCCAGAGGCAAACCGCCCGAAACCACCCTGGCCTGAGCGGTGTAAAGCACAGGATTGTTAATGTCCCATCGGATCGGAGTTATGACAACGAGATCCCGTTGGAATTCCGCCGTCTTTCCGGCATCCACTGTTTGTGCGGGACAAGCCACGGTCGCCGAACTTTTTCCCTGTGGATCAACAAGGGTGATCTCGACGGAGATGTCTTTCTTTTGATCGGATGAATTGACGACTCCGGTTTGGACCCGGATAGTCGCCTGTTGTTCGGTAATCTTCGATGCGGACACGAATGTACTCCACGGCGCCAGCCGCACAGGCCCGGTTGCGATCAGCCGGACATGGCGATAAATCCCGGCACCCGCGTACCACCGGGAAGCCGGTTGCAGGGTCGTATCCGTTTTCACCGCCAGCACATTCGACTGAGCCACCGCCTTCAAGTGCGGCGTAAGTTCGTATTGAAAGCTGACATATCCGCTGGGGCGGCTGCCGAGTAAGTGCCCATTGATCCACACCTGGCTGTTGGCCATTACCCCGTCAAACTCGATCAACACGCGTTTCCCATACCAATCCGTTGGCAGCGTAAAGGTTTTCGATACCAACTGATGCCCGTGGGTAAAAAGGCGCCGTCGCCGCCCGAGGGAGCATCCCGCAAAAACGGCCCTTCGATGCTCCAGTCGTGCGGCACATTCACCATCTTCCACTGGTTGTCATTAAAAATTGTCTCATGGGCACCGATGGCGTCCCCTTTGAAAAATTTCCACCCGGAATCAAAAGACTGGCACAGGCGGACTCGAACGGGAAAATCGCCCAGCACGATAGGGGCTAAACAAACGAAATATAGCGTCAAAACATACTTTTTCATATTCATCTAATCCTCAACGGATTGCTATTATTGGTTATCGCCGTTTAGCCATCATTCATCTTGGATTCATTGCTCGGATAAGGTGTACCGCCTGTCCGCCGTTGGCCGGGATGTGCGGCTTGAGGATCGTTGTACTGTCCACCTGGATCGTTTCGATCCTGACGGCCTTTGAAACCGCGTTGTCTGGATCGCGGTCGCTGTATATCGTCGCCATATAGGTTATACCCGGTTCCAGAAACGACAAGGGGATCTGGATCTCACCACCTGCCGGATTAATCGTACCGATAAACCACTCTGTACCGCGCTTGCGGGCAATGGAAACACAACGGCCGATTTGATCGATCAGTACACGAGTTTCGTCCCAACAGGTGGGCAAATCCTTCCAGTAGTCCAGCGCCGGGTCGTCGTTGAACTGGCCGGGTTTGTCGTACCAGTACAGAACCTGCCACGGGCTGAAATAGATCGTCGATAGCGCAAGCTGATGGGCGTGGGTTACCTTGAGTTTGCCGGAGTACCAGCAGTAGGTATAGTCCGCCGGGCCAGTCAGAAATCGCGTAAAGGGCAACGTCGCATTGTGCGCTGGAGTCGGGAATTCTTCATTTCCATAAATTCCCTCGACCGTCATCAGATTCGGATAGGTCCGCCGGTAGCCGGTGTCGCGAAATTCGTCGTGGATATCGACCATCAGGCGGTGGGCGGCCGCCTTGCGGATTCCCTCGTGCACCCAGGTGGTCCATTTCTGGCTGCCGACATTGACAAAGCCGAATTTGACGCCCTTGACACTCCACTTCTCGTAGAGGGGAAAGATCTCATCCATCTGTTTTTCCAGTGCGCGACGGTTGACATAGAGGATCACGCCGATTCCTTTGTCGTTTCCGTAACGAATCACTTCCTGGAGATTGAGGGAGTCGGCCTTCTTCGGATCGACGGCCGAGGCATCCGACTTACCGTCTCCTTCGGGGCCGTACCAGCCGGCGTCGAACAGGACATACTGCATGCCCCGTTGTCGGCAGAAATCAACGCACGCCTTGGCCCCAACGGTTGTCAGGGTTGTGTCCCGGATGACCTTTCCCGGTCTGATCCAGGCCGTATCGGCCAGAGCACAGGGATCGTTGAGATTCAGGATCAGGTCGTTGTTTTCCAGCAGTTTACCCGCTGACTCGGCCACCAGGATCACCCGCCAGGGAGTTGTGAAAGGCGCCGTTCCGGTCACCTTACCCGCCTTGCCCTGTTCGCCGTCGAGGAATGGCTCCAGTGTATTCGGCTGACTCTCGGCAACGCGCAGCTTCATTCGTGCATAATCGACACAGCGGGCCTCGGTGACGACGGCGAAGAGGTTATTGCCCATTTCGATCGTCAGCGGCCGTTCGGCGCCGGGCTTGATCCGACTGATTGGAATCCTCCCGCCGTCATAGTTACCCTGGGCGCGATAGACGGCCCATGCGTTATGATTCGCCGTGAATGCGAACTGTGTTTGTTCCGCACCGAGGGTAAATGTACGGATATTCGGTTGCTCGGGCAGTGTGTAACAGAATGCGATCCCCTCGTCGTAGACACGGAAGGTCAACCGCAACAACCGATGATGCTTGTTCTGTTCGGTCAGATCGATCTGGACCGCATTGTAATGATCGCGCACGACCTCGCGTTCGCCGCATACGGGCTTCCATGTCGTGTCCTGTTGCGACCGGAGGGCGGCCGTGATTTCCAGATTGGTCGCCAGCGCATCCGGCTCAAGATCCAGGCCGAGTCGTGAATCCGTCAGTACGGTCCGTCCCTTGTAGATGAGCCGGAAGAATGGGCAGTTCCGTTCATCGCCAAAGTCTTTCATGTCGACCGTCAGGACCAGACCACCTGAGGGGGACTTTATCTCGACAGCCGAAGCGGCACAGCCCAGGCCAATCGTGAAAATCGATGCAGCGAGAAATCGTAGCTTCATGACTGGCCTCCGAGGAAAAGGGACCGATGGTTTATTCCTACTTTTCCGGTTCCCGTTGGGGTTTGAGATCGATGAAGGTCGGTTGGGCCGGATCGCCGGGGATGAGCTTGCCGTCGATGACGGACAGTTCGACGACCTGGATGGAGGTTCTTCGGCCGGGACCGAAGTAAAACCACCACGCGCGGTCGCCACCAACGACGACATCGCCATGGCTACCGATCAGCAGGTCGTCCTGTGGTTTCCAGTTCAAACAATCTTCCGAACTCCAGACTCGCTGGCCCTTGGCCCAGCAATCGGCGATCAGCCAGTATTTGC
>JAAYVQ010000461.1 GCA_012517095.1 Phycisphaerae bacterium | reverse complement strand
TTTCCGGATCAACTCCCGACTTGAAACTGGTACAATCGAATTGATGATCGTTCCGCCAAAACGAGTAATACCGGAAGCCCTTGTGATACGACTTCGAAATCCCGAAGGTCGTTTACTGGACAGAGTCGAGGTCAATGGCCAGCCGCATCAGCAATTTGATCCGCGACAAGAAACAATTACCCTTCCGACAAACCCGGAAAGTCTCTCGGTTACAGCCCATTTCCGATCGCGGTGATGTCGGTAATGGATCCAATACATCCGCAATAGAGCGAATTTGTTGATGTTTGGAGGAAGCCGATTCACTCATGAAACATTCAACCGAGAAATCTTGAGACTTGACGATAATGTATTTGTTTATCGGTCATCCCTTTTGTAACTTGATCGCTACATTCTACAAAATCCATCCCTTTCGATACTCTCGATACAGGTACTGATCGGCGGACTGGTCATGGGTGAATTTCATATTGGGGCCATCCCACAGAAGTTTTTTTCCGATGCGCATGGCGATGTTTCCCAGGAGCGGGGTTTCGGTCAACAGGCCGCTGTGTCGCACAAAGTCAGAACCGGCCGGCTCTCCGCCGCGACAAGCATGGATCCATTCCCGGTAGGGACCCGGTGAACGCGGCAACACTTTCGGAGCGGAGCCGTAGGCCTTTCGTTTTGATTCGGGAATCAGCAAATAATTCATCATCGTCCCCTTGTCTCCGATATAAAGGGGCGACTGGATGGATCGTCCCGGCTCGAGTTCGGCGGGGCGCGGCGGGGCAAAACCGTTGTCGTGCCAAGTGAGCATAACGGGGGGCATACCGTCGCGGGCGGGAAATTCGAAATCTACTTTGAAGTTTCGCGGGTAGATCTCGGGGCCGATTTCCGTGCATACCGCTTCAACGCTGATCGGATACCGCAGCTTGAGGGCTTTGAATACCGTCGAGAGCACATGACATCCCATATCGCCCAACGGGCCGGTCCCAAAATCTCTCCAATCGCGCCAACGCCAAGGGTGATAGGCCGGATGATAGGGCCGGACCGGCGCGGGACCCAGCCACAGATCCCAGTCGAGTCCTTCCGGAACGGGGGGAGTCTCCGAAGGACGGCCGGGCCCGATGGGAGGATCCCAGAAACGAGGCCCCAGTGCGACATGCACTTGGCGAACGGGGCCAATAGCGTCATCGAGGATCATCTCCTGCACCAACCGCGCCTCCTCGGAGGCCTGTCCCTGATTGCCCAGTTGCGTGGCGACACCGGCCCGGCGGGCGGCCTCGGTTACCTGTCGTACTTCTCCGACCGTATAGGCCAGAGGTTTTTCGCAATAGACATGCTTTCGTTTTCGGATTGCGGCCATGGTTATAACCGCGTGCGTGTGATCCGGTGTGGCAATCACCACGCCGTCGGCATCTTCCTTCTCGAGAAGCTCCCGATAGTCAGCGTATGCCCGGCAGCCCTCGAATTTCCCGACACCCCGCTGTTTGGCGTAATGTTCATCGACCAAATGCCGGGCCGGTTCGCGACCGCCAAACTTCTGTTCTTTTCCCTCCATCCAGTCCCACGAAATGTAACCAGCACCCTCACGATTGACATCACAGACCGCGACCACCTGGACCTCGTCGAGTTGCAGGAGGTTGAACAGGTCCACATGGCCCTGGCCTCCCATGCCGATACAGGCCACTGTCGTCTTGTTGCTCGGCGCGATTTGGCCCTGGCCTCCGAGTACGCTCCGGGGAACGATCGCCAGTGTCGCGGCGGCTCCTATCGTACCCAGAAACTTTCGGCGTGAAAGATGAACCGCGTTTGATTGGGGCTGTTGTCCGGCTTGATTCTTGAGTCTATTCATCCGCAAGTTCCCTTCCAGTTCCAGATACCCATGCGACAGTATATGCCCATGATGGCTTCGGTTGTCCCGAATTTCCTGTGCCAATATAATACCCGGATCATGCTTTCCTGTCTATTCAGTTGCGGCAAGATAGGCTCGACGATTAGCCGCAATTCATTTTCTTCGACCGACACAAATGGATTCCGAAAACGATCGGATATGAGAAAATCCATTGACAGTTCCGCGGTAGTATTCATAATAGTCTAAGTCCATACCAACGGGGGTATGTACAATCCATAGATTTGTGGGAAAAATCGTTTTGAAGTTGTTTGTTTATTTTTTTGAGACATTAATCGTATGGCAAAGACAAAAGTTTTGGCGAAGAAAAGTCCAGTTGTTTCTGACAAAAAAGAGACACAGGTCAAATCCTCTGCATCCACTTCCAAGAAACGAATAGAAACCGATACCCGCAAGGTGACGGGCCGTCGGGTTGTGCAAACCGAAATCCGGAAGGCCGACGAACCAACCCTCGCTGAGGTCGGTGCCGTATCCCCGGCCCGCCCGGAAAAGGATCCACTGGTTCGTGCTGAACAGGGTCTCAAGTCCGCGATCGAGGCGTTGAACCTCCACATGAACACCGCCCTCGGGGCCATGACGGAAATCGTTCACCTCCGGGGAGGTCAAGAAGCGAGTGCGGTCCGGGCGGCTCCGCTCGACCGTGCGTCGGCCGCATTTCGGCGGCTGATCGCGGATGTCGTGGATCATCAGTTCGCGGAAATCCTGCCGCCGCTTGTGGCCCTGCGAAACGAGATTGCGGGGAATTGTGCCGACTCGAATGCGAGCGAGGGGGAAAGGGAATTGCGAACCCGTGTGCTGGAGACGCTGGATCATGTGTTTGCCCTGGCCGGAATCGAGTGTTATGAGGCACGGGTAGGCGAGTCGTTCGATTCGCTGATTCATTTGGCGGTCGGGGAGGCCCATCGGAGCGATCTGGCGAACGGGGCCATTGTCGAGCAATTCCAACCCGGTTTCCGGTTTGTCAACGGCAGGATCATCAGTCCGGCCAAAGTTTCCCTCAATCGGAGGTAGAACGATGGTGCGGCTGGGAATCGATTTTGGAACGACCAATACGGTCGCCGCGATTTTTGATCGAGGCCTGTTTTCCGTTGTGTTGCATCAAGCTCAAACCCGTCGAGGGACGATTGTCCAGGAGATTTTTCCTTCGGCGATTCTGGTCTATCCCCAGACCCATCAACGGTGGTTTGGTCTCGAAGCGGACCGGAAGTTTGTCGAGATGGGTGCTTCGAGCGATCTGATCTTCATTCCTTCTCTTAAGCGGGAATTGCGCAACTACATGGAGGGCAAATCCCTTTCGCCGAATTCGGCTTGCGATTCGAAAAACGGCGGAGCGGGGCAATCCGACTGCGATTTGGATCTGGCCGATCTGTTTACGGATTTCTTGCGTGCGCTGGCCGATTCGATCCGCCGTTCCCAGATGCTCGACGAGAGCGAACCGCTCGAGACGGTGATCACCTGGCCGGCTCATTCGAATGGGGCTCAGCGTCATATCACGCGAGAATGTTTTCGCAGGGCGGGTTTCCGCGTGATTAACGCATTGAACGAGCCCACGGCATCGGCGGTTGAATTGGCGGATTGTCTTACGGGGGGGAAGCGAAACGGTAAATCGGAGGACCCGTATGCGGTGGCCGTGTTCGATCTGGGGGGCGGCACCTTCGATGCCTCCGTCGTTCGAATCGAGGGGCATGATTTTCATGTCGTTACATCAGGAGGGATTGAGCTGCTGGGCGGCGATGATTTTGATCGAATATTACTGGAGATGTTTGAGGCCAAACTCGATCTTCCGTCCGAGTCGATCAGTGCCTTGACCCGGCATGCCCTGCTTCGACAGGCCCGCGCCCAGAAGGAACTGATTTCCACGGGAACCGTCAAGAGTCTCTTTCTCAATCCGCAGGATTTCGGATTGCGGGGAAAAACGATTTCTCTGCCGGTGGATCTCTATCGGGAACGGATCTGTCCGTTGCTGGATCAGGCCGTTTCGATGTTACGGGAGGTGATCCAGTCGGCCGCGGCCAAATGGCCGGGAATGAACGGCGGGATTGAACCCCTGACGATCTATCTGGTGGGCGGATCTTCGAAGTTGCCGTTCGTATCGGAGATGGTAAGCGGCGCATTTCCGGGCAGTCGAGTGATTCTTTCGGATAAACCCTTTCAATCCGTTGCGCTGGGCGCGGCGATCTGTGCGGCGGATCGGATCAGCTACCATGAAGTGTTTGCGCGTCATTTCGGCCTGATCCGGCTGAAGGATCACGGCCAAACCGAAATCTTCGACACGATTTTTCCTGCGGGTACACCGATTCCCCGTCGGGGAGAGTCGCCTTTGGAGAAGGTGGTTCGGTATCGGCCCGCCCACAATATCGGGCATCTTCGTTACCTGGAGTGCACTTCTCTGGGACCGGATGGCATGCCGTTGCGGGGTGTACGAACATGGTCCGACATCCTCTTTCCCTACGATCCGAATTGTCCTTTATCGGCTCCGGTTTCGAAAAACGATATCATCCCGACCAATCAGTTCAACCATCTTGAAGTTTCCGAAATTTATCGTTGTGATTCCGACGGCGTAATTACGGTGGAAATTCAAAATCCGGCTCGTAATGAGTCACGCCGATTTGAAATTTTTAACGAGTAAATCCTTCCAATTCATGGCAATTTACATTCGTACATGATTCGCCGCATGATTTACCTCCATTGGATTGCGCTCAGTCTGATTGACCACCGTTAACGACTAACTCGATTGGTTGGGTTTCCGCCCGGATCTCGGGATTGTAGTACTCATAAGTTGCCGATTTCGGTGTCTTGGCCCGGAGCGGATACTTGGCCAGGAGCTGGTATTGAATCTTGACCGGCTTTCTGTTTTCCACTTCCCGCAGATAGATCATAATCTGTCGGCCGGTCGTGGAATATTTTTCGATCGTTTCCTGTTCGACCGCGCGATTCAATGAATCGGGGATCAGCGTAAATCCCGGCGGCAATCCCAGATCGACCATGACCATTTTTGCCTTTCCCGGACGGTTATTGGTCACCGTGGCCGTGACGCCGAGGATGTCGTTTGCGGCCAGTTTCGTCCGGTCATATTCGACCGCGATCGTCATCGGTTCCTTTTGAGCAGGACGGCCCTTGCCCTCATACGGCAGGTAATAACGCCCCACGATCTGGTACATCAAGCCGCCTTCGCCGTTTAATACCAGCGAAATGGAATTGTTGCCTTTGCGGGTCTGTTCCTGGAGATCGACCAGTTGAAGAACATCGCTATTATTCTCATCAACCGTTAAGCGGTGAATTTGTTTGTCATTGCAGACGACCTCGATCGTGGCTCGGACCTTCGAAACCGCGCCGCGTTCCGCCGTGAGCATGGCCCGCAGGGCCTGGATCGTCGCCTGCGTGGATTGCCAGGTTCCAAAGGCGTCCTTGTTCTTCACGAGATAGGTAATCGCTTTACTGACGGTCCCCGGTTCCCGTCCGCAACGGAGAAAGGCCTGGATCGCCAGAGCGGTGACTTCCACATCCGCCGCCTTGCCCGTTCCGCAGGTCGGCGTCTCCGTCTTGATTTCCCAATAGACCATGTCATCTTTTTCGATTCGCATATCATGCAGTGTTCGAAGGGTATCGAGTGTCGTCTTGTCTTCCGGTGCAACCGTCGCCAGGGCGTTGACCACAAGAACGCGGGTGTAAACATCGTTCATGCCATCCAGGTGATTTCGCAAATAACCGATCCCTTTTTCAATTTCCGGTCCCTTATACTCCGTGGAAGCCAGTGCCCAGGTGATATACGCCGTATTTCGAAGGACATCATCGGTGAATTTGTTCACGGCTCCTTCCTGGATGCCGCCTTCGGAAGGTTTGTACGAGCCGTCTTTGTCCTGGCATTTGGCCAGCCACTGTTGCGTCCGGGAAATAATGGCCGGATCGACTTCATATACCTTGGCCATATCAAAAAATTCCATTAATCCATAAGCGGTCAAAATTCGATGGGCGGGCGCCTTTCCAAACCACTCAAAACCACCACCCGGAACCTCATACGAAACCAGCCGTTGATACCCGGTATTGATGAAACCCTCGGCCTTCATTTGCAGTTCCGGCGTGATTTTCCCCGTGGTTTTCATGTAGTCCATTACCAGGACATTCGGATAGGTCACCGAAGAGGTTTGCTCGAAACACCCAAACGGCATTCGCAGCATTTTGTCCAGTCCTTCCACAACCTGACTGAGGATTCCGGGATAGACCTTGACAAAGATCTTGCTTGCGTCGTCCAGGGCATTGTCGGGGATGGAGATGGTGTGATGAATACTTTCGGCCAGACGACCGCTCTGGCTGACGAGAAATTCCTTTCCATCCGGCAGGATCTCCGCCGTTCGCGCGACGGCGTCGCTCTTGCTGGATCCTCGCGCCGTTACCGTGAACTTCTGAACCCCGATCTTGCGCGCCGTAATCGGAAAATACACCGCACGAACTTCAGACGCCGCCAAAGTCACCGTTTTCTCCGAAACGCCTTCCAGTTCAAACCAGTCTTCCTTTTGCACCTGAAGCCGGATCTGCTGATCGGTCTTGAGATAGTTGTAGATCGCCACAGGGACATGGACCTGATCATTTTGCGTCAGTGCCACGGGGAAATCCACATCCACAAAGAAATCCTGGAAGACGCGGATCCCGGTTGTGGTCGATCCGAGTTGTCCCCTGGCGGAGGATGCCATGCAGGTCAATCGCCAGGTGGTAATCGAATCCGCCAGCGGGATTTCCAGATCGGCCGTGCCGGAACCATCGGTAATCAACGCCGGCTGGAAGTACAGTGTTTCCGGGAAATACTCGCGAATGCGGATGGGCTCGGCTTGATCTGGAGCGCTACCGGAAGTTGAAAGCACACCAAAGGCATCGGCCTTGGCTTCCTTCTGCATTTCCACGCCCATCGGCGCTGCCACGGCCGGCATGGGCTTTTCAGCCAATACAAAATCGAAACGCAAGTCCCTGCCCATCATTCTTTCTCGATTGGCATTGCCCGGCATCGCAATGTCGTCGATCGTATCCCAGATGCCGTCGATTCCGGCCGAGAGAACGGAGTACTCATGGAAACTTTGGCAGTTGGCACACCATGTTCCAAAAAACTTGAAGGTTCCGCCCCACGAATCCCGCGAGTCTTCTTCAATGAGAAATCCTTCCTTCACAAGCTGACCGATATCGATCGCGGTCTGGAAACGTTTTTGAAGGGCCTTACGGTGTTTCTCGGAGAATTTACTTAGCGCATTCTGAATTTTCTGAAATTTCGGCATCAAACGATCGGCCATCTTTTGTTGAAGCTGATTGGCCTTATTATCTCGCTCGAATGTGTTGATATTCAGCGAGTAGTCACCCGTTCCTTTGGCCGATGCCAGCAGAACGCGGGCGGCGTTGTTCTGCCGAACCAAAGGTTCCGGGGAATCCCCAAGGGGAATCGGTCCGCTGATGCAATGATCCAGTTCATAGCCGTGAATCTCGTATCGAGGTGTGGCGATTTCTTTTTCAAGATAGAAATACACCTTTTCCAGTCCCGGCTGCATCTCCTGCAGTGCGAAGACCGCCTCATCCACCACCATGATACCCAGGGCGGACGCGACCCCCTTTCCTCGGTTATTGGTGACTTTGAATTGCAGTTTTGCCGCCGTTCCCGGCAGATACGATTCCTCATTGCTGCTGACATCGATGCTAAGATCATTGGCGGGATCGACCAGGATCAATCGCTGATCGCGGATGATGATGCCGTTTTTGCCGATGATGTAGGCGTTGATCTGGACGGTACCTGCCAGGGCCGGATCGAGCGTGATCTTGTCGGAGGTTCGGCTGTCCTTTAACTCCAGGGTTCGGGTCAGATAGGTCTGGCGATCTTTAATGATATCCACATACACGGTTCCGGTCTTTCGGGAGGAAAGGATCGACAGGAGAACCGAATCGGCCACTTTGTATAGCCCTTTATCCAAGCGGAGAAGGATTGATTCATCGCCGGAAGTTGGCCGCGTCTGCAACGAAATCGAGGCCTTCCCTGTTTGGCCCTTGGCATCCTTGGCCGTCAGAGAAACCTCGGTTGGGAGTTCCGCTCTGGACTCCAAAGTGATCTCTCCAAAACCGGCCGCATCCGTTTTAAGAGTAACCGGATTTCCTTTGGGCGGATTCATCCAGCGGACGGCACAGGATGCCGGCGTGGAATCGGCATAGGTCGTTACGATATAGATTCTATTCGGAAGGCCCGGGATCAGATCGCCGCCTTCTGGAACTGCGGCGATCAGGATCGGAGATGCGGTGACCGATACATTGCGCGTGATCGTCTCTTTGTGATCGGCCGTATCGATCAGCGAGATCTCAAACTTGGCCGATGCCTTGCCGGCCTCGAGAGGTTGTCCGACAAAATGCCCGGGCAATCGAACCTCGAAGATGTAGTGACCATTCTGATTGGTTTTTCCCTCGACGACCTGGAAATCTTCGTAGGCGACATCAAACTTGGAACACTTGATCTGGATTTTTCCGCCGGCAACGGATTTACCGAAGAAATAATCGGCCTGGATCTCTCCTTTAACCGTTTCGCCGGGCTGATAGAAATTCCGATCCGTTTTCAGATCGATCTTGAATTTGGGCAGGACATACTTATCGACCGTGACGGTTTTCTCCTCTTTGGAACCGGCCGTGATGGAACGGATCCGGTACGAGCCCAGATTCAATTCGTCGGCCAGGACAAAATCGGCCGAAGAGATCCCGTAGGAATCCGTCTTACGGGAAATCTTGAAAACCTTGTTCCCTTTGGAGTCCTCCACCTCGAAGGTAATCGATGCGTCGGAGAGGGGGGCCATATCGGGTTGTGAAAGGGTCAGGGATCGAATATGAATGGTTTGTCCCGGCTGATATAACGGTTTATCGGTGGTCAACAGGGTACGAAGAGCGCTGCGAACCCGAATGGTTTCCTCCACGGTGTCCGTTCCCGTCCGAGTTGTAACAAGGACTTTGAGGCGGTCATTGTCTGTGGGTTCATCAGGCATATCCAGAGTCGCGGCAACTTCTCCATTAACATCGGTTCGCGAAGTGAACTTGGAGATGACCTTGTCTTCCCGCGTCAATTCGACCGACACGGTTGCCCCGTGGATTGGAATCCCGGCCGAACGATCCCGAACGAGGATCCGAATCTGCGGTTGAGTTCCGGCCAGGAATTCCTTCTGGCCCAGAACAATCGTCTCCAGCACTTCCGCCGCGTAGGCCAAGCTCCTCCGCCGGTATTCCTGCTGTACATCGAAGCGGTACCGAAGGTAGTAATTGGCGGGGTCCTCTTGGTGGATCTGCGCGAATAGTTCAACCTGCAGGGGCTTGCCTTCGTGACGGCGACTGACCTTGGCCAGAAGGTGATTGTCCAAGTCATAGAGTTCCGCCTCGAGCACGCCTCCTTGATTCTGAGGAGGCCGAAACTCGATCGTAATTCCGTCGGAAGTGATCGCCTCTAACGAAAGATCTGAGTTAGTAACGGTGTGTTTGTCTATTGCAGAAGCTGCCGAGCTTTCAGGTATAAATACACCGAAACGTAAGAAGAATGAAACTCCGATCATGAAAAATGCGGATTTTCCGAGCATGTCTGATCTCCTTTGCGATATACGATCTCCAACTCTAATTCATCATACAATACGAAATTGCCCATTCAATAGAATATATGCTTAGACGCTTCAGAATACTCAGCGGTTTCGATCAAGATGGGGATTTATCACAGAATGGTTCCAAAATGAGATAAACCTTTGTAGAGACAATACTTCCGTGATGTAAAAAGAATGTAAAACATTTTCCCTTTCCTTGGGACTTGAAGGTATGAATCCAACATCGAAATCATGACGAGATTACTGTGGATGATTCGTAATGTTACGCTCTGTTGTCAAAGTGGGGGATTTCGTTGATCTCTCATCGGAAACCAGTTCAGGAGGGACGGATGATGTTACCCCCTTTCGAGGAAAGGGGTATCCCTTAAGAAGTGTAGATGCATAAAAAACGATACGAGGATAATTGACTCAGTTTGTTATTTCACCATGGTTTCGATATCGCGGAGCATTTGTTCTCGAGCATCCTCAGGGAGTCGGGTCAGGCCGAATGCGTCGCCCCATCCGTTTGTGACGCTGACGGCGGCTCCGACCTTGCGGGCCAGGTCCACCTGTGCCGGCCACAGAGATTTGTACAGCCACGCGCACGGTAACCAGGCCTTCGATCCCAGCGCAGCCATATAGCGGATCGGGGGCTTTCGATACAGTTCATGGCCGAGCAGGCGATCATAGCAGTGGTCACCGGCCTCGCCATCACCCCAGAGACAGAAATTAGCCATCGAACAGTCGCTGGCCAGCAGCGCTTTATCCGGACCGAACGATCGGACAACCTGACGCAGTTTGCGCATAAGCTCAATGCCACCCCGCGACAATGGACCGCCATGTCCCTTGTGGTAATCATAACCCCAGGCACTGAAGGTTTCGTCGAGGACTATCGCATCGGGATTGAACAACTCCATGATCCATTGTGCCTGCCGAATCAGATGGTCGCGCCATGCGTCAGAGGTATGCGACATTCTCCAGGTTTTCTTGATGACATCCGGCCCTTCCCAACCGAATGGCGTCGGGTTTCCATTGGCATCCACCCGGATCGAATCCCTCATCTTCTCGAACAGAGGCGATCCCTCATCCAGGATCGTATAGTGCATGTAGATCCCCGGATGAACGCCGGCTTTACGCGTGGCGTCCACACGAGCTCTGATCTTCTCGAGGGTCATGGTCACAGGACCCGCCGTGTCATTTGGCATCGCCTTCCACTCTTTCCGGTCGGGATGGATAAAGTCGCCGTAGGACAGATAGTATCCATGCTGCGTCGCCAGACCGACATGAAACTCGCCGAAATGTCCCAGGTCCAGATCATATCCGCCGCCTCGGGGACCGTTTTCCGCCACGGACGAGAGGAAATCGTAATAATGAACCCGTACCTCATTCGTCCATGAAACCGCCGGAAAATCCTCCTTGTGGCCGAACTGATGGAAAAAGCTCCACGCTTCCGCGGCATCGCCCGAATGGATGAACAGGAAAACTCGAACCACCTGCGATAGGCCGGGCTCAAGCCGCACAAGCCGACCCAACCGCCAAGCCCGAAAAGAATCGCCTTCCTTCGCCTGGAAAAAAATCGGCTCGGTTGAACTGCCAAAAAACGCGACTCGACAGGGGCCATTCTCCGCAAAAAGATCCACCACAGGCGCCAGCAGCGGAACACGCGTCGTCGAATGATGGGGATCGCACGCCTGTGGCTCGAGATAGTGTGCCAAGAATCCGTCCGGTCTGACGGTTTGATGACAATCTTTCATCCGACGCCGCTTGTCGTTCTCGGGGTCGCCCAGTCCGGCCGCGGAGATCGGAACATACACCTGTTGATCATCGACATTCCGGCAGGGTCGCACACCCGATAGAAATCCGCAATACACTTGGCAGGGTTTCTCGGCAAGGGATTGAAGCGTGAGTGTCGCTTCCAAAAGATCGTCGCTCGAATCCCTGGTACTACTCTGGACTCGATGATCCAGCGAGATCCGAATCGGTCCACACTTCCCCTGGGATTGGCCGGTGGTCAAACGAACCTCCCTTCCCGGCTTTCCCTCCTCTACAATGCTACAGAATCCATCGACCAAGCCGACTCCCTCTTCAGAATGAACCAACGAATGACCGTCCATCGATACTGTTTCAAATAAGCCAGATTGTTCATGCCTTCGCCAGCGAATCCCCGAACCGGAATCCACGATCGGTCCTTCGACAAAATTCTCCCTCGAACATGCCGACAAACCCCACAGGGTCGCCCCGCTGATTGAAATGAATTCGCGCCGATTCATAATCCCTCAATTCATCTTTTCACAGATGATGTTCACCAGGTCAAATGCCTGCCCCTGGGACTTGTCGTTCTTACCCACCACCTTAAACAACAGAGAATTAACTCCTTCGACCAGTTCGGATGTTCCGATTTCCTCGGTCGTTCGCCGTCTTTTTTCCGCATAGAAATCCACAGCCGGTCCCACCGGCGCTTCATCCACAAACCATTGAACCTGTCCCTGCGACGGACCTTTCAATGCTTCCACGCTGACTTTATAGATCCCCGCTGCGGGAAGTTCGCAGGAGAAACTGATGAAATGGTGTCCGAACGCATCACCGCCTTGCCCGTTTAATGAAAGGAACTGGACATCCCGGCCGTCAATCTTTTCATTTCCCTTTGTCAGGGTTGCATCCCGGTATGAAAATGCGGCGATCGGGATATTCCACCACGCGGCAAACACGATCCGCTTCAGATCGACTACCTCTCGCCCGGCCGCGTCGGGAAGCGAAAAATCACAAGTCGGGCGGTCCTGCGAATAGAGAAACGATACACCGCAGTAATCGTTTAGCAGATCGTTCCCCGTGGGGGCATGTTCAATCGTCTGAAGAATGCTCTTGCGATACGCGCAGGCGTCCCCGATGAAAAACCGATACCCCCCCGTTCTGCCCAGATGTTTTTGGTATGCCAGGCACCCGCTCAGCGGAAACGAGCGTCTTGATTCCCACCGGCCGGCCACATCGTACCATCCGCCAATGTAGAAATCCTCCGTACCCGTGCCGTGGATCGTCAATTCGCCGTCGAGGGTCGTCTGATCGTCGCCCTCAAAGAAGTAGGTGTTACCGGATTCGAATCCCTGCGATTGCTGGATCAGACCGACCAGATGTCCTCGTCCATTCGTCTCGATGAATGTGAAGGGCTTACCCTTGGTCGTCGGGTTCTCCCGCCGCCAGAGGGCATAAAATTTGCCCTCGTTCTTCTGCCGGGCGACCGGCACGAACAGCACTTCCGCCTGGATGGAAACCCTTCGATCCCTACCCGATTCCGAAAACAATTCCACTTTACCCGATTGGTCAAACGGCATGGGGAAATAACAATAGTTTACATCGTCGATCGTACCGACAAGAAGCGACCGCATAGCCGGTTCACCCCAGGCGTACCCGAAGAAATCACCCGCCGGACAGGCAATCGCCGGCTTTGAATCCCCGTCCCAATAGGCCCGGAGCAAAACATCCCGCTTCTTGCCGATCAGTGCATCCGCCGGACGAAGGCGAATTCCCACAATCCGGCCCGGCCGATCTGTATCGAATATAGACACGGCTTTCCCCGCCTCCAGGTTGACTGTGGAAACCAGACTCTCAACCTGGCCATCCTTCGGAATGACATAGGTGCTGATATCCGTACCGGCCGCCTCGAACAGTTTCCGAGCCCGTTCGAGATACTGTTGATACTCGACCGTCGGCTCGACAGCGAAACTTTGAATTCCCATCCCCTGGGGGTATTGAGCATAATTGATCTGATAGAACTGTGTCCGTTCGGCCTTGAGGAATACCTTACAGGATTTTTCATACGGCAGTGGAACATAGCTGTAAAATCCACCGCCTCCAAATCCAACCAGAGGCCGCGGAAACGCCGGATGATTGCCCATAAACAGGTCGCGATACTTGACCTGAATCCTCGGCTTCTGTTCACCGTCGAAGTAAAATTCCAGCAGATCTTCCGTCGGCGTTGGCGTGTGAAACCGATAAAGTACCCCCGGCCCCTCCAGATCGGCCAGCACCAGCCCTCCGTTTTCCTTCCGGACAAAAGAGTATTGTCCTCCAAAGCCGTCGTTGTTGCCCCCCGTTCGATCGTAACTGGACACAGAAGCCACTTTCACCGATTCCCTGAATGTCGGCAAACGATCCAGTCGGTAGAGTTCCTGGATTCCCGGAGCTCTCAAGTCCTCTGCCAGAATGTCTCCATAGAATACACAGATCATGAAAAATCCAAGAAGATAAACCTGAACTGGATACAAGCGATTTACTTTCATTACAGCTCCCTTCTCAACGAGTCAATTTCTTCCTGATTAATGGGATACGAGAATATCCGGTTACTTGACGAAACGGCCGACAAAACCGCCGCCGGACTGGAGTTGGACTTCCAATGAACCTCTGTGATCCAGGGTTGTGTTTTCAACCTTGACCGCCGCGGGGTTGTCCGCGACATCATGAACCAGCGTGGCTTTGTAATCGCCTTCGCCGAGAAAGGCCAGCGGCACCCGAATTGTCCGTACCGGCCCGGCGCTCATGACGGCGACAATCCACATCTGGCCGCTCCGCCGCGCGAAAATCGACAACTCCCCGATCTTCGATTCCGGCAGAACGATCGTCTCATCCCACACGGCCTTGATGCTCTTGATCACATCCAACGCCGGATTATCCAGCACGCTTTGCGGGTGAGCTGCGATCGTCAGAATCGGGCTGTGGAAAGTCGCCAGGCAGGCGATTTGGTGTGCCCAGGTCGAGTCCCGCCGCCGATCGGTGAAAATCATCGTCGTATAATCGGTTGGTCCTGCCAGATACCGGGCGAATGGCAGAATCGTCTCGTGACGGGCGCGCCGCTTCAGGCCGCTCGATTCCATTCCCCGGACGCCCTCATAGAGCATGGCATTCGGCCAGGTCCGCAATCGTCCAGGGCTTGTTGGCTCCGTGAAAATCAATCACGCACTGAAACTCGGCGGCCTTGGCCAATAACGCCTCATACAGGTCGATATTCTCCTTGGCTTCATGGTCGAAAAAGTCGATTTTGGCCCCGGCTACCCCGAGCCGATGCAGCCGCGAGAAGAATTCCTCCCGCGCCTCAGGCGTTCGCAAGTCCCGGCTGTGCCGCCAGAAAAGGACCCGTACGCCTTGTTCTTTCGAGTACTCCACAAACTCCCGAATCTGGTCATCGGACCAGCCGAAAGCGAAACCCTCCAGGATATGGTAGGGGGCCCCGATTAGCCCGGCCATACGGGAGAAATCCTTCATACGGTCGAACTGAAGGGTCCCATTGCTGCGGACATAATTGCGGTCCACATAGTCCCAGACACACAGGCCCGGCTTGACCCATGGCGTATCCATCCCCTGCCCAAACAGCTTCGAGTCGGCGGGGGGGCACAGATTGGGAAGAATGTCGCTGTTGACCAGCGTGTTCAGGTTGCGGGCAATCAGCACCACCCGCCAGGGAGTTGTGATCGTTCCGGTGATTGGCGCCGGCGTCGCCAGTCGTTTGGCCTCGTCGCGGCCGTAACGGAGCTCGTACGGATAATTAATGGGTTGCCGATGGCCTAACCCCACGATCCAGCCGCGTCGCCCGTCGCTTTCCAACCCCATGCCCGAATAGTTGACCAGATTAGCCTCCGTGATCGAGCCATATCCCGCGTTTCCCGGCAATTGAAAAGTCACCGGAGGTCCGGCCCATTGTCCGGCCTTGATTTCGGAGACCTCCTTCTGATCGTATTCGGCTTCATAATGCCCGTCCAAGTCGTGATACCAGACGGTGGTTCCCGCAGGAAGGGTAAAGACGGAATACTCGTTCGGAACGCGAACCGAATCGTTGTTGCCTTCCAGCACATGGCGCCAGGCCACACCGTCGTTGAACGCGCGAACTTCCAGGATATACGGTGTCTGGCTCAGATCGTGTATCATCGCGATTTTGACACCATTGCATTGATTAACCGCTGTGCTGTGTGCTCCATGCCACGGATAGGACTCATCAATCGAATAGGTTTCCAGCTTGCTGAAAATCACCCCGGAGGATAGATCATAACCGTCGAGCCGCATATCCAACGGCGACGGTTCGATGACGGCCGTATTGTCCAATGTTGCCGACCAGGTCAATCGTTCCGGGTTGGATCCAAGCACGAATGTGATCTTCCCGTCCGGGCTGACAACATGGACCTCCTTCATGGGTACCACCCGTTGTGTTCGGCGCGACTGGGGCTGGTTTTGTCTTTGCCCGCGATTGTCTTCTTGTAGCTGCGATTGAGCGCTGACACCCAACGATGACAGGATCCCTGTGATCAGTCCGATGTGAAGAAGGCGAAAAACCCAATGAATATACATTATTAGAGTTCCTGCGTTATTGTTTGAGGATAGAGATCCATCGGACCTATTTATTGAGGATCCAATTGAACACGTTTCGCTCAACAAATGATTCGTGTCCAGGCCTCCGTTTGTATAGACAAAGAAAAATAGTTCCTCCACATAACCTTTGATATTCTGCCGGTCACCCCGGAGCAAGTCAAGAATCATTCGCTGATTTTGGATATATTTCTGCCACTGATGGATAGGGGGTTGTTGTCGAGGTTTATCGAATGATATTGGACACGGGGCTTGACCTGAAATGAATGGAATGACTCCAATCTGGAATCTTGCACAACGAAGAGTTGAATCTTCGCACAATCCGGATTTGAAAGCGATGTGTTGGAATCATTATCGAGCGGGACGGTTTGCGGCCTGTACGCCAATACGGCTGGGACGAAACAAATAATCGGGCCAAAGCGGACAATTCAGATCGATCCAGCATTTGACACGATGGCTTTCTTCGTCAGTCAGGCGAGTATCGTAGTGGCCGGCGTTGAGAATTTTCCACAACTTGCTCTGAACCGTCCCGAAAGTCAGTGGCTCGGCTTTGTTGTGTTCTCGACCCCAGGCAAAGTCGAAGTAATGGACATACCCCTTTTCAATCAATGTCCGGAACGAGGCCGGAACCCCATCGGCATCGAGGACACCGGTCAGATTGATCTGTTGTTGATCCTGGGCATTGTGGCACTGAATACATTTGGCGTCCCACACCGGCTGTACGACCTTCTCGTATGCGAACGGTCCCACCCCCCATGGTGGCGGTATAGGCGCGCTGGGTTGTCGCCGAACCGCCTTCGGCATCGGCCGTATCGACGGCGTTGCGGTCAGGCGGTTTTCATGGCACCCAATACAACCGCGTCGCTCTCCCGGTTGTAACTGGACGACACTGCGCATCCGCTGGATCTCATTGAGATCCGCGTCGAGCGCTTCAAAGTACAAGACTTTTCCGGCCGGCGCGGTAAAGTTGGCCGATCCATCTTCCTCCACCGGTACGATCCCCAGATCACCCTTGGCCACGAAACTGGGCCAGCCGTAAGGCCCTCGAACCTTGTGGGTGGGTGTGGCGTACCAGTCCTCGAACGGCTCGTGATCGGCCTGGAATTCTCCATTGGCAAGTTGAATCAACCCGGCCCGAACCTCCTCACAGATCCGAATATAACGGACACTCCCGCGCTTAACCGCGGGCCCCAGCCCCCGATAGATATCCGCCACGAAAAACTCGGCCTGACTCGGTGCCGATTCTCCGGATTCAGCGGCGGTGGCCATTACCGGCGGGGTGGGGACCGGCCGCAGAAGGGTCGGGGCCATGCTCCCGATTTGCGGGTCAAGATAGAGCAACTCGCGGTTTCCGTATCGGTCGATCAAATAAATCCCGAACCGGTCGAAACCCGCATGACTGCATAGGTAGTAATCACGGCTGACCGGAAACGGATCGCGAAAACATTGCCGATTGAGCCAGGTCATGTGATACTGCGGGGCCACATCGGGCGTGATGTTCGAGATCGCCGCGGGATTGGATCGTCCTCGCTCCGGTTCGATCAGCGCGATCGGGCCGTTGAGATCACCTCCGTGCGAGACCAGCGTGCACAAAATCTCGGCGGTGCCGGGCACCTGTCGTCCGTTGGCGTAACAGTTCAGCGTGTTGTTGCCGAAGATCAGTTCCGGGTGCGTCCCATCCGGCCGGATTGCCCACAGCGTGTGGCCGAAATCGGCCCCCTTGTCCAGGTACTCCGACCGCATCCAGAGGATTCGGCCGTCGTTCATCACCGACGGTGTCCACTCACTCAGGTTCGCCAGCGACAACGGTTGGATCTGTTCCCCGTCGCTGTCCATGCGGAACAGCACAAAGGATTGCGGACGCCAACACAGAAATCGCGCTTTGCACCGGGTACTGATAAACGCCAGTCCTCCGTCGGGAAGGGGACATGGATAGAAATCGTGAAACGGGCCGTTGGTGAGCTGACGCGCCGCGCCGCCCTTAACGCCGACGGAGTGAAGGTGATAGTAGTCACTTTTGGAGGTACGATAGCTAAAATAAACCGTCCGGGCGTCGAACGAGGCCATCGGGTCTCGTGCGATCCCGTCGCCGGAATCAAATAGCGTGGTCACACTCGCCTTTTCAGGGACAAGACTACCATCGATCCGGGGAATCTCCAGCACGCAGACCCCGCCGCCGACATCGCCGGCCGAATCGAACAAATCGCTGTAATTGTGCGACGGTTCGAAGGGCTGTCGCTTGACGAATAGGATCTTGTGCACCTCGGCCAGTTGCAGATCCCGCAGGAACAATTGCCGCTTGGCCAGATGGGCTTGATATAGCAGTTCAGCTCTCTTCAATGAATACGGCGGTTCCTTCTGCATCGCGGCCTGCCGCTGCCGAAATTCCGCCAACTCGGCTGCCGCGCCGGACACCTCCACTCCCGCCGCCGACATTCGGCCGATCATCTCCTCCATCTGCCGTAGAATACGAGTCAAAGAGTTTCCTTTGTCGATCCTTTGCCAGGAAAGATCTTCGCATTCGAAGGCGTACTGAAACAAACCCTCCTGTGTAAATGGTTCGGATAAGGACGGAAAGGAACTCGCCCTCGCCATTGTTTTCCATTGATTTCCATCGAGGGATAACTGAACCTCCACAACATCCGGCATGCGGTCATGAAATTTTCCTTCGCGGTCGCGCGAGAAGACCACGCGATGGATCACGGCCGGTTTTGGAAGCTGAATCTGGGCCCATTCTCCCCCTGAGTTTTCCGCAATCCAACTGTGGCTGTTGCCGTACAGGCCGTCATTGAGATGGACGATCTGATGGATTGCGTATCCCGGTAGGCAGGATGACGCCGATGCGACAGCTCCCGATTTGGCCAATGCCAGATTCTCGTCGCTCTGAGGGCCGTATATTTCCAGTTCGTCGATACAGGGCTGACCCTGTGATGAAGCGCAGATGGCGAGTCGAACAAACCGAGCTTCGACAGCTGTAAAACTTACGGTGGTGGGCTGATCGGGTTGAAAAGAAACCGCCCCGACAGCTACGGCCGTAATAAACAGACCTGTGGTAATCAGCACACGATTCTTCATATCACCCCGAAAAAGGTATGGGTCCGGCTTTCTACCTTTTTTGCACCCAGATAAAGTCGATGCCGACCTGCGGCTCGGCCACGGAAGCCGGAGCCCCTTTCCAAAGGATCGTCAGCGTGTGATCTCCGGCATTCAGGTCCTGCGGCTTGAGGGCAAAACTCCGCAGCAGTGTCCTGTCGGCGACATTCAGGTCGATCGACTCGGCGTTATCATCCGGCGGAAGCGGCTTGCCGTCCAGCTCAAAGGCGACTTTGCCGGACTTGTCCGTCATTGCCATCGCGACATGAATTTGCTTTTTTCCGGCCTCTGAAACTAGGATATTGAAGGTTTTACGATTGTTCTCTTGCGTCGGATTCCAGACCAGCAGCTTACCCCCGGCCCACATCTTGGCGTCAAGCAAGCGAGTGCCTTTGTTTTCCGTTTGGATTTCTTCGGCGGCGTAGAAGACCGAATTGGACGCTGCGCCGCGGGCGGCCGGCTGCCAGTCGGGAAGAGCCGGGATCCGCAGGTCGTCTGCCGTCAAGGTCTGGTGGTCATCCATGACTCCCGGCCGGGCGTAGTGATACCCGATTCTGGCATACGATAAACCGGGCACTCGTTCATGGCTGAACAGTTCCATGTAAAATCGAATCCCGCTCTGAAAAGGAATCCCGTCGAGGATGTGCCACCGGAAGTTGGTTACAAATCCGTGATTTCCCGGCCCGTCATTTCGCGGCTGGCCGCAATACGGGTATGCGAAGATGTCCGGCGACGACCACGAATAGTTGTAATAATCCTCGGACCCGGTCCCGAAGATCGACGGCTCGAAGTCCGCGTCCACAAATACTTTCTCATCCCCTTCGCCCCACCAGTTTCCTCCCGGGGTCGGAACCGGGCACGGATTCATCAAATACGAAGTACTTCCCACATAAACGCCTTTTCCCTGTGCCAGCAAAAACGGCAAGTCCTGTACCTCGCGATTGGAGGCCGTCAGATTGTGATCCGCCCGCCACCGCGCGCGAAAATGCATCGAACGATCGGTCCATTCCATTGGCAAAACGATCACATGACTTTTTGCATGGACCGATTGCTGGCCGCGATTCTGCAACTCGATCCGGCAGGATTTTTCGAACGGCATCACGAACCGGCAGATCATCGTCCCGTCGGGCTTTACAGAAAACGGCAACGACTCGAATGGATTCACCCCCGGCGCAGCGCCAAAGAAATCTCCGACCGGCGATTGTACCTGGGCCCATGGATATTCGTCGAAGGTGATAGATATAACCGTTTGTCGTAAGGCCAGGTCGAGGTTCTCGGCCGTTACTTGAATGCTCAGTTGCTTGACAGCCATCGCGCCATCGAACTTGGCCACGGTTTTCTTTTCCGAGGGAGCGATCTTCTCGCTAAATGAGACCGACTGCATGGAATTCGGCGCCAGGTTCTTGTCCGGATCGGCCATTGCTGCTGTAACTTTGTCGATTGTCTCGCGATAGGTTTCCAGATCCTTGGGGCTGAAACTGACAACCTGCGTTCCCGCCTGATACAGCCGTACCTGCAAGTGATAAAAGTGGATTTCGCCGACATTTCCCGTCCAGGTTACACGAAGGGATTGGGCAAACGGAATCGGAGCATACGACGCATCCCGCTGATAAACCGTGTTACGAAATCGGTCCATCTGAAGCTTTTCAGCCTGCGGGAAGCGGTCATAAGGCCTCCGGAAAAATTCGTCAGCACCGCCCTCGAAAGCAGGCGTTTCCGCTCCGTCGATCGTCACGCGAACCGTTCCGGAAATCGCCGCCGTCCATAAACGCACAATCGCACCGGGCCCCTCACACTCGGCCAACAAGTACTCGCCGATCCCCTTGGCATCGGGTTCGCGCAACACTTTGATGAAATTCGGAATCGGCTCTCCCCCGAATCCGTCCGCGTTGGCAAACCACTCCGGCCCGCCCGGCAACCGGCTGCGATGATCGTATGACGAAAACTGGATCGTACGATACGCCGGATCGGGAAACTGCGAGAGGTCCGCCAGATCAATCATCTCTTCAAACAACGATCCTGTCGTGATGGGCGGACGATCAGCCAGTACCGGGGCGGGAGCGATCGCGGCGCAGGCCAGGAAGAGTAATCCATTGATCCGAACAAAGTGAATCATCCAGCTCATAGTTTCCTCGCATAAACGAACCGTATCAACATCCAAATATCGAACATACCCATTTAGTTGGGTGGGCCGATTTCAATTTCCTGCTTCATCATTATAACCGAAAACATCTTGAATACCCCGTTCTTTTGGGGAATATTTGAGCTCGCTGCAAGTTCTTTGAATTCATCGAGTTAAGGATTATTTCGACCTGTATTAACTGGCCGAATTCTTCCCTTTGTTTCGGAATCTTGGAATGATCTTATCCCTTGTCGTTGTGGGATTTGGATTAACGAATCCCATCGACTTGGTGTTCCGATTGGTTTTTGATTCTCGATCAATTCGATTTCTCAGTTTTGAATCGGATCCGACTTCTCATAATGATAGAAGTTGGTCTCGATTGTCATACACTTTTTCGATTGCGTCGGCGATGTCGTCCATATCGCTTTCCGTCCCCAGTAACGGTCCGGATGCCCAGATCATAGCCATCTCGTGGCAAACCTGATCGCACCCGGGACACTGGCACTGGTCTTTGAACAGGCGAAGCCGGGAATCGGAGAACATTTTTGTGTAAACCTTGGTTTTGATAATGTTGTCGATCCAGGGTTCTTTATGTAATCCCTGTTTGATGTACGGGCTAAGAGCGACACCCTCGGCGCTAAGGGCCTTGAGAAAAACATTTCGATCGACGCCATTACAGTGTTCCTTTTTATAACTCATGGCGTACAGGTAAAATGAGCCGGCAGTGGTTCCTTCGTATAATTTTTGGGGGACGAGACAGGGAATATCCTTCAATCGAGCGGTCAAACGGGCGGCGTTGCGATTGCGCCGAGCGAAGCGTTCCTGGACACCGGAGAGCTGGCCGAGGAGAACGGCCGCCTCCAGTTCATTCATGCGATACTTGGGTCCGATTACCTCCGTACGACCTCGTCGCGAGGTTCCGTGGTTGTGGACCGTGTAACATTGGTCCATGAGGACCTCGTCATTTCCGATAATCCCGCCGCCTTCGCCACAGGCCAGCGTCTTGCTGGTCTGAAAACTGAAACACCCGACATCGCCGATGGTTCCCAATTTCTTGCCCTGATATTCGGCCAGATGGGCCTGGCAGGCGTCTTCAATTATCCTGAGGGTATGATTCTTGGCGATTTGCATGAATCGTTCCATGTGACAGGGCTGGCCCATCATATGGACCGGCATGATCGCACGGGTGTTTTCGTTGATTTTTTTCTCCACATCGTCCGGGTCGAGTTGATACGAAGCCGTATCCAGATCGGCCAGTACCGGCAGGGCTCGGGCCGAAAGGATCGACGCGATCGTTCCGGGATCGGTATAGGGCGAAGTAATCACTTCATCTCCGGGACCGATCCCCATCGCTTCGACACAGGTGTGAAGGGCCTGGGTGCCGGACCCGGTCGCGACACAGAATTTCGCCCCCATCAGCGCGGCGTATTCTTTTTCGAACGCGGTGACGGTGCCCGATGGGGTGTCGATTCTACACCAGTTTCCGCTTTGAACCGTCTTCATCAACGAGTCGATGACCTTCTGATCGCGATAGGGCCAGTCGGGCCAGCTCTTGTTCTTCCGGACGGGATCGCCGCCGAGAATCGCCAGTTTGCCCGCTTTCTTCGTGTTATCGCCGTATGTCGGAACACCTTGTGACAGGGTGGACATCGCCCCGATTGATGCGGTGGCCAGAAGTTGGCGCCGAGTCATATTCAACCGATCCATATGATGCCCTTTCACGATTGACCTGTTCGTTACGAAGGATACGGAATTGCTCCCGAATGACTCTTAACGAGATTTTTACGGATCTTTTCCTGATTCGGTATTTATAATTCATTATTGCTGAAGGATGCAATAGAAATTTCGGCGAATTATCCAATCGATTCGATCTAAGCCAATTCTGTACGGTATGGACAAATATACTGGTTTCCGGTCGGTTGCTGCAGTATAATTTTCTTACCAGGAACGAAAAAGTTTAGGAGTTGGATGCCATGAAACATCCTGTTGGTTTGCTCATGATGGTCGTGGGAATGCCTTTTCTCTATGCAGACTCTTCTTTTTTTTGCCCTTGCAGCCATGCATCACTTCAAGGTGGATGTGCCAAGATCAACATCACGCCGCCGCTGGGAATCCCCTTGATTGGCTCCAAGGGTAAACCAAGCGATGTGATTTTAGATGAACTGTACGCCAAGGCGCTGGTTCTCAGCGATGGACGAACGATCCTTGCGATTGTCAGTGCGGACCTGTTGTACACTCCGCTGGAGGAAATCACCCAACCGGTCCGCAAGATCATTCAGGACAAAACGGGAATTCCAGAGCAGAATGTGCTGGTCTGCGCCACGCATACCCATTCAGGTCCGGAGGTTTTCACGCTATCCAAACTTCCGCCGGAACAACGGATTGACCCGTTAAAACTGGATCAGCCGTACCTACAGACACTGAACCGAAAAATCGCCGATGCGGTTTTCCTCGCCCAACAAAAAATGGAAACAGTCAAAATCGGCGCCTCCGTCGGGTCCGCACCGGAACTTCTCTTCAACCGTCGGACGAAAAAACCGGATGGCTCGGTTCTGACAACTTTCAGCGTCCCGGCAGAAACGGCGACCACCCGAAAGATCGAAATCGGCCAGGATGGTACAACCTCTGTTTCCTTTACATTGACGGGAACCAATTCGGATATGAAATTTGGCCCGGTGGACCCGAGGGTCTGGATCCTGCGGGTAGAAGACGCCGACGGTTCCCCGATCGGGGCATTGTTGAATTTTGCTTGTCACCCCGTGTGTATCTATCCTTCGATGCCCACAACGGTCTCGGCGGACTATCCCGGCGATGCGATGGAAGTGGTGGAACAAACCGAAGGCGGAGTCTGTCTATTTACATTGGGAACGGCGGGCGATATGGTGCCCTATCAGCGGGGATTGGCCGCTCACCGGCAATTGGGCCGCGCACTGGGGGGCGAAGCCGTGCGGAGATTGCAGTTCATTGGCACATCGGATACGGCGTCACTGGATGCGATTCGAAAGGAAATCCAATTCCCCGCAAAAAAAACCGAATCCTCCGACGGTTCGAATCAATCGGATGCCGCGCAAGAGGTCATCCGATCTGAAATTCAAGTCTTGAGAATCGGCGAGATCGTCATTCTCGGGTTACCGGGCGAGGTGTTAGCGGAGGTTGGCTTGGAGATTCGTAAACGAGCGAATATCGACAATCTTGTAATCGTATCGCTCAGCAACGATATAATCGGTTATGTCTGCCATGCCGAGGCATATGAAGAAGGAGGATATGAATCCGGCTCGGCGACACATCTGGCAAAGGGAGCCGGAGAGATCCTGATCCGTAAGTCGCTGGAACTGATCAGCCGGATCAGACAACCGAAATAATCTTGGTTCGTTCGGAGACTACTCGATGAGAAGAGGGTATATGTAAACGCGGAGGATATTGTTCCAGTTGTCAAAAGAAATGAATCTGAGAAAATTGATAAGAAACTGGAAGGGAGAAAGGTCAACAACATGATTCGGGATTCGGAAGAAATTCAATTCCATCAATTTATTCCGATATGGGGGATTGTTATTTCTTGTCTTGTTATCCCTCTTTATTCCGCAGAAGTGAAATC